>CAZVSU010000021.1:0-33194 GCA_964629645.1 uncultured bacterium | reverse complement strand
GGGGAAAACGAAGCGGATGTCACGGCAGCAAAAGGCTTTGCGAAAGAGTTGCATTTATCCCAAAACGTCGGTCTGATCACGCCCAAAACATTTATGGACGATATCGTCAAGTCGGTCTGGTATTGCGATGAACCGCTGAGCGACCCCACTGTTGCTGCGACTTGGAATTTGTCGCGCCTGGCGGCCTGGAAGGCAAAACATGTCTTTTCGGGTATGGGAAGCGATGAGCTTTTAGCCGGCCATGGCCGCTATACAATTGAAGAGCAAGATTCCTCAGTGCATATAGGCTATGAGCAGGGACGGCAGTTATTGCTCAGGTATCTGACCATTCCGGTTCTTCGGCTTTTCAGTCACGCGACAGCTCTTAGCTTATTGAAAAACGCAAGGTCCAACCTCTGGCTTGTGAGCTATATCCGCTCGAGTTCTGTCTTCACAGAAGGGTTGCTACGAAAAGCAGCCCCGTCTCTGTCAAACTATTTCACACCCGATTTTTTTATTCATAAATTCCACAAGCTCACGGATATCGACTCAAAAGTTTCCTCTTTTCTCTACTTGGATTTTAAAACACGGCTCCCCGATTTATATGTCGCGCAATACGAAAGATTGACAATGGCTAATGGCGTCGACTGGCGCGCGCCTTTTTTCGACCGGGATATCATCGAATACCTCGCAAAAATGCCAGAGCCTTCCTCTTTGCAAACAGAAGAGACAGCGCTCCTGATGAAAAATTTGCTTAAGGACAGCTTTCCCGACGAGCTGATCAACAGACCGAAAATGACCCGCAAAAATTTTCTCAGTTCCTGGATTGTCCCGGCAGGTTTATTTCCGCTTTTCCAAACACTAAGACAAGGCTCTTTAGTTGAATCAGGAATCATTGATGAAAGCTGGATTGTTTCTGTCACATCTTCACCTAAAAGTTGCGAGGCTTATTTTCGGCAATTGTGGGCTTTACTTGTTTTAGAAGTGTGGTTTCGGTTATTCATTAACTTCCCGGTCTCCAGAGAGTGTCCGAATTTAACTATTGAAGAGTTGTTGACAAAGACATGAAACAAAACCCCCTATCCATCATCGATACCGCCCCATCGGGCCAAAAACAGCCCGGCAAACAGGGACGAAAAGAAAGAATGATCGAAGCTGAAGCCTACTATGAACGGATGTGGCTCAAAAAACCGCAACGTTTCGATCCAAAAGCTAACGCCATCGGCCGCGACCGCACTTTGCATACTGCCTCAATTGTCGAGCAGCTGTTTGACATGAAGGGGCTTAAAATACTCGATATCGGATGCGGCAACGGAACTCTTGCCGATATTTTTGCCAAAGAAGGAGCCCGGGTTGTCGCCTCCGATATCGCATCCAACGCTCTCAAACGGGTCCCAGATCATGAGAATATCACAAAAAAACAAGCGGCCCTCCCCGAGACCTCTTTTCCAGACGATGAATTTGACCTATGCCTTTGCACCGAAGTGATTGCAGAAATCAATCACGCCGATTACCGCATGACAATGGCCGAGCTTTGCCGTGTCATTAAACCCCATGGACGCGTTGTCGTGTCAAATGCCCTCGATATTCACTCAGAAGATGCTTTTCTTCGCTTTCAAAAATTAGCGGAAACTGAATTCAAAATCTTACACTGGAGGCGTTCGTATCACGCGCTATACATCAGAATACTGGGCTTTCTGAAAGGACCAAAGAAGTTTTTCAATGCGTGGCGCGACCCGAAAAAACGGCAAGAGGGGCTCAAACATAGGCACGGTTTAAAAAAGTGGTGGTTCAAAGTCAACAGTCGCGCCTTTCCGGCCGTTTTTTGGGCTCCGCTGCATTACCTGTTGCTTCCCGTTATTGCCTCCATAGAAAAGAGCCAATGGGTGCTCAATTTTTTTGAAAAGCTCTGCCGGTTTTTTCAACCCGAAAATGGCATCAGCCATGTCATTTTTGTGGGAAAACGAAGACCGCTTCTCGAAGAACATGAAGAGCCGCCGCTCCCTGACAGGCCGCCATTTAGGCGTGAGGTGAAATGGGAGTAGGAGTTGTGCCTGATTGAAAGTGCCGGAGATTGTCCCAAGGCATAGGCCCGAACTCTTAAGGCTGCTACATTCCTGTCCTGACCTGGTTCGAGTGGGACTATTCCATGAGGTCCCCGGCACCTGCCAATCATACATGAGGAAGAAGGCCGAGGTCAAGCTTGATCTCATGAACAAATCGTGATAGACTCCCTTAAGCATGAAAGAATTTAATCGTCTCGTCGCAATCATATCGGATTTATTAGGACCGAACGGCTGTCCATGGGATCAAAAACAAACTCTCAAGTCGATTAGAAAACACCTGATCGAAGAGGCGTATGAGGTCGTCGAGGCGATTGACGACAATGATCGGGGCAAAATCGTCGAAGAACTTGGCGATCTTTTTCTCAATGTTGTCTTCCTGAGCAAGCTTGGAGAAAAAGAAAAAGGGATCCAGATGCCGGAAATTCTGGATCATATTAACGAAAAATTAATTCGCCGACATCCCCACGTCTACGGCGATGCAAGCGCCTCGTCTCCTGAAGAAGTGCTTAACCAGTGGGATAAAATCAAACAAGAAGAAAAAAAGCATCAAAGGAAAAGCCGCCTAGACGAAATCCCAAAAGATCTTCCCTCGATCCTCCGGGCGCAAAAAGCGGCAAAAATTTTCGGAAAAGCCCAATTCGCGCCGAAATTAGATGCAACTGACGACTCTGAGATGAAACTTGGGATCGAACTCTACGAACTCATCCAAGTGTGCCAAGAAAATGGGGTCGAAGCCGATATTGCTTTGCGAAAGGTTCTGGCAAAATGTGAAAAAGAATTCAGAAATCAAGAAACGTGAAAAGACAGCTAACAGCGACCATTTACATCATCAATGACAGCAATGACAAAGTGCTTTTGGTGCATCATCGAAAGCTAGGAAAATGGCTGCCTCCCGGCGGACATATCGACCAAAACGAAATCCCTTCAGATGCGGCAATACGCGAGGCCAAAGAAGAAACGGGGCTTGACGTCGAGTTGATCCAACAAGAAAATCTCTGGGTAGACAAACCGAATGCTGTCAGCATCCCACGCCCTTTTATGTGTCTTTTAGAAAACATACCGGCCCATCATCATGAACCGGCCCATCAACACATCGATCAAATCTTCGTCGGCCGTCCTTCAAGGGGAAAGCTCCTTCCCAATGAAAAAGAAATCGCCGCCGCGAAATGGTTTAGCCAAAGGGATTTAGAGACTTTAAGGCCGGAGGTTGATATCTTCGCTGAAACCTTAGAGTCGTTGTCCGTGATTATGAGATGGCTGGCTCCACAAACACAGTAGCTGTCTTTTTGATCGCCTCTTCGATCTTTTTTTTCAACTCTTCGTCTTCTTTCCACGCTTGTTTAAGTTGAACAGCCCTTTCATCGTCATCCTCACAAGATGCCAACTCTTCTTCTATTTGCCTTTGGCATCGCACGACTCGACCCAAACTCCATTGAGCATCATCAAGAAAAACATACTTCTGCTTCATAAAGCATGCGTCAGAATACATTTTTTCCACCTCGAGAAAATTTTTCAACGAGATGTGAGTGTCATGACAAACTTTAGGTTTTAAACTATTAGAGTCAATGTTGGCGCAGCCAGCGGCTGATGTTGCTGAAGAAGTCATGTTTAGTTTCATATAAGTCACTCCTTAGTCGAATTATGGGCTATAATAGTACCATATTCGAAAACAGAAGTCGACTTCATTTTTAAGATGAGAAAGGCTAAAAGTCAGATTTGAAAAAGTTCCATGCCTTCTTTTCACTCTTTGTCATCGCAAAATCTGAACTTTGCATACCATCTACAAGCGAAAACCCGCTCGGAATCCACTGCTGAACCGCCCCTTTTGTTAAGTAAGGCCTAAATCGATTTTTCGTCCCTGACACTTCCCTTTGCAACAGTGATAATAGGTGAGGCGACTGCGATTGACACAAGACATAGGCAACGTCCAACAGGCGGGCAAGAAAAAGGCATTTGATCGGTCGACTGAAGTCAGCATGCTTTTCCATAAAAAGTTCGCCAAAAACTTTCAGCTTTTCTGCGGCATCAGCCACGGGAGAGTGTTGTTTTAACACAGTCACGACAGGGGGCGATAAACTATATTCTTGCGATGATGGGCTGATGAGTTCAAAAAGAACAAATCGTAAAAATCTCGGAGACATTTGTGACAAAAGATTGCGTGATTCATGGCTGGTTTTCAACAGTTGCCAATCTTTCTTTTTCAATATGTGAAGGCTTTCTTGGTCGAGTTCGCCGCAGTAATAGCGACGTTCAAGCTCCAAAAAATCTTTCGGTTTTTTATCCAGTATGTCGAAAGGAACGAAGCAAAGCAGGTGGCCTGAACCTGTTGAATTGGCTTCTTTTTTGAGTTGGTTGCAAAGGTAAGCGCCGAATGTCTCACGTTTCGCGATGGCCTTCGATAACTTTTCTTTCACAACTGCTGTCACATCGATTTTTTCTTCATCCGATGGCCACGATCTCTTTGACAAAGCATTCATTGATGCGATGACGCACTGAATACAAGCGAGCATCTCTTTAAGCTTGAAAGACCCGAGGCCTTTATTAAGATTGAGGTTGAGGGCCGCAATTTCCGGGTATTTATGCAAGAATTCGCTTGGAATCATAAGTCCTCCTTGAGGTCAGAGGATTATCTTATACCGAATCAGATAGTTGTCAAACCGACAACCTTCTCATCTTCAATCTGTTTCAAGAAACCGGCCGTTTCTTGCACCACAACTCCCGATAGAGCCACGATGCCGATCAAATTGGGGAAAGCCATAAGACCATTAAAGATATCTGATACCTTCCAGACCACCTCGAGTTCAAGGACAGCGCCCAAATAAACGATCAGCGTAAAGGCCACTCGAAAAAAGGGAATGGAAGACTCTCCTGCTAGGTATTCGATACATTTTTCTCCATAGTAAGCCCAACCGACAAGTGTTGTGAAACCAAAAAAAATGACCCCTGTGGTCACAATCAGACTACCGAAGCTGATCACAGAATTAAACGCTTCTAAAGTCAGGGCCACCCCTGTCAGCATCTTGCCATCGGACGCTGTCATCCCAAAAACTTCCGTCACGCCTATCACAAGTGCCGTGACCGTGCAGAGAATAATTGTCGCGATGAAGCTTCCAATCATCGAAACCAAGGCTTGACGACCGGGAACGTCCGTTTTCGCTGCGGCGGCGGCAATCGATGCCGTACCAAGTCCCGACTCGCTCGTCATAAGGCCACGACTCACACCGACTTGCATGCCAGTCAGAACAGAGGCGCCCACAAAACCCCCAAAGGCCGCTTGACCGGTAAAAGCGTGTTCGAAGATACGCCAAAGAGCCATAGGAATCGCATCGTAGTGCCACATCAAGACAATACTGGCTCCCCCCACGTAAAACAAAGCCATAAAAGGAACAAGCAGCCCGGCGACTCGTCCTATCGTCCGGATGCCTCCAAGAAGCGTCAAGCCGACAAGCGCTGCCATGATGATGCCTGTCGCATAGTGGGGAAACGAAAGGGAGCGGCCAAGTGCCTCGGCAATCGAGTTTGCTTGCAGCATATTCCCCCCTCCGAGGGCCGCGACCGCGCCAAAGAAGGCAAAACAGACGGCAAGCCACTTCCACCCAAGTCCTTTTTCGATAAAATACATAGGACCGCCGGCCATCTCACCGTTTTTATCGATGTGGCGGTATTTGACGGCAAGATAGGCTTCGGAATATTTAGTCGCCATCCCAAAAAAAGCGGTCACCCACATCCAAAATAGCGCGCCGTATCCGCCGACAACAACGGCTGTCGAAACCCCGGCGATATTTCCAATGCCGATGGAGGCTGCAAGAGCTGTCATCAAAGATTGAAAATGGGAGATATCCCCTTTACCGCTAAATTCGTCGCCGCCGGAAACCATCACCTTAAACGCATAGGCCAGATAGCGAAACTGAATCCCCCTCAAGAGAAACGTCATGTAGATGCCGACACCGGAAACTAAAACGAGAAGCGGCAACCCCCAAACCGCTGTATAAAGACCATCAAGTAGGGCGCGTTCCCAGCCTTCTATGTGCAAAACTTTCCTCCATTTGGCGTAAAAAGTCGTTGGTTTCTTGAACAATCACCTTGGACAGCAACACCAAAGCAATCAAATTTGGAATCGCCATAAGGCCATTTGTGACGTCGGCAATCAGCCAGACGACATTCATTTTTATGAGGGCACCCGGAATAATCAAGCAAGAATAACAGATTCGGTAATAAGGGACCGACCACTCTCCCAGCAAATATTCGACGCATTTTTCGCCGTAATAAGCCCAGGCTAAAATTGTTGAGAAAGCAAAAAGAAGCAGTCCTATTGTGACGACCAGGGCTCCGCCTGAAAAAGCCGAACGGAAAGCGTTGAGGGCAAGAGTGGCCCCGCTTACGAGTTCCCCGTCTAACCCTTGTTGGCCCAAAACACCCGTGACAGCGAGGGCAAGCCCAGTGATTGTGCAGACAACAAGAGTAGAAAGAAGAGCCCCCGTCATCGAGATCAAAGCTTGCTTTGCCGGGCTGGATACCTTCGCGGCGGCAGAAGAGATTGATGAGATCCCAAGGCCGGCTTCGTTCGAAAAAACGCTTCTGGCAACGCCCATTTGCAACGCCATCATCATCGTCGATCCTGCAAATCCTCCAACTGCAGCTTGTCCGGTAAAGGCGCTTTGAACAATCATGTTGAAAGCCATTGGCAGTTTGGCGTAATAAAGAGCGCAGATTGCAAGGCCTCCCCCCAAATAAAAAAGACCCATAATAGGCACAAGCATGCCGGCGACACGCCCGATCGCCTTCACTCCCCCAATCAGAACGAGACCGACAATAAGGGCCGCAACTGTTCCGGTGACAAGCGGCTCGAAGCCCCAAGCGCTCTCGACGATTTCAGCAATCGAATTGATCTGAACAAGATTGCCGGTCCCGAGCGCAGCAATTGAGGCGAAAAAGGCGAACAGAAGGGCCAGGTGCTTCATCCCAAGACCCCTTTCGATATAGTGCATCGGCCCTCCCACCATTTCACCTCTTTTGTCGACGGCGCGATATTTCACCGCCAGAAGGGACTCGGCATATTTCGTCGCCATACCCAAAAATGCTGTGATCCACATCCAAAAGAGGGCCCCGAAACCGCCGACAGTCACCGCTGTCGAAACGCCGACTATAGATCCAGTCCCTATGGCGCCGGCAAGAGATGTCATGAGCGCCTCAAAAGGCGAGATGTCTCCTTCTGATTCCATGTGCTCTTTGGCCCAAATTTGTTGAAAAGCCAGACCAAGATAGCGAAACTGAACGCCTCGCAATAGAAACGTTAAATAAAAACCTGTGCCGAAAAGAAGAAAAAGGAGAGGCAGCCCCCATATGGCATCGCGAAGAGTCAAAAGGGCTGTTTCGAATGTCTCCATAACGGCAACTTGATTCCTTTGATCCAAAATTGTAACATCAGGAATACATTTTATCAAGAAAATATTCGACAAAATAAATAAAAACTTTATAGACAGCTATTAGTTTAGAAAGAAAGCATCTTCTGTATTAAAAGTAGCGCCCCCAAAAAAATTATGGCCGCGGCATTTCTCACTGATGTCTCGATTCTGGTCGCAGATAACGAACAAGGGAGTGACGACCGGGTCAAGGAGTTGGCGCAGTCTGATCCAAAAAAGATCCGGTGCTGCAGATGAAAATGCCAGAAGCGTCCCTTTTTTCGCTTTGATCGCGCAATGTAAGAAAAGCTTGACCCATTGCTCTTCGGATCCATGAATGAGTTGATAGATCAAGCCGGCTTTTCCTTCGGCCCACTCTTCCCAGCCGCCCATGTCCTCTTCAATGGCTTCTTTTTTTGTTTTCATTTCATCCACTAATTCAAGGCGGCTCTGCACCCAAATGTAGTCGACCGGCGGTAGTTCGCCCTTCTCTGAAACCTTCATAATGATTTTTAAACCATAGTCGCGGTAGACATCTAAGGTTTCATGCGTGTGACACACAACCGCATTGTAACCGAGTTGTAAAGCTGCGGGAATGTCATCTAGCGCCCCATGAAACGCGCGAAGGGGAAACCGAGGCGTATGCTTCCCTAAATTTTCTCTGATAAACCCCGATTTAAGCGCTCCTTGCGCCTTTTTGTAAGCAAAGAGAGCTCCAAAAGGGTTGTCAGCTGCGAGTTGAATCATTCCTGCTTGATAGTCGAGAGAATAGCCCTCCGATGAGGCCGACCCCACGCTTTTTACTGCGACGAGCGGCTTATCGGTTGCAGAATAATTTTCAATCATGCTAGAAAAAAATTCTTGTGTCTTTACCATTGGGGCCCTTTAATTTAGATGTCTTCACGCGTTTATCATTACCCCGGGAGCGCCGCTGTTCCCCTGCCGACCGTTGATGAGATCAAGAAAGAACTCCCGTTAAATGATCTTCTCATCTCTACCATACACAGTTTTCGAGAAAATGTGACCAATATCTTGTCAGGCGATGTGTCGAAATTGCTTTTCATCGTCGGTCCTTGTTCGATTCATGATACAAAAGCAGCCCTTGAGTTCGCTGAGAAATTCAAGGCTCTCTCCGACAGCGTCCGGGAAACAATGCACCTTGTGATGAGAGTCTACTGTGAAAAGCCCCGCACCTCATCGGGGTGGAAAGGGCTCGTCTACGACCCTCACCTGACGCTAAAAGGAGATATCGCCGAAGGGATTCGAACAACGCGGCAGCTTATGCTCAAAATCACTGAACTTGGCGTTCCCATCGCCACCGAATTTCTCGATCCTCTCACTTGCCACTACTACCACGATCTCGTGACATGGGGAAGTGTGGGAGCGCGGACGTCGGCGTCTCAAATACACAGGCAGCTAGCGTCGGGTCTTCCTATGCCAATAGGATTTAAAAACACCACAGACGGCGACCTTATGAATGCTGTCAACGGCATTCTCACGGCAAAGCGGTCTCAAAGCCACATTGCAATCGACGACTTTGGAAAGGTCTGCTCACTGACAACATCCGGAAATCCTCATGCCCATCTTGTCTTAAGAGGAGGAGAGTCAAAACCCAACTTCGACCGCCCCTCTGTCGCCTATGCTCTCGAGCTGCTCGCGACACACAACCTCCCTATGTCTCTCTTAATCGATTGCTCTCACGATAATTCGCGAAAAACTCCCTCTCTTCAGCCCGGAGTCTTCCGCTCCGTCATGGAGCAAATAGAAAAAGGGAATGAACACATTGTCGGGATGCTTTTGGAGAGCCATTTAGAGGAGGGGCAGCAAGACCTTCAAGAAAACTTATCCTGCTTAAAATACGGTGTTTCTGTAACAGACGCCTGCCTTAGTTGGGAGGCGACAGAGCTTCTGCTGTCAGAAGCGCACGCCGCTCTTTTGACGAGCCGCCATAAAGCGTTTTCCTCAATTTGATTCCGCTTGGAAAAACGATCACAGCCCTGCTTCAGCTCTCTTTTAAACACATTAGGGGGATCTTGTCTGCCAGGCCGCAAGGAACACAGCTGCGGCTTGGGAAACATTGAGAGAATCGATCCGGCCTTGCATCGGTATCGAGATCAGCTGATCGAGATTGTCTTTAATTAGCCTTTGGATTCCCTTTCCTTCCGATCCCAAGACCAACAGGCAGCGATCGGGGAAGTGAAAACCAAATAAGCTTTGAGAGCCTTCCCCGGCATCAGCTCCAAAGGTCGAGTACCCGGCTTTTTGAAACCGTTTGACTGTTTCAGCGAGGTTTGACACTTTAATCATATCCACTAGCTCCGATGCCCCGACACTGACCTTTGAGACAGCAGGTGTGAGATCGACTCCCCTGTTTTTCGACCAGACAACAGCATCAACTCCAAAACATTCGGCTGCCCGAAGTATCGCCCCTAAATTATGGGGATCAAAAATAGAATCGAGCATCAAAACAATGGATATTCTACGCTCTTGTTTTAAAAAGTCTTTCAAATTAAGAAACGGCCGCTCTTGAACCAGCGCCACAACTCCCTGGTGAGACTCGGATTGCACCATCTTCGATAGAGCCTCTTTATCCTTAAAAACGGTCTTGATTCCGGAATTCGGAAAGGGATCTTGGTTTTTTTGCGCAAAAAGTTTTTTAATGCGCTCCGGCGCTTGACGCATTACTTCGCGGACACAATTTTTTCCCATAATATAACGATCCATGAAAACATCATACCATCTCGCAGACTAATCTTGAAACCATAATGCAAGGATGATCATCTTCTATTTCGCTCATGGAGGGGCGGAGCGAACAGCTCAAATGCGGTAGAAGCTTTCCCCTTCGTCAAAGTCGGGCTGATAGTCGAATTCATCCGGGAAATCGTCGGGATCGCGGAAAAGAGCGTCCAAATCTTCCCCGCCCACATTGAGGAAGACAAGCTCTTTCCACAGATGATGCTGAATGCAGGCGAGCGGCACCCCATCGCCTATGATCTCAACGGTATAGGCGCCAATCCCTTTGGTATGCGTATAGTCATCATTCATAATTTTATAAATGATGCGGCCCACGGGACAGCCGAGAGGGTAATCGAGATCCAGCACTTCATGATTGCGAAAGCGAAGACGCATCCGCAAAAACACATTTTGATAGGAAGCAAACTCTCGTTTCAGCTTCCATTGCATGATCAGGCGCTGCCCGACGTCGGGAAATGCCTTATGCGGATCGGGCGTGCCCACCCAAACGCTCGCATAGCGCCCGGGCAGCAAATACTCGCTCTGCACGGCAAGACGCTCTCGACCGCACGATGCGAGAGCCAGTAAAAGAAAAAAAAGAGAGCGCTTCATGAGGTTGGGCTGCGGACCATCTTCTTAGGATCGACGATCTCATCAAACCGTTGGCTGTCCAACAACCCAAGGCTTACAGCTGCCTCTTTGAGCGATAGCCCCTCTGCATGAGCTTTTCGTACGATCTGGCTTGCCTTATCGTAACCGATTTCTTTGTTCAAGGCTGTTGCAAGCATAAGAGAATTGTGAACCAGTTGGTCGATACGGTCATAATGAGGCTCAACACCGTCTAGACAACGACGCGTAAAATTGACAGCACCGTCTGATAAAAGACGAATCGACTGTAAAAAGTTGTAAATGATGACCGGCTTGAAGACATTCAATTCGAAATTGCCTTGAGAGCCGGCAAAGGCGATCGTCGTGTTGTTTCCCATCACCTGAGCGACAACTTGCGCAAGCGCCTCGCATTGTGTCGGATTCACTTTTCCGGGCATGATCGACGACCCCGGCTCATTTTCAGGGATTTTGAGTTCTCCAAGTCCGCACCTTGGACCCGATGACATCCAAGCGATGTCTTTTGCAATCTTCATAAAAGAACACGCGATGCGGGTCAGAACCCCGCTCGCTTCGACAATCGCGCCGTGAGAGGAGAGCGCTTCGAATTTATTGGGCGCCGATGTAAAAGGGGTGCCGGTCATATGAGAGAGAACCTCAACTACATTTTCAGCAAAGCCTTCAGGGCAGTTGATCCCAGTGCCGACCGCAGTTCCCCCGAGAGCCAACTGAGACAGGGCGGGGAGCTGTTTTTTTATCGACTCAATCCCCTGTTTGATTTGTGCTGCGTAGCCCGAAAACTCTTGACCTAACGTCAGCGGGGTCGCGTCCATCAGATGTGTGCGTCCTACTTTGATCACGCGGTCAAACTGTTTAGCTTTGGCCTCGAGCGCTTGATGAAACTCGGCAAGCGCGGGAAGAAGCATCTGTTGAATTTGCAAGACAGAGGCAATATGCATGGCCGACGGGAACACATCGTTTGAGGATTGCGACTGATTCACATCGTCGTTGGGATGGATGGGATCTTTACTGCCCAACTCCCCCCCCGCTCTTTCAATGGCCATATTGGCCACGACTTCATTGACGTTCATATTCGTTTGGGTGCCGGAACCGGTTTGCCAAACGAGCAGAGGAAAATTTTGATTCAGCCCCTTGGCTAATAGCGTGTCGCAAACAGAACAGATCAAATTCTTTTTCTCTGAAGGAAGACCGCCAAGCTTCTCGTTGACGATGGCAGCCGCTTTTTTGATCATAACAAGAGCGTCTATGACTTTGCGTGGAATGGTCTCCTCTCCGATTTGAAAATTTCGACTCGAGCGCATCGTCTGCGCTCCGTAGTACCGATCAGCCGGCACTTTTACTTCGCCCAGTGAATCTTTTTCTGTCCTCGTCGACACTTGCAGCCCTCCTTTACATTAAAAGCAGTGCAAAGACGAACGCAAAAAGCGCGAACGACTCGATAATTCCAATTGCAGCAAAACACTTACCGAAAACAGCCGGCTGCTTGGCAGAAGCTTGAATGCCGGTTGCGCAAACACGCCCTTGAAATATCGCGGCAATCATAATCGCAGAGCCGGATCCGACTCCGATGCCAAGCGCTGTTAACGGCGAAAGCGATCCGGCCTCGATGGCTCTTGTCATCAGAAGCATCAAAATAAATCCGTAGATCACCTGTGACGACGGAGCTGCCGCCATCGCAATGTATTTTCCGTGTCCTTCTTCCACCCGGCTCATCACAGCGTGTGATGCCGCGCCGGCAATTCCGCAGCCAATACTGCTGCCAATAGCACTTAAGCCTAAGGCAAGGGCTGGTCCAACTAAATCTAGTGCCATACTGTTTTCACTCCTTTATTCCACTTCATAAAGGCGAAGAGGATCAAATAACTTTCCTCCTCCCTCAAATGAATAATGATACCATTCTAAAAAATTCAAACGAAGACCGTGAATCACTCCACTCATAATCCCCAAAAGCATATTGACGCAGTGGGCTAAGACGATCAGCAAAGTGGCGATCAAGACCGGCATCGCCCCATAAAGCTCATTGATTGTCTGGGCGACGATTCCGCTGGCGAGGCCAAGCGCATAGAGCCGCAAGTAAGAGAGCACATCGGCAAAGACTTGAATCAAGTTCATCGGCTCGGCAAGGCCGCCGAGACGGTGCTGGATCACGGCCAAAATCACAGCGACGATGATACCTGTATACATGAGCTGCAACCCTTCTGTCGCTCCGAATTCGTTAGAAACACCGAAGACATAGTGAAGCATCGTCGTTTCGCCTAAGTAGTGGGGGAAATAAAGATACCCTCCAATCAGAACGAGAATCCAGCCGATACCGCTCCAACTTCGTTTTATATACCTGAGAAACGACAGGGCAATATGAATGATTCCCACCATCAGCGCAAGCTCGAGAAGGATCCCTCGTCCCACGTTGTCTAAAACATTGTTGACCACAATTTCATTTTCGGTTCGTTCCGTCGCTTTCAAAAACTCTTTGCCCGTTGAGGCATGGACGGCATCGGGATATTCGTAAATATAGTCTTGGAAGGCTTGATCTTTATTCGACATATGGTGTTCGAGTTTTTTCTCGCTCAACCATGTCAAAAGCGACACCCTGCGAAGCGGACTGTCGACAGGGATATCGATCCCGAAAAAGGAGGTGGCAAGTGTTCCCCAAATAATGCAAGACAGAGCCAAAATCGTCGCGAGATTCAAAACACGCTTCCCGACAGCCGTGGGATTTTTGAACTTGAACCTCAAGTATAGCGCCACAGCCAGATAGACAAAGCCGTATCCCGCATCGTTGACAATCATGGCAAAAAACAAAGCAAAAGCAAACAAAACCCAAAGCGAGGGGTCCTTATCGGTATGCGAAGGAGTATCGTAGATGTGGACAAGATCTTCACCAATTTTTCCCGCCCCTTCATTTTCGAGATAGGTCGGTATTTTGTCTTGCGGTTCAACCGCTATTTCTTCGCGATAGATCCCCAAGTCTTCAATAATGGAATCGATCTGTCCGATTTTACCATCGGGGATCCACCCTTCTACTGCAAAGACTGAATCGTCGAGATAATCTTGGGAAAATCCTTGGTTTTTATCCAAATTGTACTGATTGAAGCTTAAAACGCCTTGCTGGTAGATAAAGGACTTGTATTTGGCCAGGGATTTAAGCTCGGTATCGAGCTTTTGGATCTCCTCTTTTGCCTTCCGGATCTGTTGCCTGAGGCTTGAAAGATTGGATTCAAACACCATATCGACCATCTTGTCGAAATAGCGCGGCTCTTTGTTGATCCCGACATAATAGTCGAGTCCATGGTCTGTAGACACGTAAATCAAATTTTCGGGAACGTCTTTTCCATCGAAATGCCCTTTTTTCGTGCAATAAAATTGAATGTGCCGATTTCCTTCCCTTTCAATATAACGGATATCGTCAAGACTGAATTCTCCAAACTCTTCAATTCGGGCCACTTCCAAATCAAGCACCCTCACTTTTTCTTCTTTCGATTCGATCTCGTGTTTAATAGCGAGCACTTTTCGAGCAATTTCCGGGCCTCTCCCCTTGCCGGCCGGGTCTTCTTGCCGGACGACAGGGAGGCCTCGCAGCACTTTGTTCGCCTGTATATAATCTTGAATCTCCTGCGGAAGATGGCTATCGGACGAGTGCGTCACGTCGATAAAGTGGATCAAGCCAATCTGCTGCGCACGCCGAAAAAAGTCTTCTTTCTGTTCGCGGAGCCCGACGAAAACCATCTTTTTGACATCAATACGCGCCACTACTGCTCCTCCATCATTTCTCGAAGCGCTTCTTCTTTCTTCTCTTCGATTTTCCGTTTGGCCATTTTGACTTGTCCAACGGCGGCAAGCTGCTGGTCGCCAAGAAAGACTTTAATTTTTTTTATGTTTTTGACGGCTCTTGGAATTAGAATCTTTTCAAAAAGATTCACGCGGATAGAGACGCTCCTGAGCTCTTCTTCAAGCGCCTTTTTTTTCTCTCTGATCACAGTAATCTCGACAAGAATTTTTGAAAGTGCGCGCAGTCCGTCGATCACACCGTCGACCCAAGGCGGAGTGTCGATGAGAGAATAGTCGACGTGTTGAAACACGGCTCCATCAAAATAGGGCACTTCTATTCCGGCGATATTTTCGTATCGTTTTTGGATCTCGACCACCTCAGTCACAGCCAAGGGATCAATGACGGTTTTTTCGGTCAAAAGCGTGCAGTACTCTTCTGCAGTGGTGATTTCACTGTCATATTTTTGCTGCAGTTCTTTGATTTCTTGCCGCGATTCATTGACCTCAATTTGCAGCATCGCCTTCTTCAATTTGAGCGTAGGCAGATACTTCTCGAGCTGGGCAAGCCGCTTTTCTTGATCTCTAAGACCGTTTTTTGTCAGTTTTATATCGCTCAAGCCATAACCTTTTTGGGCCAGTAACGGTCGACAAACGATTGTTTAATTCCCGTTTCGTCGGGAGTAAAACACTCGGCCAAAGTTTCCCATCCCAAATCGAGCGCTTCGTCGACAGTCAAATTCACTTCTAAATTCATCATTCTCTTTTCAAAGAGATGGGAGTAGGTTAAGAGCTTTTCATCCCAGCCTGAAAGTTTAAAGCCCATCCCTTGACGTTCCCGAGCCTTTTTGGACTCGGCATAAAGCCGGATCATCGTATTGGCAAGGTCGGCGTGGTCTTCGCGAGTCACCTTTCCAATCACGTTTTGTTTCAAACGGGACAGCGAACCGAAGGGATCGATCGTCCCATTGTGCAAATAAAACTGCCCTTCCGTAATGTAGCCAGTATTATCCGGAATAGGATGGGTGACGTCGTCGCCTGGCATCGTCGTGACGCTGACAATCGTGATAGAACCGCTTCCTTCAATCACGCCTGCTTTTTCATAGCGGGCGGCAAGATCCGAATAAAGCGACCCGGGGTAGCCCCTGTTCGAAGGCACTTGGTCCATCGTGATCGCGATTTCCTTAATGCTGTCGGAAAAAGCGGTCATATCTGTCAAAAGCGCCAAAACTGTCTTGCCGCTGACAGCAAATTTTTCAGCGCATGCAAGAGCCATATCGGGAACTAAAAGGCACTCAACAGCAGGATCGGTCGCGCGATGGACAAACATCACGGTTTTGTCCATTGTCCCCGCTTGCTCGGCATTGTCGATAAATGCTTGATACTCAGCGAAAGTCAACCCCATCCCCCCAATGACCACAACGTCGGCATCTGTTTGGTTGGCAATACGCATCAAAAGTTTATTGTAGGGCTCTCCCGCAATTGAAAAAATGGGAATCTTTTGTGATTTTACAAGGCAGTTGAACACATCAATCATGGGAATATTTGTTCGGACCATCTCCCTGGGTATGGTTCTTCTCGCAGGATTGAGCGAGGGGCCTCCGATATCAATCTTTTCCCCCAAGATCTCAGGACCGCCGTCAACAGGCTCGCCGCTTCCGCTTAAGCGCCTCCCTAACAAGGTATCGCCATAGGTGGCCTGCATCTTATGCTTTAAGAATGTCACGTGGTCACCGGTAGAAATTCCTCGAGAATCCTGAAAAACCTGAAGCGTGACCTGGTTCCCCTCGATTCTCAAGACAGAAGCGTAAACGGTTCGCCCATCTTTCAGCTTGACAACGGCGAGCTCGCCTAAACCGACGTCGTCAGCTGTAACGGTGATCAGGTTCCCGCGCATATTATTGATTCTATCGTGGACTTTTCTCATGAGCTCCCTTTTCTTTAAGCGTGGTCTTTGACCATTCCTTCCACTTTTGCCATTGTTTCGCGGTACTCGCGCGATTCTTTCGGAAGATAATTCATATTTTTGATGATGTTGGAGAGATTAAGAAAGAAATCTCTCGCATCGCCATGACTTTCAAATTGGAAGGATTTTTCGAATATGCGATTGAGCAGCAAAAACAATTCAATTTGCCTTTCAAGTGGACAATAAGCATCCTGCTCGTCAAATGCGTTCTGTTGAAGATAGGTAAAGTCATAAAGCTCTGCCTTGAGATGGACCACAAAGTCCTCTATCGCCGTCCCTTCCTCGCCCACGACCTCCATCCTTTTGCCGATCTCTGTCCCTTCGCGCAGCATGCCGTCGGCTTTGATAACCATTTCGGCCCATCCTTCGGCTCTGTCGCTAAGCGCTTTTCCTACGCCGAGCGTGTACTTCGACCATGAAATGCCGGGATCAATCGCCGGGTAACGCCTTGAATCGGACCGTTCTCTGGAAAGACCCAAAAAAGCGCCGACAACAGACAAGGTGGCCTGCGTGACAGGCTCTTCAAAGTTTCCACCGGCCGGAGAAACGGCGCCGCCGATCGTAATGGAGCCTGCTTCATTGCCACCTAATGAGACAACTCCGGAACGTTCGTAGAAGGAGGCAATCCGGGATGCCAGGTAGGCGGGGAACGCTTCTTCGCCGGGAATCTCTTCAAGACGTCCGGAGATCTCGCGAAGTGCCTGAGCCCAGCGCGATGTCGAATCTGCAAGCAACAGGACATCGAGTCCCATTTGCCGATAATATTCGGCCATCGTTGCTCCCATATAGATCGACGATTCCCGTGCGGCAACAGGCATTGACGATGTATTGCAAACGATGATGGTTCTTTTCATCAAAGAATCACCCGTGTGAGGATCGATAAGGTGGGGAAACTCGCGCAAAATCTCAACGACCTCGCCAGCCCTCTCCCCGCATGCGACGACGATGACAATATCAACAGCGGAATATTTTGAAAGGTGGTGCTGCAGCACAGTTTTTCCGGCTCCGAAAGGACCGGGCGTGCAAAAAGTGCCCCCTTTCATAAGAGGGAACTGCGTATCGACAATGCGAAGTCCGGTTTCCATCATTTTAGTCGGCGATACTTTTTCGCCGGCCAGCAAAGCGCTTTTGACCGGCCATTTCTGCACCATTGTGAATGCGTGCTCTCTTCCTTCGTCGTCTTCTGCTTTAGCGACAACGGTGTCGACTGTGTAGGACCCCGGCCCAATGACCCATGTCACCGTGTAACGGCCGTAGAGAGTAAAAGGAACCATAATTTTATGGACAAACCGGTTCTCTTTTGTCGTCCCGAGCACCTGCCCGCGGACCAGCTTGTCTCCCACTTTAGCGACCGGTTCAAAATCCCAACGCTGTTCGCGATCTAAAGGAGAGAGATAAAGACCTCTCGGCAAGAAAAGCCCCGCTTCTTTAGCGAGTTCTTCCAAAGGGTTTTGCAATCCGTCGACAACACTCGACAAAAGTCCCGGCCCCAATTCTGCTTCGAGAAGAAATCCCGAAAACTCAACCGGAGTGCCCAAACTTATCCCGCTTGTATCCTCGTAGACCTGAATTTTGGCTTCATCACCCACAATTTCGATCACTTCAGCCTTCAGCCTCAAGCCATCGACGATCACCTCGGCGACTTCTCCTTGACGTATGTTTCCGTCGTATTTGACCTGAAGAAGATTTCCAAACGCCCTCACGACTCGGCCGGTCGCATTCTCTGAAGCGGTCACTGCTGCACTCATGATTTTTCCTCTACTACACTCTCTAAAATTTCTTTCCCTTTTTGCTTGTCCAAAGCGAGCCATTTTTCTGCGATGATCAATTGAATGAGATACCCTATCACTCTTTCAAGCGACGTCATCTCAACGCCGAGCCTCTCGTCAATGACTGAAAAGCGATAGTGGGCAAGCGCCTGGTAAAGTTCTGTCGGATTATCCGCATAATTTTCGTATAAGCTTTTGATTGGCTCGTAACGGGCAGGCGGCTCATATGTTTTCGAATCTTTTTGCGCGATAATTTGAGCCACAATGTCCTCATTGGGATCTTCATACTGAAACTCCACCAAGGGATCACGACCCAGCGTCTTAGCCCTGAGGGCGGCAAAGACAAGGCGCCAATCCCGCTCAAAAATGAGATAGTCCCGAATGAACCCGCGCGTGCGGGCGATTTCCGTTTCAAAATAGCGGCTGATCACTTGGGGGAAGTGGTTGAGACGCTCGTCTTTTTCTTCGTACTTCTCGACAAAATCAAAGAGATAATCGGGAATGCCGATTCCTGTCACCAAGGCATCTTCGAGCTCATCTTGATTTAATGTTCCATAAGGATCGAGCGGCTGCCCCATCCATAGATAGCGGGCATTTTGCAAATCGTAGTAACGGCGGATAACGTCAATTTGCCTGCGGTCGGATTGATTGAGATTCACTGCGATCAAAAAAGTCAAGTCGTGATGAGATAGCTCGACAGGCTCCCCAATCCGAATATCCGGCAAAGAGGCATTTAAATAAAAAAGATCTGAGATAAGGTGATAGTCCACTTGCCCCTTAAGATTGAAATAACAGTTCCCTAAAGTCTTTCCTTAAATAATTTCCAAGGAGCTCTTTCAAAACGGTATCGCTGATA
The DNA here is from genome assembly GCA_964629645.1 of uncultured bacterium. Taxonomy (GTDB): domain Bacteria; phylum Chlamydiota; class Chlamydiia; order Chlamydiales; family SLFE01; genus JAAKFL01. The sequence goes on along the minus strand of CAZVSU010000021.1, from coordinate 14,031 downwards.
TCGAGCGTCAATTGCTTATCTTGCAATTTAATTTGTGCGCCCGCTGCAAACGAACCGAGCTTTACGCTTTCTCCCTCAAGCCGTTTTAAGACCTGCTCTCCAAGGAGACGGTTTGCATCGTCGACAGAGACGGAATGCGGAATCAAGGCGCTTAAGCTTGCAGAGCTCCCCTCTCTCTCTATCGCTTTGATCATCGCGTCTATTAGCTTTGCGACCACATCAGGGCTGCTGCCTCCCTGTTCGATCAATGCCTCAAGCTCTTTGTTAAAAAGTTTGAACTGTATTTTTTGTTTGAGGCTTTCAAAACATTGCATGGCGCCCTGTTTTAAAGACGTGCGGAAAACTTCACGCTCTTTTTCAATCTGCGATTGCGCTTTTCTGTGGATCTCGCCCGCTTCTTTTTCAGCTTCCTCCACAATCTGCTTGGCTTTTTGCTTGGCTTCTTCAATGATGCGGGCCGCTTCTTTTTTAGCAGGCTCTAATGTCTCTACCTTCAGCAGGTCGCAAATTTGTTGGATTTTATTTTCACCTGTTTCAAGCTCTCTAGGCATAACTGACGCACTTTTTTTAAACTTTCTGATGATGGTTATGTTTGTGACTCACTCACAAATTTAGACCTTCCCCAACAAAAAATCAATCCGAAAAAAATTTCTTTTCGCATCGAATCGGGTTGATGGAAATCAAGAGAGGTTTTACGATAAAATTTATGAAATCATACTTCTTCTTGCAAAAACTCGTTGTCCTTTGTTTATGCATGCCATCGATGGCTTATTCACGGGAGGCAGAAAAACCGGTCACTCCTCAGTTTGCCGATATAGACGAACCCGGAGCCCTGACATTCAAACCGCCGAAAGAATGGAAGCTCGCAAGTCCTGAAGACCTTTCGCCGCGCGTTAAACTTATGATCGTTGGAAAAGGTTCCGGATATTATCCCCCTTCGATCAACGTCGGAACCGAACCTTACAAAGGAACGCTTCGCGATTACCTGCGGATGGTCAAAAAGGTGAATGAGGGACTCGGATCGGCATGGCGGGATCTCGGGACGATCGAAACCCTCTCAGGCAAAGCCAGTCTTTCACAAGTTGACATGAACACCGAATGGGGACAGGTCAGGCTCATGCACGTTATTTTAGTAAAAAACCGAAACGTCTACGTTGTCACTGCCGGGGCGCTGAAAGAGGAATTCTCCAAACACTACAACGATTTTTTCGAAGCCTTCCGCTCCATTCGGCTCAATCCCGATGTCTTCGATCTTGTGAACCAATCGGAAAAAAAACGTAAGCTCGAACACGAGTATCACAAGCTCCTGAAATCGGAGGAACATCTTTCTTTCGACGACGAAACGTTTCAAAAAGAACATTGGTCTCCTTTTTTGCGACTTCTCGATGCAGAGTACGCCCATTTAGGATCCAAATGGAAAGAACAAACAATTGGAAAAGTGCGTCGTGACCTTACGGCTGAATACCAATGAATATAAAAAATCTTTGCACTAAATGATTGATAACGCTATAGATTATCACATTATTGCGTAAAATCGAATGGAGGACAACACATGACTTGGCTTAGGAACAGATGGATAGGAACAATTGCGGCGCTCGCTCTCCTTATCACTTCAACACCTTCTCTCGGCGCAGAAGATTACACCTATTGCGGAGGCCGGGGCTACACCGAATACCGTACTGCACCGAATCTTGCACCTGGGATTGCCCTTGGAGTGATTGCTCTTGCTGCGATCATTGCCGTGGCTGTACAAAATTCAAATAACGAACACGGGCATTGCCACGTCGACTGCTCATCGTCGTCGTAGTTCTCTTGAACGAAATCGCGACGCAACCCCCTGGCTTTAGCCATGGGGTCAAAGAGCGACTTGCATTATATTAGTCGCATCAATGTAATGCCATGCATGACGATTGCTCAATACAAATCAAATCGCAATGTCTATTCTTGCAAATATCACATTATATGGTGTCCCAAGTATAGGCGGAGTGCTAAACGATTTAGTCCAAAAAGAACTCAAAGCGATCATCGAAAATATTTGTCACTTAAGAAAGTGCGATAGACTCGCTTTAGAATTAATGCCCGACCACGTCCATCTTTTCGTAGAGGTTGACCCTCAATACGGCATCCACAAATTGATTAAAGAGATCAAAGGCAAAAGCTCAAGAGCTCTAAGATTAAATTTTCCGCATCTTCGTTCTCGTCTTCCTACTTTGTGGACAAACTCTTATTTTGTGTCCACAGTGGGAGGAGCTCCTTTAAGTGTGATCAAGCAGTATGTGGAGAATCAAAAAGCGGTATGATTCAAGTTCAATTAAAGCTCAGGATAAAACAAAAACAAGAAATCGTTCTTAACGAATGGCTTTTGGTTTTGACTCGTGTTTGGAATTGGGCGATACGCAAAATCGAATTAGATGGCAAAGATGGAATTTACGACACAAAGAAAGAGTTCCAAAACCTTCTTGCGAATCATGGAAAGAAGTTAGAAATTCCATCACACACGTTGCAAGGAATGCTGATTGTCGCATGGGAATCTTCGAAAAAATGTGACGAGAAACTTGCAAAGAAGCCGAGACTCAAAGGGATAAGAAATCGCCTGGGCTCGATTCCCTTTCCTGACCCTATTCGCCGTCCTGATGGTGTCCCTATTAAGATTCCGGGACTGGGCCTATTAAGGTTTCACAAACAAGACGTTCCTAATGGAAAAATTAAATGCGGAAGAATTGTACGAAGAGCATCAGGGTGGTATTTGTGTCTGTTTGTTGAGGCGGATGCCAAAACAATCTCTGCAAGATCGGATTGCATAATAGGAAGTGACCCTGGTTATAAATCGACTCTTACTCTCTCTTCGGGAGAGAAAATTGACAAACCTAGACAATTGCAAAGGACAGAGAGACGTTTAGCGGAAGCGCAACGTGGGAAGAGAAAAAAATTAACCGCAAGACTACAGGAACGAATAAAGAACCGTCGCAAAGACGACAACCATAAATTATCCAGAAAACTTGTGGAAGAAAACAAAGTCATTGTTTTTAGCAAGGACACTATTAAAAATATTGCAAAAAGTTACGGAAAATCAGTGGCAGAGGCAAAACACGATCAACTTCGGCAAATGCTATCTGACAAATGCACTGCAAGCGGTAGGAAGTCTATCGAAGTTGATTCCAAAGGTTCCACCATGACCTGTTCTAACTGTTTGGCCAAAACAGGCCCTACAGGGAAGGCAGGCTTGTCGGTAAGACAATGGGAGTGTACAGAATGTGGTATTCTACACGATCGCGATCAAAACGCCGCGATTAACACTCTCCTTGTTGGGCTCGGAACGAGCCTCGAGAGGTGTGCGTGAGCCCCGTCCGGAATCCCCTGGCTTTAGCCATGGGGAGGTTCAAACAACGGCCCTTGAGTCAAACAGTCTTCATGATTGTTTTGCTTGTTTTCACGACGAGCTGCTCAACAACGACATCTCCTTCATGGTCTAACGAGGCGACATCGCCCAGGTGCCCTCTCTTCTGGTCGGAAAGGTGGGTCCATCCGTCTCAAACTCTCAGCGTCGAGATTGTCAGAGATCTGTGCAAGACTCGCGTTTACTTCAATTTGCTTGTCTGTCCTGTCATCCCGGACGACGCAGAAACGGGTAGGTTGATTTTTGAGTATTGGATCAATGGCGACCCTTTCAAGGGGGCGGCTTATGCCTTAAAAGGAGGCCAGAGGCTGCTTCTCGACGATAAGACCTCGTCCCACATTCTCGAGGCCTTAGGAGATCCCGGTACAATTTTGAGAATCAGGCTCTCACTTTACGACGTCGAACTTGCGGGGTGTGCCTTCCTTTTTGCTGAATGACCTTGCGATCCAGTTTTTTGGAGCGTTATAGGCGTTTGATCCGACAAACATCCCGGCAGTCCTTAAAGCAACCTCGGCTGCTTTTCCCGTTAACCTTTTGCTGATGCGTCCTCCGAGATGAACAGCAGCACTTTCTCCCGAATCCTGGAAAAGATCGTGGACCAGTCCTGAAAGAGTCAGGTAAGAACCGGCCTCTGTTTTGCAGCCGGGGACAAGCTTCGTGTAAATCACCTGGAGTCCCGTTCGACTCAATTGCTTGACCGGACCTGAGACAATCGTTTTAAGGATGAGCTTTGACGGTTCGGAAAGGGGAGCCGGCACAAACATGTTAGTAAATACTGCAAAGACTGCGCTGCCGATGATGGATCCGCCCGCCCTGACAAGCAATGGAGATGTTTCAGTTTCAATCGATTTGCCCATTTTTTGCGTGAAGGTTTCTGTTTTGTCGAACTGGGCCGTGACCAAGTTGAAAACAAGATTGCCAGTGATCACCCCTGCTCTTGCGGCGACCTCCTTAATGACGGGAACCAGCAAGATTCCAGCCGCGAGTCCGGACAGTCCAAGAGGTGTCCAAAGAACAGTCAGAGTGCTGATGGTCAACGCTATGGCAAAGTAGGTCACAACAGGACTAGCGGGCGCTTGGTTGAGGAATTGGAACGTCTTTTGCGCAACGAATGAGACTTTTTCAACAGTTGATGCGGGTTTTGCCGGCTTTCTCGCGTAAACGGTCACCGGGGACAATTCACATGTTATTGTCTTGATGTAGTTATGATTAACTTGCATTTTCAATCCTTTTTTATTTCGCTTATATTATAAGAAAACGACATTAAGATTGTATTAAAATTGATTTAAATTACTATAATACATCTAATAAAAAAGTATTTTGAGAGAAAATTAAGGGTAAAAAACCTTGAAGGGCTCTCAATCGACAGGAATCCATTCTTGACCATCTAATAAACACACCTTTATGATGAAGAAAATTGCCAAATGGGAGCCTTGATATGAGCCAGCTAGAAAATCTCAAAAAGCACACCGTTGTCGTCGCGGACACGGGGGACTTCGATTCGATCAAAGAGTATCAACCCCAAGATGCTACGACGAATCCCTCTCTTATTCTTCAAGCTGCCGACATCCCCCAATATCGACCTCTTATCGACGACGCCATTGCCTACAGTGAAAAAAATGGCGCCGGCGATGCACAGAAAATGGAACTTTTGCTCGATAAGATATTTGTCAATTTTGGAGTTGAAATCCTCAAAGTCGTCCCGGGCCGCGTGTCGACTGAAGTCGATGCCCGCCTCTCTTTTGATGTTGAGGGAAGCGTACGAAAAGCCCATAAACTGATCTCGTTGTACGAAAATGAAGGGATTTCACGCGATCGGATTTTGATCAAACTCGCCTCCACATGGGAAGGGGTCCAAGCGTGCAGAATGCTTGAAAAAGAGGGCATCCATTGCAATATGACGCTCATGTTTAGCCTGCCTCAGGCTGTCGCCGCGGCAGAAGCGGGAGCGACACTCATTTCACCGTTTGTCGGCAGAATCCGCGATTGGTACAAAAACAAAGAGGGGCGCGACTTTGAGGCAAAAGACGATCCAGGGGTTCATTCTGTCAATCTCATCTACAATTATTTTAAGCATTTCGGCTTTAAAACTCAGGTCATGGGAGCCAGTTTCCGCAATACCGGAGAGATCTTGGAGCTTTGCGGATGTGACCTCCTAACCATTTCACCTAAGCTGCTTGGAGAGCTGTCCTCAACGGAAGGGGATGTGCCTCGCAAGCTCGATCCAGAAAAAGCGAAGACGATGGAGATCGAAAAACTGAATATTGACGAAAAGACATTCCGCTTTCAGGTCAATGACGATGCTATGGCCATAGAAAAGCTCGCAGAGGGAATTCGCAAATTTGCGAAAGCCACAATCGATCTCGAAAAGGAACTAAAGAAGACATTTGTTTAGATCCCACTCATTGCCGAAAGCTGGCCTTTCTGAAAAAGGAACCGAAACGCAATGCTTGAATACAGAAGACATTGAGCCATGAAGCCTGATGAACGATAAACTCCTCCATTTCACGCTTTCAGCGATCATTTTAACGCTGATCATTCTTCTTCTCTATTACGGCTACCCCCTTCTCATCCCGTTTTTTGTGTCGATCGTGATTTGGTATTTGATCATCAGCTTCTCTTCGTTTTTGAATCATTTTCCCGTCATCGGCCGCTATATTCCGAGGTGGCTTTCTTATCTACTTGCAGTCGCTGTCGCCTTTGCCGTGATTTGGTTTGTGTTCACAATCGTCACAAATAATATCAACGAACTGATATCAATCGCCCCAAAGTATCAAGCTAGATTGATGGCTGTTTCAGATGAGATCTTTAGACTCCTCGATGTCAAAGACCCCCCTTCCCTCAATCAAGCATTTGAACGGTTTAATTTTATGTCTTTGCTTTCGTCCACGGCAGGTATTATGGCTGATTTCGGACGAAACATTTTCATCATCCTCATTTACGTTCTCTTTCTTCTTCTGGAGCATCATTCTTTCGATCAGAAGCTCTCATGTTTGATCCGCGACAAAGATAAACGAAAGTCAGTCCGTAAAATGATCAATAAAATTACGATTCAAATCCAATCGTATCTCAAGATCAAAACATTCATGGGAATATTAACCGCCCTTTCGAGCTACTTTATCTTATTGATCGTCGGAGTTGATTTTGCCGATTTTTGGGCGCTGCTCATCTTTTTTTTCAACTTCATCCCAAATATCGGATCGATTGTGGCCACAATACTTCCCTGCTTGTTGACACTTGTGCAGTTTGATAGTTTTGCCCCTTTCTTTATCGTGGCCATCAGCTTAACGACAATGCAATTTATCATTGGGAATATTCTCGAACCCCGCCTCATGGGGAAGTCATTTAATTTAAGCCCACTCGCCATCATTGTGTCGCTTTCGGTGTGGGGATACCTGTGGGGCATCATTGGAATGCTCCTTTGCGTGCCGATTATGGTGATGGTGAGCATCATTTTTGCCAACTTTCCGGGAACCAGGCCCATCGCGATCGTCCTTTCCGAAAGCGGGGATATCGACCTTGACTAAAGCGAGCCTTGTCGCCTTTCTCCTTATGGCCTTAGCTGCAGTTTCTTTGGCAGCAGAGGGCGGCAAATTTCAAAAAGCGCACGATCACCTCTATGAGGGTTTGACTGCCGCGGAGGAAAAAGAATGGACCGACCCTTATTTTTTCATCCAGATGGCAGACTGCCAACTCGGAATGTTTGACAATGACAACTCTTGGGAAAAAGAAATGGCCCTTCTTGAAGAAGCTGTCAGTCATATTAATCGCCTGAAACCTCGCTTTGTCATTGTGTGCGGCGATCTGACCAATGCGAAGCCTTACCAACCTGCCTATCCCGAGCAGATCGCTGACTACAAACGCGTGATGTCGAAAATCTCTGACGATGTGCCTCTTGTTTGCCTCTGCGGGAATCACGATGTCGGCAACAAACCGACGCGAAAAAAAATTGCCGCTTACGAGTCTCATTTTGGAAGCCATTATTTTCAGTTTTGGGTGGGCGGCGTCCATTGCCTTGCGCTTAACTCTTCATTGATTCACAATCCTAAAAAAGCTCCTGCCCTTTTTGAGGAGCAAAAAGAGTGGATCAAAACCGCTTTTGAAGCGCCCGAAAGCAAACGCGCGGTCCACAGACTCGTCTTTACCCACCATCCCTGGTTTTTAAGGAATCCCCACACCTATTTGAGCCGAAAATTCGAGATCCCCCCCGAAAGGCGCCATGAGATGCTCCAGCTTTTTGCCAAACACCGCGTTGCCGCCTGCTTTGCAGGACACTTCCATCGCAACTCACATGGGCAGTATCAAGGGATGGAGATGATCACAACGAGCGCCATTGGAAAGCCTGGAGGAAGCGACCCTTCCGGATTTCGCATCGTCAAAGTCTACGAAGATAGACTCGAACACGGCTACTTCCCTTTAAATGAAGTCCCCGAAGCCATCCACTTAGACTTTGCACAAAAACTAACATCGAGTTTATAACAATCTGTATGAAGCCTCTTATTCTTTTTTTTATTTTTGTCTCGATTCCTGCATTTGGTGCTCTGCCCCCTTATTACCAAAGTCAAGCGGAAATTGACGCGATTCTAAGCAGCGAAGAGTTGCAAGAATGTCTCGGGACATCGAAGCCGATCACCTCTATCGTCGCGTGCAAGGATGGATGGACAATCGGCAACGGTGAGTGGAGTGTCCAGGTCAAAACGCGTTACGAGCCGACCCAGAAACCGGGGCCGGCTAAATTTTACGTTGATGTCGATTGTCCCAGAAAAATGAGCCATGAGTAAGCCGCTCTTCCTCATTTTGAAATTCGCATGTCCTCTTTTTGCTATCTATCTTCTGATGACCCTCTGCCAATGGGCGATTCAAGGCGTCAAACATCACGACTTACTTCCTCAGATGAGCGCAGATGGGCACTCCTTTTTTTTGGTCGCGACCTATGGCCTGACCGCCGCCTTTTTTCTGCTGCTGCTCGCTCTGGCATCGGTTTTTACCCTTCACCAACTCTGCTTTTTCTTTTTCCTCCTCTCTCCCATATGCCTTGGCCTGTCCATCCCCTTTCTGCTTTCACTATCTGAAAAAATTGCTGCTCTCTACACTCTGCTGCTCACGTTTTGGATCTCGGGGTCTTTCTTTTTTTTCTGGGCCTTTGCCAACAATCACTTTTCGTTCAGACAAGCAGGGCTCTTTTATCCTGTATTTTTAAGTGTGACCCTGGGGACGCGTCTTGCTCAGCCACGTTTGAGCATGTCCCTTTTTCATGGATCTGTCTTATTTTTCTTTGCTGCGACTGCGATCTTTCTTCTCTTTCTTTATGCGCTTAGAGCTTCAGAAAACATCGTTCACGAAAGCGATGACAGAAGCAGCAGCGCAATGGAGCCTTTCCAATGGAATTACAGGCTCACTCTAGGGGGTCTTATGGCTGCGGTTACGTTTCTTGCGGTGATGGCTGAGCATGTGACTCTCCGTGCGCTTAGCGTCCCATGGCACCTTGCCTTACTGGTCGCCATGCCCTTTTTCTCTTGGCTTCTCTATCTTTTCAAAGGGACAACCTGGCGTTTTTTAGGCTACGGAGTTGTCTTCACATCGATTGTTTCCTACTGGGAGCCTTTACCGATTATACTTTGGCTTTCCCCTCTGATTCTCATTTTGAAGGAAATGTCGTTCATTGCTGTGCCTAAAACAATGCGGTTTATCACAAAAACCTGGGTCGATCTTTTTTTTATCGGTCTCGGCCTCGGCGCAGGTCACGTCTTCGTCCAGTTTCCGCGCGAGATACAGATCGTCAGTATTCTCGTCGCCATGGTGCTGTTGACAGCGACCATGCATAGCGCCGGAAGGCGTCTCGAACTCTGGAGCCGTCCATGACCCCCTGTTCTCTTGGGAACGTCTTTCTCACAATTCTTCTTTTATAATAAAAGACTTTTTTTTAAGATGGCTTGGGGAGCTAATCAAAACAACAGGAGGAGATTATGCCAAAGGGAGTCGGAGCCAATTATCGACACATTCACCATCCTCACCGACCGAAATCCCATAAAAAACCTCTAAAAAAACAACCGCCCTTTCTAAAAAAAACTCATTGGCAAGGGAGGAAAGTCGTTCAACTGAACACGCCGGCCATTGTCCCTCAACAAGCGGCTCAACTGCCGTCACTGCCAGCCGGCGCCCCCCTTTGGAAGCACATTTTTTATTTGGCTCTCATTGTCTTGGTTTTGGCCCAAACGAAAAAAACTTCGGCGTCGGAAATCAGGCGCAGCGTCGCAACGATTCACGATCCCGTAGGCCAGTCAATGGCTTTGCATCAACAAGCGGCAGCAACGCAAGACCGCGCCATGCAATTAATCACTGCCGCTCTGGACGAGTGCCGGACTCAGAATCAAGCGAATGAGGAAGTCATAAAAAATGAGGCCGAATGGACCTCCTTCTTTAAAAATGAGGTCAGCTGGTGCCGCGACGCCATGGCGCAGAGCCAAAAAGAGGCTGAAAAATGCCGGGAACAACTCAAAGAGTGCCAAGCAGAAAAGGAACGGTGTGTCGGCGAGCTGAAAACGTCTTCGTTGAGTCGTCAGGAGCGTGCCGAGCAAGAGAAAGAAATCAGACGACTCAAGCGCCAAATCATCACGTTAAGAAGTCAGTATACCTTGCTTCACAACCGCAATAAAGTTCTCGAAAGCGAGGCTGCCGAGAAGAAAAAAAACAAAAAAATTAAGAAATGACGGCCCCGACAAGATCGTAACCGAGCGCCTCGGTCATTTTGACCATGTAAATTTTCCCGAATTCATTGACGAGGCGCCCATCATTGATGATCACTCTTCCGTCCACCTCTGGACACTGCCCTCGGTGCCGTCCTCGCATCAGCAGTTCAGACTCCGGATGATACCCTTCAACAACAACCGGCACTATTTGACCGACCATTTTCTGATTGCGCTTTTCAACCTGCTTGAGCTGAATGCTCGCCAGCCGTCTTTGCCGCTTCATCTTCACTTTTTCCGGAATTTGATCCTTTAGGGTCGCAGCATGACTCCCCTCTTCGAACGAAAAAGGGAAAATGCCCACATTGTCGATGGGATGTTCGATCAAAAACTGAGCGAGTTCCTGAAACTGCTCTTTTGTCTCTCCCGGATAGCCCACGATGAGGCTTGTGCGGATCACAACGTCGGGCAACTCCCGGCGAAGCTTAGCGATCACTTCGATGATGTCTTCTTTCGAGGTGGCGCGCCTCATGGACTTGAGAAGGTCGTTGTTAACATGTTGAATGGGCATATCGAGATAGGGACAGATCCGCGGATCGCTTTTCATCAATGCAATGAGCTCATCGTCGATTTCGTCCGGATACACATAAAGAAGGCGGAGCCAAAAGTCCCTGGGCTCCTTAAGGATTTCTTTCAGAAGATGCACAAGCCCGGTTGACCTGCGGTATCCGATATCCTTTCCCCAGTCGCCGAGATCTTGAGCGATCAGAATCACCTCTTTCACGCCCTGATCGAGCAGGATTTGAAACTCTTTCACCACCCTTTCGGCCGGCTTGCTCTTGAGCGGCCCTTTAATATCCGGAATGATGCAATAGGAGCACCGCTTTCGGCACCCTTCTGCTATTTTGAGATAGGCATAATGCTGTGGCGTTGACAGGCGCCTCGGCACCTCGCCGGCTTCCAAGTAGCTCCTTGCCGAGGTGATCGTTTCCCCTTGCTCTTCGGCTTCGACAGCGCGCAAAATTCCCTCGACATCCCCCGACCCTAAAAAATAATCGACCTGGGGATGGTGTTCACGTATTAAATTGCTGTGGGTCTGTACCATGCAACCTGTCACAATGACGCGGGCCTCTTGTTTTTTTTGGGCAAGAGCATCTCCGATCACTTCGAGGCCTTCAAGCCTTGAGGCTTCGAGAAACCCGCATGTATTGACGACGATATAATCGGCTTCGCCAAGCGATTGGGCCGCCTGATACCCGGCCTTTAAAAGAATTCCCAGCATGACTTCGGTATCGACTAGGTTTCTTGGACATCCAAGGCTGATGAAAAAGACTTGATTACCGCGTTGACAAAAGCTCGCCTTCTCTTCTTGGACTGGCTCAACAACCGCCCGATCGTCGTACATTTTTAACATGAGAATTCCCTATTTTTTTTGAGGATTATAACAAAAAATCCTCTTCCTGACCACGCAAAAGATTGAAAATAATCCTTCGAGAGTTAAAATAATGTGAATGAAAGACACGTCAAAAAATATCCTTCTCACCGGAGCGCGAGCGACCATCTCGCTCGAATTATCGAGACACTTCAAAGCAGAAGGCCATAAGGTTTACGCCTCCGATTGCAACTGGTTTCATATTTGCCGCTTTTCCAACTCGATCGAAAAGAGTTTCAAAACACCAAGTCCGAGATTTCAAACCCTCGAATTCATCCAAAGCCTGGTCAATATAGTTGAGCTGTATGACATCGACTTGCTGATTGCAACTTGCGAAGAGATCATGTTCATCAGCGACTATCTCGACCATTTCCCCAAATCGTGCACGGTTTTCTGTCCGACATTCGACGTGATCCATCAACTCCACAGCAAGTGGCTTTTTTGCAAAAAATTGGAGCAGCTGGGATTTGATTGTCCCAAGACCGAATTGATTGAAGCACCCGGCGATGTGAACAAGATTCGCATTCCGACTCCGTATGTCCTCAAAGCCACCTATTCAAGAGCCTGTCAGAATCTGGCGTTTGTTCCTCCGGACGCAAAGCCTCCGTCAATACCGGTCAGCGCCACTAACCCTTGGGTTGCGCAAGAATGGATAGACGGAACCAAGTACTGCACCTACAGCATCGCAATTGACGGAAAACTGATGGCCCACACGACTTATCCTGTCGCTTTCACAGTAGACGGAAGCTCCTGTATCACATTCGAAGCATTGGAGCATCGCCGTATAAAAGACTGGGTCGCAAAATTTCTCGAGAAAACAAAGTATACAGGACAAATCGCCTTCGATTTCATCGAGAAAAAAAACGGCAAGCTCTATGCCATTGAATGCAATCCGAGGGCAACTCACGGATTGCATCTTTTTTCTCTGAAGCATAATCTAGCCCGCGCCTTTTTGAATCAATCTCCCCATACTGTCGAGCCCCTTCCGGGCACGAGAAAACAACTTGCCATAGGAATGGCCGCCTTTGGTTGGAGACACATCAACAAGCGCCCCGGCCTCCAGCCTTTCCGCAAAGAATTCTTCAAGATACAAGACGTGGTTTTTGCCCGCTCTGACCCCGTGCCGTTTTTTGCGATGTCGTTTCTTTTTCCCATGTACTGGTACAAAAGCAAAAAACATGGGATTAAACTCGCTGAAGCGTTCACCTACGATATGGAATGGAATGGCGATCAGATCGTCAACCCCTCCTAGGGAACGTCTTCAAATTTCGAATGACTTCATTTGAAGACGTTCCCTATTCAAATATTTTATTCTTCTTTTTTAAAATCGTTGATTCGGGGGTACCAAGACATTTAACTCAGTTTGTTATTCTTTCATTAGATCTTGCCAAGAATGTCCCTAACATCCATAATATCTAAGACCAAAAGGCTTTCTAATGAATTTAAACTCTATCCCACCAAGCAATGCCTCCTCTATCACACTGGCGCTCTACTGGGACGGTCCGACCAGAGATCTCAACTGGGATGGCGATTCAATTGGAGCGATCGAACTTCAAATTCAATCTCTTAACGGTAATGTCAGTGTCGTCATCCCGACCGATCCTAGCGCAGACTCGTTGATCAGAGCCTGCTGCTTTAGGCATCGCTTGTATGGGTCGATGCTAATTCGTCCTTGCATTCGTCTACGGATTGATCAAGTCAAAACGATGCGGTTCAATATCCAATACTTTGAGCCCGGCCCCAGCATCGGTCCTTTTAGTCTACTCTCAGATTTTTCCTTCACGAATGCGCAAACCATACAAAAAACAAATCAGCTCGCCATCCCACATCTGCCGGAAACGATTGAACCAGGGGGGCAGTATCTCATCATCGTGAAAACGACCCGGTCTCGATGCCAAATTAAGATCAAAAAACAAACAAAATCGATCCACCAAAAAATCGACCTCCGGAAACTCGCCATCAATGAATGTATTGGATTTCTGGCCTACTCGCTTATGGGTCAACAAACTTTATTTGCGCAGATGACAAAAAGCCCCAAAGGCCAACAGCCTCTTTTAAAAAATCACGAAGACGAGGCCGCCCATCTGACCCATTTTATTTCCCGAGAGATGCTTGGATTTTTTCGGGGAAAGGGTAAGGAGTTAGCGAGAAAAGTGTCTGACATTTACCTTAAACACCGCGCCCAAAAAAATAACTTTGATGAAGAGGCTTTTCGAAGCGAGTGTTATAAAATGATGCTGGTCTTCCTGACCCCTGTAAAGCTCGCAAACCTTATGCGCCGCATGACAGCAGACGATTGCGAAAATGGAGTTGTGCCCCAAAAGTTATGGCCGCTTCTCAATCTCTCCATTAAAAAGACAATGAAAGGACTCTGACACAAATTGGCTGTTCATCACTAGTACTTAGTTAAAAAAGTTTTTGATCAAATTCGGCATTGTAAGCGCCGCGATGAGTCGATCTCAATCGGCTCAATATTAACAATATAGAGCAGATTAAGATCGGCTCATCGCGGCGCT
>CAZVSU010000020.1:0-33435 GCA_964629645.1 uncultured bacterium | reverse complement strand
TCCTAAGAGAAAAGAACTCAAATTAAGTTGATTCCAAATTTGAAGACGTCCCCTAGAAGCTGCGAGAAAACATGATGTGAAGTGCAAGTTCTTTTTCAGCGGGAACGTCATCTCGTATCAGGGCGTTGTGATAGCCGACGGTCCCAAATTGGAGGTGACGAAGCAGATCTTGAAAGACGATCCTCGGCCGAAACACCTCTCTTTGAGACGCATGCGCCCTTCTACCCGGCTCGGCACGCTCTGCCTTCCAGAGAGTGTGAGAGTGAGTCCCCTCAGCCGGCATTGCCAAGCAACACCCAACAAAGAATAAAAGACCAAACGCACATAATCGCCATTTCATACCTGACCTATACACCTAAAACGCTTCAGAATGCAAATAAATGGGGACATAATGGAGTAACATTCTGGTATCCAGAGTCTTGTATATATCATCCTCTAAGAGACGCCACCCCAAGTTCCTCACTCGACTTTCTTGACAGCCAAGCGATAAGCTCCTGTTCAAAAAGCTCAGGTTCTTCATGCTGTGGCGAGTGCCCGCTACGCTCGAAGACCCGAACAGTGATATCCTTGAATTTTTTTCGAGGACCATCCCAGGAACTTGACGGAGCGACAATAAAATCATACCTGCCGAGCGCAAGAAAAACAGGGCGATCAAAATTCTCTAATTTTTTTGTGATGTCAAGATCGCGCAAGGCAACCCCATAAAGATAATCAAACATCTTCATGTTCGGAAAAATCCCCTCCCACAGATAAGAAGAATCAAAACGATAGTCGTACCAAGCTTGTGGATCGCGCCGGCAGTACCATTTGACAAAACGTTGATCAGGGGGCAGTTGAGCGAGAATGTCATCGGGGAGGCTGCGAACCCTTTCCTCGAAGACCTCTTTTCTTTCTGGCCAAACAGACTCATTCCAGTTTTTTTCAGCTGCTTCGGCATTCATTGAGCTGAAGTTAGGAGACACTCCGATCATAACCACGTGACTCACGTGGTTCGGGTACTTCTTCGCATATTCTAAAGCCAACAGCGCATGTGCAGAGTGGCCAATGATGATCATCTTATCTATGAGGAGCTTTTTTCGGCACACCTCGATATCCCCTAGCAGTGCGTTGAAATCGACCGGGGCGTCGCCGTTTTCGGGCGATTTTGCAAACCCCCTCCAATCACAAAAGACAAGACGCAAATGATCGCGGAGGCTTTGTTGAAAACTTTTGGAATAATAGGCCGAACTTCCGATGACAAAGGCAGTCGGCCCTTTGCCTTCTATTGTGTAGCTGAGCGTATATCCCTCTACCGGGATTGTCCCTTTGCTTTCCTGACTTTTACTCTTTATATTTTGCATCTGAATTCCAAATTTGAAGACGTCCCCTAGACTTTTCCGCCGTCGACAGATACTTCAGTGCCGTTGATGTGAAGAGCATCATCTGAGGCCAAAAAGGCAATCGTCGCCGCCACACTTTCAGGAGAAACCATCGCTGCTTCCCCAAATGGTGTCAAACATTTGATTAACTCAGGATCTGCCCCGCTAGGGATCTTAAAAGCTTTTGCAAGGGGAGTGTCAATACTGCCCGGAAGAACGCAGTTTGCGCGAAGTCCTTCTCTGAAATACTCAATGAAGAGCGAACGAGTGAATGATTTGATCGCCCCTTTTGTTGCAGAGTAGGCGCTCATCCAGGGATGGCGGTAGTAAGCTGCAATGGACGAAGTGTTAACAAGGAAACTCACCTCATTTTTTAATAGGTAGGGAAGAGCATGGCGGTTCACATTGAATGTCCCGGTCAGATTGACAGAGATCAATTCATTCCATTGATCAAGAGTCATCTCATGTGTCCGATAGCAACGAAGAATGCCGGCGTTGTGGCTTAAAGCGTCAAAACCTCCCGTTTTTGCTGCAAGCTTACCAATGGCGGCTCCTACCTCTTCAAAGTTTGCGACGTTGCTAGGTTCAAACACAACATCAACTCCCGATGACTCCAAACCGTTGGCAACCTCTTCAAGCTTGACCAGGTCAATATCAATCAAGGCAAGAGATCCCCCTTCAGCTCCCATACGCTCTGCAGTGGCACGTCCGATCCCTGAAGCAGCTCCGGTGATCAAGATCCTTTTATTTTTGAATCTTTTCATACGGATTTAAGGTGCCACGAAAGAAAATGTGTCCCCCACCGATGGAGCGAAAACCGGTCCTGCCGGCGGCGGCTGAGGCACCCCGTCAACGAGCAGGCTTACCTGAGTGATTGAGGCTTCACCCGATATTGCGGTCACCACCACTGTAAAGATATCTCCGGATACGTAATTCGTTGTTGAATTACTCACCGCTGAAAATGGGACTAATGTTTGTATGCTCTGAAACATCAACGTATCCAAAACAGTGTTATCGGGGAATCGCACCTCGAAGGTGATCTCGCCGTCGAGGTGATCTCCTCCGACCGTCCCTTCAAGTAAAAAGCTAAGGGGCAAATTGGGATCAACAGGATCAATAGGGTCTCCGGAAAGCGAGGGCTCGTTTTTATCAGAGCAGCAGGTCGCGCTCACGGCTCCTGCTCCGATCGCAGCTCCGCTGAGCGCTGCCGGCAACACAAATTGCGACCAACGGGAACTGTAAGAGACCGAAGGGCGCTCCTCTGGCACTAAAGGAGATGGAGAGTGGGAAACCGCCGCGTCAGAGTCAAACTCGAAGTGCTCTATCGGCAGGGTAGGGCTTGCGGCCATCCTGGGCAAAGAGCGGTTGATCACATAAGGCATGTCCTCTGCTTTATCAGCCGCCTTTTCGTAGACGACGTCCTTAGGGACGACGACCTGAGTCGGTTGAGATTCGGGTCGAAATGAACTGTCGCTCACCTCTTTTTGGGTCTCATCTTCAACCGGTTCGTCGGGGACAATAGCCTTTGGCACCGCTTTGACAATCTGTTGAGAATCCAGTCGATCCAAACCCTTATCCAGTCCTGAGTGGATGACAACGCCGTTGCTGGACTTCGTCGTGCGCTGCCCATTCGGCCCGCAGACTCCTGCGGCAAAGGCAGGCAACAGAACGCTGCAAAAAGATAAAAACAAAAATGGAATCAAAATCTTGCGCATGTTTCCCCTTATGGCGTGGTAAAAATCAAACTGTCGCCGACATCGGGCTGAATGAGCGATTGCGTCTCGATTGGAACACCATCGATCCGAAGCGTTGCATTGACATTCCGCGCCCCCCCGGAAGCAGTGACTTGCAAAGAAAATGAATCCCCCGATTCAAAAGCGACAGTGGAGTTGCTCGTAGCCGAATAATTCTCTGCTGCGTCGCTGCTAAAAGCAAACGAATCGAGCGCAGAACCATCCGGAAATAAGATCACGAAAGAGATATTGCCGGGACTTTCAGAACCGGTGCTTCCTTCGACAAAAAAATTGAGGACAGGAGGGGGATACCCTGCCGGCGAGGGGCATTTATCGGTCGCTGCGATCGCACCGATCGCAAGACCCATAGCGGCAACGCCCGCAGGAATCACAAATTTGCAAAGGCGGGGCTTGTTGCAAAGGGCCGATCTTTCCTCAGGGCACGATCTCGGGGCAGGAAAAGGGCAGTCGTCAAGGACAATCACCTCGTCAGCTGATCCGACATGGAAACAGAGGAGAAAAGCGAGCAGAAATAAAGGCAATCGTTTCATACAAGGTCCGCCGATTCAAACAAACACTTTTTTTACCAAAAAGAATCAATTTTATCAAGGATGGATGTAATCAACAAAGTCTCCCTCCCCCTTCGCAATGGGGCCCGGAAAATTCAAAACGATGCATCCACTTTTGACAACCTCCACATTCACTTTTTTGGTGGAGAGCTCATTCGCTAAGTCGGACACATTCGGCAAATGCCCCACTAAAAAAATGGCGTCTCCGGGCTGAGCCTCCTCCAGCCATTTGATCATCGCTTCGGTGGTGCGCGTGCCATCGAGCATTTTGTCTTGAATGACGCTCACACCATAGGCGTTTCCCATAATGTCAGCTGTTTGAACTGCACGTCTCTTTGGGGAGGTATAAATTTTTGTCGGCTGCACCCCGCTTTCCTTCAATCGGTTGGTGATCATGCGATGAACCTCTTTTCCTTCAGCGCTAAGAGGCGGATCATCCGAGGGGGAGCTTGAG
This sequence comes from uncultured bacterium, assembly GCA_964629645.1. Classification (GTDB taxonomy): domain Bacteria; phylum Chlamydiota; class Chlamydiia; order Chlamydiales; family SLFE01; genus JAAKFL01. The sequence goes on along the minus strand of CAZVSU010000020.1, from coordinate 29,321 downwards.
TCTGGCTTTGCGTGTCTCACAATTATGAGGCAGATCATACCTCACGACATTAGTCAAAAAGAAAAAAAAAGAAAACCCTCATTCAGATGCGGTCGGCAACGAGGGGATAAGTACGGCGGTAGAACGCTTTCATCTCTTGTTCAATATCCTGAACGAATTGTTTGGGGCAGTCCGGAAGGCTCCGCAAAAACATTTTGCCATACCCTTTTGTCATCAAGCGGTTGTCCAAAACGAGGACGACACCGCGGTCGTGCTTATGGCGGATCAAACGGCCAAACCCTTGCTTAAACTTAACAACAGCTCCCGGCAAAGCGTAATCGCGGAAAGGGTCGCCCCCTCTTTTTGCGATGAGTTCCGAGCGGGCTTGAAAAATAGGTTCGGAAGGGACGCGAAATGGAAGTTTGACCAAGACGACGAGCCTGAGAGCCTCGCCGGAGACATCGACCCCTTCCCAAAAAGAGTCCGTTCCGAAAAGAACCGCCCTTTCCGTCTGTTTAAACTGCGTCAGAAGCGCCTGCCGCTGATCGTCTCCCTGCTTCAAAAGAGGAAAACGAAGTCTGGACAATTGGGGGGCAAGAATTTTGGCACACTCTTTCATCAAAGCATAGGAGGTGAAGAGGATGAAGGCATTGCCATGACTGGCTTTGACTGCCTTCAAAATCATTTCCGATGCCTTCTCCGGGTAGGCGCCGTGATAAGGCGGCGGGGTGCCGCTTGGAACCAGAAGGAGCGATTGCTTTTCAAAATCAAAGGGGGAAGGGAGAATGAGTTCTGTGATGGCCCGTTCGCAAAGCGCATCGCTGTCAAGACCGAGACGCTTCTTTGTGAAATCGAAATTGCGTCCTGTTGACAGGGTCGCGCTGCAAAGAATCACAGTTTGAAATTTCGTAAAGAGACTCTCCACAAGGTGCGATGAGATGTCGAGCTTGGCATTGATCAGCTGGAGATTGCTGAAAGTTTTGAGCTGTTGGTGTTCCATCCACCTAACCCGCTCATCCGAAAAGGGCTGAAAGACAAATTCATGAATCGATTTTCCGTATGCTTCGAGCCGAAGAGCGAAGGCGCGCACTTCAGAAAGCAAGCCTTGAATTTGCTCCTGCAGCTGCGGCTGCTCAATCTCTTCTATTTCTTGACACGAAGTCAGCAGGGTGCGCGTGTAATTTTCAATGGCGTGGAGACATTTATTCGTCTCCGGAATCACCTCTTCTTTCCACCGAATATTTTCAACGTCTCCAGGAAAAAGACGTTGTTTATTCTCTTCGTCTCCCTCTCCTTTAGCATCAAAGAAAAACATGGTGACCGCATCAAAAAAATCAGCCAAAGCCTGCAAGACGTCCTGCCTCAAAAGGGGAAGCTCATGATCGAGGCGGCTGACTAAGGCTTTAATTGGATCGGCCGGCCCTTTTTGGTAAAAGTGGGCCAGCTTCTTTTTTATCATCGGCAGCCGTCCCCCATCCTCTCCGCGCTTCTCCGATGCTAAACGCCCCATCGTTTTCATAATCTCTGTCCGAGAGACGGTGTCGGCAAAAAAAGAGGTCGCAACATCTTCAATATGATGCGCCTCATCTAAAATAACGTGCGTATAGGAGGGGAGAATGGCCGTTTCATCTTTCAAGTTTTCCTCTTCTCTAAACGCGAGATCGGCGAAAAGAAGATGGTGATTCGAGACGAGGATTTGCGCGTCTTCGGCCTCTTTTCGCGCTTTAAAAAAATGACACTGCTCGTAGTAGGGACATTTTCTGTAAGTACACGTGTCCGCTTCACAATTGACCTTTTCCCAGACTGAACCGTATGGATTGAAGGGAAGTTGGGATTTTGACCCGTCTTCTGTCTTCTGGCTCCAAAGCTCGATTTGTCGGAGCTGATCCGCCTCGGGCTTCGGTGCTGTTAGTCTCTCTGGAGCCGCATCGTCAAGTTTCCGCAGACACAAGTAATTGCCCATCCCCTTTACGAGCACAGACTTGAAATCGAGGCCTAAGGCATCACGAATGAGAGGAAGATCTTTTTCGACGAGCTGCTCTTGCAAATTGATGGTGTTTGTCGAGATCAGAGTGCGCTCTTTGTGGGTGACAGCTTTGATGACAGCAGGCAAAAGATAGGCAAGGCTCTTTCCCGTACCCGTTCCGGCCTCGATCAAAGCGATTTGACCTGAATTAAACGCCTCGACAACCCGCCGCACCATTGTCAATTGTTCGGGGCGGCTTTCAAATTCTTTTAAAAAAGCAGACACTCGTCCGCCTGGCTTCAATAAGTCTAAAATGAGATCTGGATCGAGACGCACAAGAAAGGCCTATTCGTAAAATTGCGAGGCAGATTCACTCTTCTTCGAGATACTCTAAGAAAGAACGGAGTCGTTTGGAGCGAGTCGGATGCCTCATTTTACGAAGCGCTTTGGCTTCGATCTGACGAATGCGCTCACGCGTCACGTTGAACTCGACCCCCACTTCTTCCAAAGTTTTGGGTTTCCCGTCGGCCAATCCGAAACGCTGAATCAAAACCTTTCTTTCGCGGTCGCTGAGCGTTTCTAAAACTTCAGCCATCATATCTTTTAGAATCGAATAGCCCGTCGCCTCAGCCGGAGAGTCGGCCCCGGTATCTTCTAAAAAGTCGCCGAACTGGCTCTCCCCGCCATCACCCACTTCAGCCTGAAGTGAAATCGGATGCTGCGCAATTTTATAGATCTCCCGGACTCGTTCGGGGGTGATGCCGAGCTCTTCTGCCAGCTCTTCGGGAGTGGGCTCGCGCCCTGTTTCCATCATCAACTTTTTGGCCCCTCGCAGCACTTTGTTGATCGTTTCGATCATATGCACGGGGATGCGGATCGTGCGGGCCTGGTCGGCGATAGCCCTTGTAACGGCTTGACGAATCCACCATGTCGCATAGGTCGAGAACTTGTAGCCGCGGCGGTACTCAAACTTTTCGACCGCTTTCATCAGCCCCATATTTCCCTCTTGGATCAGATCCAGGAAGGACAGGCCGCGGTTTGTGTACTTTTTGGCAATGGAGATCACAAGGCGAAGATTCGACTCCACCATCTCGCGCTTGGCTTCTTGCGCTTTGTCCATCCAGCGATGGAGCATCCGCACGTCTCTTTTGAACTCTTCTAAGGTTCGGCCGGCGGCGAGCTCTTTTTTCTTCAGTTTGCGTTGAGCTGCTTTCAATTTTGCGAGAGCAAAACGGTTGTGTTCGGCACGGGGAGTGAGTTCTTTAATCTCTTTTTCAAGCTCTAAAAATCGGTTGTAGGATTGAAGAATGACTTCGCCAAAATCTTCGATGATGTTCGACCTTAGGTGAAGATGTCTGAGATAGGCTTGAGTCCTGATGCGGCTTTTTTCTACATCCTCTTGAAGCTTGACGACTTCTGTTTTTTTCTTTTTTGGATGATCGAGATCGACAAAAAGCTGTTCAAGGATTTCGTCCTCTTTTTGAAGCAAGTCGCAAAGTATGGGCAGCCGCTTAAGGAATTCTTGCTTGTTGGTCACTTCCTTTTCGGAAATGCACTTGTCAAAGCGCTCCTTTCCCTCGACTAAATAATTGCCAATCGAGATCGCTTCGGAAGCGGAGTAGCGGAAGCGCAAGATAATTTTTTCCACCTGTTGCTGCGCTTTTTCAATCCGCTTGGAAATTTCAACTTCTTCTTCCCTTGTGAGCAGAGGGACCGACCCCATCTCTTTCAGATACATGCGGACGGGATCGTCAGGCGTCCCTTCAGCCCTCTTGGGCAGCGCTTCGAGCTCTTTCGCCTCTTTCTTTCGCTCTTTTTGACGTTCAACTTCCGATTGATTCAGAATTTGAATGTCCATACCTGTGAGAAAAATCAAAGCTTGGTCGATCAATTCAGCATTGTCGAAGGACATTGGGAGGATGTCGTTGATCTCTTCGTAGGTCAGATGGCCTTGTTCTTTGGCCAGGTTGACAAGCTCGTCTACTTTTTGTTGTTGTTGGGAAGTAAAGGTCTCTTTTTGATTGGTTTTGCCCATGCCACCATAAATTTTTATCGCAAAGAAAACGAACCCTTTTGCACCGGTTTAAGTGCCATCAAAAGAGTTGTCGCTAAATCTGCAGGATTAGCAGTAACATCATTGATGATGCGAAGGTTTTTGTCAAGCTGCCAAGCCTGTTCGATCATTTTTCGATACCCAATTTTTAAGCCAAAAGAATTTTTTACACAAGAAATCTTTGTTGTTTTATCATTTCGACGATAATATATAGAGAAGTTTATGTCTTTTTTTCGCAATGTCACACTGATTCCGGAGGATCCTATTTTAAGCATCCCCCCGCTTTTTGCTGCTGATCAGCGAAAAAACAAAGTGAATTTGGGTGTTGGCGCGTACCGCGATGCCGAGGGGGCCCCCCTTGTACTCAGGTCTGTCGTCAAAGCGGAAAGAGAGGTGCTCGAAAGCGGACAAAATAAAGAGTATCTTCCAATCGACGGCGACCCGACATTTCAACACGCCTCTTTTGCACTCGCATTCGGGAAAAACTCTCCCCATCTCGAAAGGGCGGCCCTGGCTCAAACCGTCGGCGGCTCAGGCGCACTGAAGGTCGCGGGGGTTTTTCTAAAAGAACACTTTCCCAAAGCGACGCTTTACCTTTCCGCCCCCACTTGGGCCAACCATCGCAAAATTTTTTCGAACTGCGGGCTTAGTCTCGACAGCTACCCTTACGTCAAAAATAATCGTTTTCTTTTTGACGAAATGTGTCAAGCCATCGACCGGATGTATCCAGGTGATGGGATCCTTCTCCACGCAAGCTGCCACAACCCGACCGGGATCGACCCAAGCTTGAGCCAGTGGCAGGAAATCTCGAAAAGGATAAGGGATCGAGGCCTTTTTGTTTTATTCGATATGGCGTATCAAGGATTTGGCGCCGCCCTTGACGACGATGCAAAAACGATCAGGCTTTTTGCCGATCAAGGACACGAAATGGCCGTTGCCATCTCCCACTCAAAAAACTTTGGCCTTTATGGTGAAAGAGTCGGCCTTCTGACATTTTTGCTCGACTCTTCAGAAAATGTCCCAAACGTCTCCTCCCACCTGAAATCAATCATTCGCTCCATTTATTCTTCACCCCCCGCCCATGGCGCTAGGATCGTATCCACGATTCTGAAATCGGATGTTCTGACCTCCGAATGGAAGGAAGAATTGGCCAATATGCGAAGCCGCATCACAGAAATGCGGAAAGCCCTCACAGCGGAGCTGCAATCCAAAGGCCTTGCGATCGATTTTTCCTTCATCGAAAACCAGAAGGGACTCTTCACACTTTCGGGCCTTAGCGAAGAGCAAGTGACCCTCCTCCGCGCCGAACACGCCATCTACATGCCGCCGAGCGGCCGGATGAATGTCGCAGGATTGAATTCTCACAACCTGAAAACAGTGGCCGAGGCAATTCAAGAGGTCGTATGAACCTTTATGACAAATCTCGCCGGCGCCCCCTGATCGCACTCGGCTTAACTCTCTTGATTCTCCTTTCGATTGCAGCGCCTAAAACGGCAGCGCTGCAAAGCTTGACGGCCGGACTTCTCTCCGGCATCTGGACGCAGGCGTCTTGCGAATTGTCTCATTCCCCCGACTCCGTTTATCAGGATCTCCGGCTTAAAAATCAGCTGCTTGAAAACAAGCTGCTCGAAATTCAGGCCCTCTATGCTTGGGAACGCGATATCCTTAAACAAGCCCTTGCAGCGCTGTCCTCCGACCCCGCCGAAGGCATTGGCCGCCGCATGATAGAATCGACCGAACTTTTAGACTTAAGCCTTAGATCCCATCCCGCACGCGTTGTCTACCGCTCTCCGACAACGTGGAACAGCACGTTTTGGATCGACCTCGGAAATCGACATAACGAAAAAAAAGGACGCACGATTGTCAGCAAAAACAGCCCGGTCGTTGTCGGCGACTGTGCCATCGGCATTGTCGATCTTGTGGCAGAGGCTCGATCGAGAGTGCGCTTGTTGACGGACCCGGAAGTTTCGGTCGCCGTCAGAGCTCTCAGGGAAGACGAGGGAGGGACTCATTTTGGAGCGAAAGGAGAGATTCATGGAAGCACTCAGGTTTTTTGGAGAAGACGCGGGACGACATTAATTGGCGAAGGGTTCAATTACGACTACGAAGACGAGTACGGGGGGCCAAAAGACCTTCGTTCCCATCCGCCTATACTGAGCCCGGGCGATCTTTTGGTGACATCGGGGATGGACGGAGTTTTCCCGCAGGGCTTAAAAGTGGGAACCGTTTCGAGAATACAACCGCTCAGAGAAGGAGATTACTACTATGAAATCGAAGCAGTCCCTCAAGTCGAAAACCTAGAAGACGTGACATCCGTGACGGTTTTACCACCGATTTACGGCTCTATGTAAGTCTCTTCCGGCAGGGCCCGCCCTTGCCATTTTTGCTTCAATTCATCTGTCGGATAGTAAAAGGCCGGATCGAGCTCAAAGGGGCGGTCGGGCGGCTCAAGTCCCGAAAGAGAGCGGTAAACAGACCGGTCATAATCTAGAAGCGCCCGTCGCACCTCGTCCGGGCTGTCATGGCCCGATTTATTTTTGAGAGGAGCGAAACAGTGGTGTCTCGGATAGAGCACAACCTCGACTGTAGCAAATGGAAATGTATCGAAAATAAACTTTTCAAATTTCCAGCCATTCGGTTCGACAGGCTTGACCAGGCTTCCCTCTTGATCCAAAAAAGGAAGAGCTTTGAACGCTTTGTGCAGCGGAAGCTCAAGTTGAGACACCCTTTCAACAAAGTTCATCGACACAGCAAAAAGGCTGATGTTGCCGCACGGGTATTTGAGGGCGCCGCCCTCTACTGTCGCCTCCATATCTTCCGGCGTCATTTCGGAATATTCGATCACATGCACCTGATCCTTTATCCGGACCAATACCCCGAGTTTTTCTTTCGGAGATTCTCTTTTGAGCGCCTTGACGCATAAATCGCATTTTTGCACGTGCAGCGTGCCGATCAGTTCTGCATCGAAAGGATCGGCCAGCGGGTTGTCGATTAGGATGACGTTCACACACTCGACTCCCTGCTGCTGCCAATTTTCCCAGATCCCCGATGCAAAAAAATAGCGGAGCGTGTCTCCGTTGCCGTCGGGCCCTTGTGCAATACTGCCCGGAGCATCGAGAAAGAGGTCTCCCCTCTGATCGAGAAAGGGAAGGTTGCCCTGTTGAAAAAAGGAGAGTTGATCATGTCTTAAGCCCAAGTGATTGTGCTCCAGAAAAAAGTTCCTGGTTGCAGTGTCATTGAGAGACGATGTCATGATCGCAACGGGAAGATCACGCCCATATTTTTTGCTTGCCGCGCGAATGCGATCGGCAAAAAACTCGAAAAGGGTTTTGTTTCTCCCAATAGTGATCGGAAACATTCCCTTTGGTCCGTCGAATTGGAGCCTCGTCCCCATTCCTCCAGCCATAATCAAGCAGCCGACCTTACCCTCCGCTAAAAGCTCTTCTCCTTTTGCCCGCGCCTCGTCGGAACCGGCGGCTTTCGTGTTTTTTAGCGGGGAAACGTCCGGGTCTTTCTCCACTTCTTTTGCCATCACCTCGCGTAGCCGCGAAAGCAAATTAAGGTCGATTGCGTCTATCTGCTCTGAAAGCGAAGCTTGCTGCGCGGAGGTTAACGATTCCCAGTGAGCGACAATCTGGGGTTGATTTAAAGCATTGGCGTGGTGCATATTACGAATCCTTTTCTCGGTCACCTTCAAAGCAGCTCATCAAAAAGAGATTCAATGACCCGATGGTGTGGTCGATAACGTCACATACACTGCCGAGATCAGGCAAACAGGGGCAAAGCTCATCGAGTAATAACGTTTCCATCGCCAATTCATTCACCTCATCATCAAGCTCCGAGGAGCTGGGTCCGGCCTCTACGTCCGTGCTATCCTGATAATACGAATCAACGATACTGACTGTCTTCATCGCTTTCTTCCCTTTGTCTTAACAAAATCGTTCTCGCCGCCGCTCATGGGCCGCCTGTTCGCTTCCTAAATTTCTTTTGAAAGGCAATAGTAAAGGATTATTCCTTTAAGCGCTCTTCAAAAATGCGCTGCCATCTTTTGAAATCATCGATTTTGTTTTCATTTTTGCTTTTCGGTTTTTTGCGGCTGCGGCGGGATTTTTTTTCTTCTTCCTTCAGCCTTTCTTCAAAGATTTTTTCTAGGGGATCGTCTTGAGTTGTCTTGGCCGTCTCGTGATAAACAGGAGGGGGAGGTTTTTCTATTGTTTTCCTGGGCGCCTCCTCGGACGCGTCTTTTTTTTTCCGCTTCTTATATCGCTGATCGAGAGTGCGGTAAAAACTTTCTGCCGATTCGGTTTGAGAATGGAATTGCTTAGCGCGGCGGCAAAGATCGCGATCTGAAGTCACCACGACTTCTCTTCTCGGGTCGAGACTTGAGGCAAGTTCAGATAGGATTAATTCGTCCGCTGACTCGCCGTGCGAGCTGTAAATAATTTCAAGGACGCGATAGTGGGAGCGGGTCTCCTCTTCTTCGGCAAAATGGCCATCGAAGACAATGGTCACATTCATGCTCAAAAGGGCCGCTTTTTTTTCGATCTCTTGGATAAACGCGCGTCTTCTTGACTCGAGATGATGACGGTCGCCATACAGCCTAAACAACAAGTTGTAACCGTCTATGATATAATGCATTATTGAGCGTTTATTGATTAACTATGGGTGTCATATTTGAAATATATGAAAAATATTGCTATAATACAATTATTACCTCAATATTGGAGGTTTTTTCATGCGAGAGAGAGTTGTTGCCGTTTTTGGTGAATCAGAGCGGGGGGATTTTTGCCGTCCCTATCATTGCCGCACCCTCGACCAACTTTATGATCATTTCGGACACCCAATGCCCAGAACAACCGGTATTCATTTCGCTATTCAAGTCCTCCTCCACGATTTTTATCTCATTTTCTTTCGCGTGAAAGAAGAGGGCTACAGCCACCAAGACTATTTTGAAGGGCTGTGGCAGCTGGAATCGCACGCAGCCAAGGCCCGTTTGAGTGCGATTGGCATCCCCGGCGTCGGAAACGGCGAAGTGATCGAGTCGGTTTCGTCCATCTGCGAAGACCGCCGTTCGATCCTCATTATGAACGAATCCGACCTTTACGACTATCTGACCGAAGCCGTTTAGTCCTAGTACTTAGTTAAGCGCCCCGGCGAAATATTTTTTCAACCCCTCGCCATCCGGCTTCATCGATTTTTCCCCTTTATTCCAGTTGGCCGGGCACACTTCCCCGTTTTTCTCGAAGAAAATCAAAGCCTCCAGCACTCTAATGACTTCATCGACAGAACGGCCGATTGGCAAGTCGTTCACCATTTGATGGCGTACAGTGCCCTCTTTGTCGATCAAGAATAGACCTCGGTAGCTAATTCCCTCATGCGGAATTAAGACCCCGTAAGACTCTGAAATATCTTTTCTCATATCGGAAACAAGAGGATACTCAACACCTTGGATCCCCCCTTCATTCTTCGGCGTGCGAAGCCACGCGTGATGAGAATAAGGACTGTCGATCGAACAGGCGACAACTTCGGCGCCAAGCGCTTTAAAATCCTCCAGACGGGACTGAAACGCGTGAAGCTCAGTTGGACAGACAAAGGTGAAGTCTAAGGGATAAAAGAAAAAAACCACATACTTTCCCCTCATTGACGAAAGAGAAAAGTCGTCCACAATTTTATCTTTCATCACCGCTTTTGCCGTGAATTCAGGGGCTTTTTTCCCTACTAATGTACTCATAATGATTCTCCTTGGCTAATAGCTGCCGAAATGCCGCTTGGCATCGGCGAGCCAGGTTTCGTCTTTGATCTTGGTCTCGGGTCCATGCCCGGGATAGACTTTGGTTTCGGGAGGAAGGTGGCTCAGTGTTTCAAGGGAAGCCCACATGTGATCGGCATTTGATGTCGGGAACGATAAGTTGCCGATCGCGCCTTGAAAAAGAGTGTCGCCGCTGATCAAAACCCCTTGGCTTTTCTCGTAAAAACAGACCCCTCCGGGCGAGTGGCCGGGGGTATGGATCACATCAAATGACAGATTTCCTAATTGTAGTGTTTCTTCCCCTTTCAGAAAATGATCAGGCTCAATTCCTCCTAAGGAGCCGAACATCGGAAGGCCGTCCGCTCCGGGGCGCCGCAAATTTTCCGCATCTTTTTCATGTACCGTGACCGGAAGATTAAATTTTTTTTTAAGGGGGCCCACATCCGCGATATGATCCCAGTGGGTGTGGGTCAGCCAAATGGCGATCGGCTCGAGCCCCTCATCCTCGATGAACTCTTCAATTCTCTTGGCCGCTTTAGGGGCGGGATCAATGATGACAGCGCGCTTTGTCTTCTCGCAACCGAGAATATAAGCATTTGTTTCAAAAGGGCCTGAGACTATGGTTTTTATGATCATTGACTAAAAGAAAGTTCGCACTGGAGAGGATTCGAACCCCTGACCCCGTGGTCCGTAGCCACGTACTCTATCCAGCTGAGCTACCAGTGCATTTGACATTCAATCATCGCACAGGGCTGAAATTTTTTCAAGATATGAAAAAAGGCTCCGGGGTGGAGCCTTCGCAAAGAATTATCGCACGCGTACAGTTTGCGCTTTGTGATCGCGATTGAAAGCGCGCATGATCGCGTCATAAACAGCATCTTTAATTGCCTGTATGATGGCGCTGACAACCGCCTGGGCGGCCAATTGAGCTTCAGCGCCGATCACCACCGCCGCATGCTTTTTGAAATTTTCATAGTATTCGTTCAAATCATCTTTATCTTCTGTTGCAAAATAAGCAGTCCCGGCAGCGATACCCGCACCGGCAGTGCTAAGTGCGAAAATAGCAAGCGCTACGACGGCAACTGTTGAGGTCACCCCTGTCATCGCCACTCCCGCACCCACGGTCGCTGCGGCAAATGTCAACGAGGAAGCAAAGGCAACGTGTCCAACTGATGGAAAACCTGACATATTCATCTCCTTTTTGGTTTTTCGTCCGAAAGCCATCTTATCTTTCCGTTATTAAGATCAGATTAAGATCGTAAGCTATTCGCAAAAACTATTGACTAACAATTAGTTTTTATATAGATTTTACAAGATAAATTAAGGAGATGACACAATGAATTCTAATGCAATTAATACAATTAATTCTGCTCTTAATGAGTATAAACTGCGCCATACACCTGATGAGAGAGCGCATTTGCAAAGGCTGACACGCATCACAACTGCAGCCCTTGCGGCCCTTTGCCTCGTGACTGCCGCTCTTGTTACCGCTGCTTATATGGCGCACTCTCTCCCCCTTATGCTGTGTGCGGTTCCGTTGGTAACGACAGGTCTCGCAGGGCCAGGCATTATGAACTGGGCCATGTCCGGCCGGTTTTTTGAATACAAGGCTTTTAGCAAATTACAAAGGATTCAAACGCTCTGCAACGAGAGCAGCGAAAGGTCTAAGAAAGTTCTAGCTCGAAAAATTGAAGATGAAGTTTACGAAATTGATCGACATGAAAACAGCAGCAAAAGAGCGAAATCGGTTATGTCATTCCTAGGCTTTTACGATATCCCACATAAAATAAAAGTTCTCGGCCTAGCCGAAGAGAAGCACTTCCGGAATCTGCTTGAAAACTTGCGGTCATCCCCTGTGGTTGACGATTCTCCCGCTGGAAAGCTGTAAGTTCAGCGAACCGTCTTCTGCGAGCGAGTCGAAGAGACCTTCCATGACATCGCCTTGGTCGGTATGGAAAGAGAGGGCGTCTCCTTTTTTGTGGGCGCAGAAAGAGAGAAACTGATCAAAAAAAGGAAGAAACCCTTTTTCTTTGAATTTTTGCCAGTGATCGGCGTATAAATTCATCAATTGCTTGATGAGTTTCTCTCGTCTGACGGGATGCCCGAGCTCAAGACTCATCGAAGTAGCTGATTCTGAAATCTCACCGCACTCCTTTTCGTCTAAGTTCACGTTCAAACCTATTCCGTTGACCACAAAGACCTCTTCACCGCCTGTGACGAGTTCAGACAAGACGCCGGCAATTTTTTTTCCTCCCACTAAAATATCGTTGGGCCATTTCAAAAGGGGTTCAAGTCCCCCTTCCTTAAGGAGAAGGCAGCAGATGAGCGCCAGGAACTGACCATTATTGTGAAGGGAGGGAAACCCTTTGGGCAGCATGCCGCAAAACGAGATATAGAGGTTTTTCCCGGGGGGAGACTTCCACTCATGCGTGCCCCGGCCGCGGCCGGCTGTCTGCTCGTCGGCGGTCAAAACAGTGAGCAGCTCGGGGTTGAACTCCCCGGCATGTTGTTTGGCATAAGTGTTGGTTGACTCTATCGTCGAGAAATGGATATGCGCGATCGCCATCTTAATTCCTCAACTTGTTGACGCGCTCTTGAACGTAGTGAGTCAAGTTCACCTGCCCTTCCTGCACGTGAGCCAGCATGGATTGAATGGTGCGATGCTGCTCGGCCGCTTCGAGAATCTCTTCCCAATGCTGCAGCTCCTGCTTCCAAAGCCCAAGCTTACCCTCAAGTGTTGCGAGCCTGAGCAAGTTGAAGGCGTAAAGTTCATCTTCTGCCTTCAAGTCGGATTGGAGCTCTAGCGACTGTTTATAGGCTGCGTCAAGCTCTCCTTCATTGATGAGCCGCGTCGCCTCCGTAAAGGCGGTGAAAGAGGCAAACCCCTCTTTTTTGGAGCGGGCCACCATATTTTCGAGGTAGGGCGCCGCCAGCTCCCCTTCCCCCTTTGCAATCAGCGCCTGGGCCACCTTCCCCTCGTATTTTTGCCTGAGGTCGGAATGTTCTTCCATAAGTGATACGAGCGTTTGAAAGGCTGCCGGGTTGTTTTGAAGATCGGAGCCGACAAATTGCTGATAGGTGCGCTCGGCTTTCATATAATCGGCAAACGTCTGCTTTTCATTTCTCCTGGCGAATTGAAAGACGATCACAAGAGCCACCACGATTCCTAAAAAAGCATAGGCCAGAACCGCTCCGTATTTTTGTATCCATTCGGAAAGTGAGTCGACATCGATCAAGCCTGAAGTATGATCCGGCACCGGGTCTTGTTTTTTATTCATGGTTGGCCTCCTCAGAAAAGGATTGAGGTTTACAGGCATTTTGAACAAAATGCGTATTGATAACATCTCCAAGTATATGAGTTTGTTGCTAAAAGATAAAGGGTAAAAGAAATTATGTCGGAAATCGAAGCGGGACCATCAACACTCGACTCTCCCACCGCCGAGCAGCTGCGCGAAATTGACCTATCAAAAATCTCTGTCAACCCCTACCAGCCGAGGCGGCACTTCGGTCCTGAAGAAATTGAAGAGCTGGCCGAATCGATCAAAACTGTCGGCATCATCCAGCCGCCCGTTGTGCGCTGGGTCCAAGAAAGGGGCACTTACGAACTGATCTCGGGAGAAAGGCGGTTTCGCGCGTCCCAAGCGGCGGGGCTGACAAAAATACCGGTCATCATTCGTGAAAGCGACGCCTTCTTTTCCGCTGAAGCGGCGCTGGTGGAAAATATTCAAAGGGTCGATCTCAACCCGATGGAGATTTCCCGCGCTCTTCAGGAGCTCAAACAGTTCGGACTGACGCAAGGGGACCTCGCCCATCGCATTGGGAAAAAGCGCTCCACCATTGCAAACTACCTCAGGCTTCTCGACCTGCCGGCCGAAGTGCAGCAAAGCCTCGAAGAAGAAAAAATCAGCATGGGGCATGCAAAGGCTATTTTGACTGTTGAAGGGAGAGAGGACCGGATCGCTCTTTGCGAGGCTATCATCAAAGAGGGACTGTCAGTCAGAGCGAGCGAGGAGTGGCCCGCGAGAAACAAGGAAAAATCTTCCCCTTTACCAAGGCCTCAGCAAACACAAAGAGACGTGCATCTCGAACACGTTGTCGAGTTGATCCAACAAAAACTGGGGACAAAGGTGACAGCGCAAGGGACATCGGAAAGGGGGAAGCTTTGCATTGACTACTACAGCCTCGAAGATTTGGAGCGCGTTATGGAACTTATGGGAGTGGAAACGCTGTGAACAACACCCGGTGCAACTTATCGATTGAAGGGATGACGTGCGTCACGTGCGTGCGCGCCATTGAAAAAGCGCTTAAAGAGAAGCGGGGCGTTTTTGAGGCGCGGGTCAATTTTGCCACCAACGAAGCTTCAGTTGATTACGACCCTGAAGTCATTTCAGAAGAAAGCCTTGTCAGAACGATCCAAGGCGCCGGCTATGATGCTCAATCACGGGCAAAGACAAGCCGCTTTGACCGCGGCGAGCGCGAATCAAACGCCTTTAAGAAGTTCATCCTTGCAGCGCTTCTTACCTTGCCTTTAATGCTGGAAATGATCGGCATGCTCTCAGGATTTCCCGAGCGGCTACCAGTCTGGATACAAGCCACGCTGGCTACGATTGTTCAGTTTTGGTGCGGCTGGCCTTTTTACACAAGTTCGTACTACTCCCTCAAAGCCAAAAGCGCCAATATGGATCTTTTGATTGCTCTTGGCACCTCGGCAGCTTTTGGATTTAGCCTCGTCACAATCACGTTGGGACTCAATCAGCCGCTTTATTTCGAAAGCAGCGCGATGATCATCACCCTTGTCCTGTTGGGTCGGTGGCTTGAAGCGTCGAGCAAAAAAAAGGCGTCACGAGCGATTCAAAAACTGCTCTCATTGACACCGGATAAAGCCAAAGTCAAAAGAGACGGCGATTTTTTGACGATCCCAATCGAAGACATCAAAGCCGGCGACCATTTTCTTGCGCGCCCCGGAGACACGATCGCTGTCGACGGCGTCGTCGTCGATGGAGAGTCGGCCGTTAACGAATCGACGCTGACAGGAGAAAGCCTGCCGATTTATAAAGGAATGGGAGACAAAGTCTTTGCAGGGACGAACAATACAAACGGCTCGATGATAATCGAGGCGACCGGCGTCGGGGCCGAGACCGTACTCAGCCGCATGGTCAAGCTCGTCGAAGAGGCGCAAAACTCCCGGGCTCCCATACAAAGATTGGCCGATCGCATTTCGGAGGTTTTTGTTCCGGCTGTCGTGCTCGTGAGCGCTTTGACATTTCTGATCTGGATCCTTGCCGGCTCGGAGATCAGCCAAGCTTTGATCAACGCAGTGGCGGTCCTCGTGATCGCCTGCCCTTGCGCCCTCGGCCTCGCCACCCCCACTGTCATTATGGTGGCAAGCGGCAGGGGTGCGGAAATCGGCATTTTGTTTAAAGAGGCCCGCGCGCTCGAAGTGATTCAAAGGCTCGATCTTATCGTCGCAGACAAAACAGGGACGCTCACGAAAGGAAAGCCTGTCGTTCAAGACGTCATCGCCGCAGAGGGGTCTTCGCGCGAAGATGTGCTCGTGGTCGCGGCTTCTCTTGCCCATCTTTCGTCCCATCCCCTTTCCGACGCTATTGTCAACTTGGCAAAAAAAGAAACGCTCCCTATCGAACCGATCCATCAGTTTGAATCTGTCGCCGGCAAGGGGCTAAAGGGAACCAAAAGGGGAAGCCCATGCGCCCTCGGTTCTCCCGCCTTTGCAAGAGACGAAGGAATCGCGTTTGACGACGCACAGGTGACTCTTTGGCAGCAGGACGGCAAAACCGCATCAATCGTCTGGAAGGACGCGGCCCTATTGGGATATCTTCTTATCGAAGATGAAATTCGTGAAACGACTCCGAGGGCTGTCGAGCTGTTGCACGAAAGGGGCCTTCCGGTTGTCATGATCACAGGGGATTCTCAAGCTGTCGGGGAGGCGGTCGGCAGCCGCTTGAATCTCGACCACGTCTACGCCGGGGTGATGCCCGAAGAAAAAGCCAAACAAGTGCAAGAGATCAAAAATAAAGGCCTGATTGTCGGAATGGTGGGCGACGGCGTCAACGATGCGCCGGCGCTCGCAACAGCGCACGTCGGCTTTGCTATCGATTACGGAAGCGATGTCGCGATCGAAGCTTCCGACATCACTCTTCTCGGCGGCGACCTCATGGGAGTTGTGAAGGCGATCGACTTATCTAAAGCGACCTATCGGAAAATCAAGCAGAACCTCTTTTTTGCTTTCTTCTACAATTGCCTTGGGATTCCACTCGCCGCGCTCGGCTTTTTAAATCCCATCATCGCCGCTGCAGCGATGGCTGCAAGCTCCCTTTCCGTTATCAGCAACGCTCTTCTTTTGAGAAAATGGAAACCAAAATTGTGATCATGCGTTTTGATCTCTTTTCATTTGTCTTAAGCCTCCCTTTTCTTGTCGGACTCCTTTTCTTTATTCTCAAAACCGGACGCGAAGAGTCTCCCGCCCTTCCCTACTCGCATCTGCCATTTTTTCAAGGACAGACGGGCAAAGGCCTTGTCGGCATGAAGGCATCGCCGGCGTTGTTTTTTTTGGGGTCCCTTTTTCTTCTTATGGCTTTTTGGGATCCATGGATTGCAGGGGGCAGACAAGACGTTGCCGCAATTCCTGAATCAGGCAAAGCGTTTTTTTTGGTTCTCGATCAATCAAGTTCAATGGATCGATCGGATCTGCCGGGCGGGCTGACAAAATTGGAACAGTTGAAGCGAGTGTCTCGAGAATTTATCGAAAAAAGGCCTCAAGACTTGATCGGCCTTGCAGCTTTTGCAAGAAAGACGGTAATTTTATCTCCCTTGACCCTTGACCACACTCTTCTCCTCGAAAAACTGCAGCAGCTGCAGGTTGTCGGCAACCGAAGCGACGACGGGACAGCCATCGGCTACGCACTTTACAAAATTTCAAGTCTCCTCGCGGCATCAAAAATGTTCGGTCAGGAGGAAAGGAAAAGGGGATTTCCCTCTTATGACATCAGAGAAAGCGCCCTTGTTCTGATCACGGATGGATTTCAATTTCCCCATCCAGAAGACAGGGGGAAGAGACTGAGGACGATCGGCATTGAGGCCGCCGCCGCCTATGCCAAGGAGCAAGGGATAAGGCTCATCATTGTCAATATCGACCCATTGATTTTAGAAGAAGATCTCGCACCGCAAAGGCGCCTCATGGAAAGAGCGGCCGGCGAAACGGGCGGGCAATTTTTTGCTGTTCCCGAAGGAAAAGATCTTGAAGATGTGTTCGCTTCTGTCGATTCTCTTGAAGCGTCGACGCTTCCTCGATTGGCTGTGCAAACACAAATCCGGCTCTTTTCGTTTGCCCCTTTTCTGATCGGATTAGGGCTTCTCTTTTTCGGAGCGGCCGTCATTTTTGACACCCTTCTCTTTCGGAGGGTCCCTTGATGACTTTACCGCCGGATCTCAATTTCGCCCGCCCCTTCTGGGTCATCCTCGTCTTAGGATCCATCGCGATCCCGGTTCTCTACACGCTGCTGGAACTCTATCGAGAAAAGGTCCTCAACACACTGAAGCTGTCGCCCGAAATCAAGAGGTCGCGATTCTGGCACAGACTCAAGGTGATTTTCTTCAGCCTCTCTTGGCTCTTTGCCGCGCTTGCTTTAATGGAACCGCAAGGCAGTGGGCGGTATCCCGATGACACGACGGCCCAAAAAAGACCGAGAAACGTCACCTTTCTCCTCGATGTTTCCGATTCCATGAGCGTAAACGATACGCGGCTTGGCATTTCCCGCCTGGAAAGAGCCAAAGAGATCGTAAGCGACCTGGCCTTTCAGCTTGCAGGAGGAAAGCAGGCTCTTGCTTCTTTCACAACAGAGCTTATGCCTTTGGTTCCCTCTACAGTGGACGCTCTTTTCACAAGACTCATGGTCAGCCGTGTCACGATCAACGAGGGGGGCGTCCCCGGAACCGACTTTCTCGCCTCGTTTGAAGAGCTGAAAAATTGGATCGGCAACGAACCGCAGACCGTCATTTTGCTGAGCGACGGGGGCGACACGAAATGGGAGAGCCTCTCCGGAACAGAAAAAAAAGAGCGTCTTGAAGCCATCGCATCTGTCTTTGAAAACACAGAGGTCTCATTTGTCGCCATCGGGGTGGGCTCATCATCTCCTCAAACCATCCCCGGGGTCAAATTTGAAGGACAGCCTGTCACAACGAAGTTGCAGCGCGAACTTCTCGAAGCGCTCGGCCCCTATTTTGAAGCCAATCAGAAAACAGCCTTGGGATTAAGAGATGCGGTCTTAGACGCGCTTCCCACATCATCGGCCGATGTGAAGGCGCCTTCTCTTGAATATACCTCCTATTTTCAAGTTCCACTCTTTTTTTCCCTCCTTTTTTTGGTGGCGGCCCTCTATTTTCCGGAGACGAAAAATCGCGCTTTCGTTAAATCGGAAGTATGATTCGTCTTGCTTTATCTCTTATTGTTGTCTTGACTCCTCTTCACTCTTCCGATCTGAACCGCAAAGTGGAAACGGCCAACGTTTATGCCAAAACAGGTTTTTTTCAAGAGGCGGAAAAGCGCTACCGCGCGCTCCTTTTTGAAGGTCTGACCCGTTGGGAGCAAAACATCGTCTTTTACAACTTGGGAACGCTGAATCTGAACAGAGGACGCTTTGAAGAGGCCATCCGGTTTTTCGGCGACGTGAGCGGTGAGGATCTTCCGGAACATTTTCGCCGGTCGTTGCAAGCCAATCTCCACTTAGCTGCGACAAGGCTTGCCGATCAAAAAATCGAAGAAGAAAAATATGGAGAAGCGCTTGTCCTTCTGAGTGTTATAGAGCCGGGAGGAAAGACTTTTCAGGAGCTAAAGAAAAAGGTTCCTCGAATCGATGCCCGCGACGCCCTTTTAACCGCCCTTCAAAGCGGCGAAGAGGCCGACTACGAAGCTCTCAGCGGATACCCGCAAACACTCGCTAAGCTCGCGTCCAAAAGCGAAGCTAAGACCCGACTCGTTCTCCTCGCCGCCGCACTAGCGGCCGTCAATCGTGACTCCCCCTCAAAGGAGCCGGACGCCGAAGGGGTGGCCGTTTTAAAGCAAGCCATTGAAGAGCAGCAGCGTTCTTTCGACCTTTCCTTCCTTTCCGGATTAGTTGACGCCGAATCTCCGGCGCGGTCGGTGGTACGCCTCATCGCAGCCGAGCAGTCCAAAGCAGTTCAAACGGCAGCCCAGTTCCCTGAGGCAGCCATAGCCATGCAAAAAGAGGGATGCCTTTCTCAAGTATGGAACCAAGTGATTCCCCCATTCGGCTTAGGATTGGAAACAGCCAAACACTCGGAGCAGCTGCTGAAGCAGGGCCAGCCCCTTGTGATCGTCGATGATTATCAATTAGAGACTCTGAAATTGTGGCTGAGCGCCCTAGACAATTTAAAGCTTGCGGAATCGGCGGCTGCCCCCGACGAGCAGAAAATGGCCGCGTCCGACGATGCCAGCCAGCTCATTCAGACCATCATTGAGATGCAGCTTCAAGATGAAACGGAGCGCAAAAGAGTGCCTCAAGTCAAAGAGGCCCTGCGCCCCTGGTGAATCAAATGGCCGGAATCGCCTCGATGAGCGCTTTCGTATAAGGATCTTGAGGATTTAAAAAAACGTCTTGCGCAGGTCCCCGCTCCACAATTTTACCCTCTTTCATGACAAGGATGCGATCGCAAAAATAACGGACGACAGACAGGTCGTGAGAGATAAAAAGATATGTCAGTCCAAGCGTTTCCTTCAAATCCATCAGTAAATTCAGAATTTGCGCCTGAACGGAAACATCGAGCGCCGAAACAGCTTCATCGCAGATGATCATTTTCGGATCGACAGCAAGGGCCCTACCGATGCAAATTCTCTGCTGCTGCCCACCCGAAAACTCGTGCGGATAACGCGTCATCACATCGGGACCGAGCCCCACTTTACCTAAAATATCGGCAATATAGGCAAAGAGCTCCATTTCCGGCCTGATCCGAAAAAAACGAACCACTTCAGCGAGGCTTTCCCCGATCGACTTTCTTGGATTGAGCGAGGCGTATGGGTCTTGAAAGACAATCTGCACGTCGCGGCGAAAGACCTTGAGCCTTTTTTGATCAAAAGCGACGACGTCCTGCCCTTCAAATATGAGTGTCCCTCGGGTCGGTTCTATCAGCCGGATACAGGCCCTTGCGGTCGTACTTTTCCCAGACCCCGACTCGCCGACAAGCCCAAGAATTTCCCCTTTTTCAATCGAAAAGTCAATGCCGTCGACCGCCAGAATATGACCGGTTTGCCTTCGGAAAAGACCGGAGTAAATGGGAAAAGCGACCGTAAGCCCCTTAACTTGGAACATACTCCTCCCGGTCGCGATGGAGCCAACACTTGGATATATTGCGCTTATCAACGACAAAATCAGGCACTTCGCCGGTCTTGCATATGTCCATGACATAAGGGCAGCGCGGGTGAAACAAACACCCCGACGGCAGCAGAGTCAAGGGGGGAACAGCGCCTGGAATGGCCTTTAATTTTTCTCCGGGCTTATGCCCTTGCGGCAACGAATTGAACAAACCTTCTGTATAGGGATGCGACCTGCGCTCGAACACCTCCTCTTTCGTTCCCCTTTCAACGACTTGTGATGCATACATCACCAAAACATCATCGGCCATTTCAGACACCACGCCCATATCATGGGTGATCAGGAGAATGGCCATCCCCTTTTTCTTTTGCAGTTCCTTCATCAAACGGAGCACCTGCGCCTGAATGGTGACATCAAGCGCTGTGGTCGGTTCGTCGGCGATCAAAATATCGGGCTCGCACATCAGCGACATGGCAATCATAACCCTTTGCTTCATGCCCCCCGACAGCTGATGAGGGTAATCGTGCAAGCGGCGGGGAGGGTCGGGAATGCCCACATCGCCTAAGGCCGCCAGAGCTTTGGCTTCTGCTTCCTCCCGATCCATCGTCAAGTGTTCTTCCGCCACCTCGATAAGCTGATCCCCGATCGTGCAGACCGGGTTGAGGGAACTTTGAGGGTCTTGAAAGATCATGCCGATCTCTTTTCCCCTAATTTTCCTCATTGCAGAGTTTGAAGCAGTCAGCAAATTTTTGTCGCCGTAGAGCACCTCTCCCTTTGAGGGCAAAGCGGGAGGAGACGGAAGGATGCGCAAGATCGACAGGGCTGTCATTGACTTGCCGCACCCCGACTCGCCAACCAATGCCAAAGTCCGGCCGGGAAGGAGATCAAACGAAACATCGTTGACGACCGGATAAGACGTTTTCCCGATTCTAAGCTCAGTTGTGAGATGTTTGACAGAAAGAACAGCCTTCATATTGAAAATTTTAATGGCTCAATTATAAAAAGAATATACTTGATTGTAATGATTAAAAATTAGATACTTAGGAAATGCTGACCGATTTCCTCGCAACGATGAACCGCCATCTCGATCTCATTGTCCAAATTCTTCTTGCGCTCGGAGCCGCCGGGGGCTTGAGCTTCCTTGTCCACCGTACATTCGAAACGTTAAAAAATACGCGGAAGGTCCATTGGGTTTTCAGAACCTTAAGCGATTCCATCCAAAAACCGAGCCAGTGGTTCATTTGGGGGCTGACGGCGCTTTTCATCTTACAGCTGCTTCTCGGAAGATTCGATCAATTGCAGGGCAAAGTCGACCTTTGGAAGGCGCGGCAGCTCTATTTTGCAATCGGCGCCTTTTGGCTTTCCATTATTTGGAAGGAGCGGATCGCCAAACATTTTCTCAACCGCGCCGAAAGGCAAGGCTCGGAACGGGATGACAAGGCGCTCATTCAGGCCCTCAACCGTTTGGCGACAATATTCCTTGTTCTGATCGGTGTTGTTGTCGTCTTAGACATTTTCGAAGTGCCGCTCGCTGCATTCGTCGCCTCGGGAGCTGTAGGAGGTTTGGCCATCTCGCTAGCGGCTAAAGATATGATCAGCAACTTTTTCGGGGGTTTGATGATCTATATTCACCGCCATTTTGTCGTGGGCGATTGGATCTTATCCCCAAACAAAAGCTTCGAAGGGGTTGTCGAAGATATCGGTTGGTACATGACCAGGATTCGGACATTCGACAGGCGTCCCATGTTCATCCCGAATTCTGTTGTGACCGATGCCATCATTGAAAATCCGGGACGCATGTACAACCGGCGGATCAAAAAAGAGATCGGCATTCGCTACCAGGACATGAAAGTCGCAGCAGCTGTCGTCCAACAGATCAAAGAGATGCTTCAAGCTCATCCTGCCATCGACACCAATCAAACTCTTATGGTCGACCTCGTCGATTTTGGCCCTTATGCAGTTTCGATCTCGATTTATTGCTTCACCAAAACAACAAACTGGCAAAAATGGCGCCAGCAGCAACAGGATATCCTGCTTAAAATTGCCGGCATCATCGATCGAAACGGAGCTGAAATCGCCTTCCCGACCAACACCCTCCATATTGCCCAAACGCCTCACGGCGAACCTGTTCTTAATTAATTCCCCGCCCGCTGCAACTATATGTTATAATAAAGATGAAGGCCTTAGGAGGCCCGCTTATGGATAAATCGGCATTAGAAGATATCCAAAACATTTTAGCCCGCTACCTAAACGGCGAAGACTATCGATCGACGCTGAATCGACTGCTTAGCCATGCAGTTGCTTCCAGCGGCCTTGATCTTGCCCTCATTTTGCAACCCAACCCCCAGTCACCCGGTCAATTCGACACAGTCGCATCGGTCGGAGACACCGACGACGAAATCAAATCGTATAGTCGCGACCTTGTCGACACCAACCAAGAGTTTCACATCAAGATGGCAAGCGGCCGGATGTTTTTTGGGCAGCCCTTTTTTTCCAATCCCTGCTCCCTTGTTTTCGTAGGGAGAGACGTCGACCTTGAGGAAACGGCCTCCATACGGATGATCATTCAGAATCTTTTAAATGATCACACCATTAAAGAAATTTGGCAGTCCGAACTCTCCGATCTCGAAGAGCAAGCGCACGTTTTAGATATTGTCGAATCAGTAGCCAAAATCGGACACTGGGTTGTCGATCTCAGAAAAGAATCGCTTTTGTGGTCGGATGAAGTTTATGACATCCTCGAGCTCGATCCCCTCAAGTTCTCGCCGACAGCTGACGGCCTTGCGGACCTCTACGGTCCCGATGCCGTGCAAACAAGTGCCGATGAGTTAAAAAAAGCGGTGATCGACCACACGACATTTTCTTTTGACCTTCCATTGGCAACAGCAACAGGGCGGCACATTGTCGTCCGGAATATCGGCTTTTGCAAATACCAAAATGGTCGTCCCGTGGCGTTAATTGGAACGGTGAGAGATATCACAGAAGAAGCAGAAACGACAGAGCAACTCTTCGACACCAAAGAAAGGTACGATTTGGCCATTAGAGGCTCGAGCGCAGGCCTTTGGTTCTGGAATATCGAAAAAAACTCCCTTTTCGGCTCTCCGAAAATCTTCAAAATGCTCGGAATGACAACCAGTGATTATGAACCCGATATTAACACTTTTTGTGAGCTTCTCCATCCCGATGACCTAAAAAAAGTAAAGGACTGCCTCACCCGCCATTTAAAAAATGAGGGCGACTACAAAATCGAATACCGCCTCAGGCATGCTGAAGGGCACTACCTTTGGTTCTACGCTGAAGGACAAGCGATCTGGAACAAAGAGGGCAGGGCGACGAAGATGGGGGGGTCAATTGTCGACATCACCGACAGAAAACAAGCTTTTGATGAAATCGAGAAAATCCACGCGACTTATGAAAAGTTTAATCGCATTATCGCGCAAAAAGAGTTGTCGCTTTTCGAAAAAATCGACCGCGTGCTGCTGCTGTGTCTGGAACAGTATGGCTTGACTCATGCAAATGTGTATCAGTTTGAAGAGGGGCAATTCCGCGTTTTGAACGCCTACACGCCCGATCACGACATTCAACCTGAAATGCTGATCGATCCGCGACGCACATGCTGCCAGTATGTGTTTGAAGAAGAGCGTTTGATTGCCTACGCCAATCGGAGCGAACTCCCCGACGACCTCACTTTGCCGGAGGAAAATTGCGATCAAGCCTATATCGGCATCCCGTTTGAGGTGGACAACAAGTCGGCGGGGACCCTCTCTTTTTCAGCTGAAACGCCCAAAGAAACCCCGTTCACAACAAAGGACTTTAATCTTATCCAGGTTGTCTCGAACTGGATCGGCCATGAGTTCGCAAGAGAAAAAAACGAACAAACACTGATCCTTCAAAGAGAAAAAGCGGAAGCGGCCAGTAAAGCCAAAGATGCCTTTCTTGCCAACATGAGCCATGAAATCAGAACCCCTCTTTACGGGGTTACCGGCTATACAGAGCTTCTTGCGAACACTGAATTGTCGGAGAGCCAAGAAATGTTCATTCAAAGAATTCAAGACTCCGCCAACGCCCTCTTGGTGATCGTCAACGAAGTTCTGGACTTTGCAAAAATCGAGACGGGTAAATTGGAGATTCGTGTCACAGACTTCAACTTAAAAGAGCTCATGGACAAAATCAAGGCTTCGTTCGCTTTGAAAGCTCGGGACCGAGGTCTCAAGCTCTCATTCATATACGAAGACGATCTGCCAAAGACCATTCACAGCGATCCCAATCGGTTGAGGCAAATCCTTAGCAATCTCATTGAAAACGCATTAAAATTTACCGCAGAAGGATCAGTAAAGGTGCGGATTCAGAAGGCGGGCACCCGGCAGATTAAAATCTCCGTCGCCGATACCGGTCCCGGAATTCCAAGACACGACCAGCGCCGGGTGTTCGACAAATTCGAACAGCTCGATCCCACGCCGACGAGGCGGCACGGGGGCGCGGGTCTTGGGCTCGCGATCTCCAAGGAGCTGGTCACCCTTCTCGGAGGGTCGCTGGGTTTGATGAGCGAACCTGGACAAGGATCGACATTTTGGTTTACAATCGACATCTGTTCACCAACATTGATCAGCCGTGATTCTCAAACATAAGAACCAGTCTAGCTGGCTTGAATTCGACATCCTCCAAGAATGCGATCGCCTATCCCACGCTGTCTTTTTGAACGATCAGGCGGCGGCGCAAATTCTGATCCCCAAACAGTTGCACGGGAAAGAGGTCATGAGAGTCGACGCCGAGACGCAGCTTGCGCCAAGCGGCGACGCCTTGAGCACAAACGCCCTTGGCCTCTCTATCGGAGTGACACATGCCGACTGCCAGGCTGCCATTCTTTACGACCCTGTCAAACATGCCGTTGCCTGCATCCATTCAGGGTGGCGGGGAAGTGTTTTGAACATTTACAAGCGCGCCATTGTCCACATGAAGCAGCAGTACCGCTCAAATCCTCAAGATCTTTTGCTTTGCATCGGCCCGAGCCTGGGACCTGAAAGCGCCGAATTTATTCATTACAAAGAAGAGCTCCCCTCCCAGTTTTGGGAGTATCAAGTCACTCCCAACCATTTTGATTTTTGGGAAATCAGCAAAGACCAAGCGATTGAATGCGGCCTCACTCCCGAGCATATCGAAATTGCAAGACTCGACACAAAAGAGGGAGACTTTTATTCTTTCCGACGAGACAAAACAAATAAACGGCACATCACAACCGCTAAGCTGCGATGACAAAAGCTCCCTGTTTGATCGCCCTGAACTTCCTGATCTGCGTGAACTATTACATCTTGCGCACCTTAAAAGATGCCTTGATGCTCACTCAAGACTATGCAGGAGCTGAGGCGGTCCCTTTCCTTAAGACTTGGGCGCTGATCCCCGCAACGGTATGCCTTGTTTCAATCGTTGTCTGGCTCTCAAACCGGTTGCGCTTCAGATCGGTCTTTACCCTTTCCCTTGTTTTCTTTGTGGGCTATTTCCTCCTCTACACCTTTGCACTGAGGCCTCTTGGCCCTGCACTCTATCCAAACGACTATTGCAATCGTCTCCAAAATTTATTTCCGGCCGGATGGGGCGGGTTCGTCGCTCTCATCCGCTACTGGCCCGAAGTCGTCTTTTATGTCCTCGCCGAGTGCTGGGCTGTGATCATATGGTCGGTTCTTTTCATGGGTTTTTCCAATGAGATCGTCACCTCGAAAGAAGCTGAGGGGAGCTACCCTTGGATGATTCTTGCCGGCAACCTCTCCGCCATCGCAGCCGGAATTTCGGTCCGATGGCTCACAGTCACAGATTGGCAGGAAACATTGACAAGACTGACCCTTTTGATCGTCTTCAACAGCCTTGCTGTCGCGTGCCTGTTTTTGCGTTTAGATACCTCTGCGAAACAAGCCTTCAAAACGCCCTTAGAGCGCACATTCTTTCAGTCTGCAAAAGAACTCTTCCAAAGCGCCTATCTTCTCAAAGTCGCCTTCTTAATTTTCGGGTTTAATATCGTGATCAATTTAACCGAAGTGGTCTGGAAAGACGCTGTCCTTTCCGTTTACCCAAATCCTCTTGATTACCATCAATACATGAACGGGGTGACCATCGCAATCGGAACCCTTTCTGCCACAATCACAATCGCTTTGATGCTTTTTCCCTTTATCCGAACGAACTGGACTCCTCTTGCCCTGGCCACCCCGATGGTCTTGCTGCTGACAGGCTTTCTTTTTTTTGTCCCTTTGATGACGCCGGCAGCGTTTTTTTCAGGGGCGGCAATTGCCTTGATGGGCTCTTGCCATGTGATCCTTAGCCGAAGCGCTCGGTACACACTTCTCGACTACTGCAAGGACTTAGCCTTGATCCCGCTTCCATCGGATCAAAAATTCAAGGCAAAGTCTCAAATCGACGGCGTCGGATCGCGCCTTGGCAAGGCGGCCAGTTCGGCCTCCTTCCAGTTGATGCTGCTCACTGTGCCGAGCCTAACGGCTTGCGCACCCTATATTTTTCTTATTGTCTTAGCCGTCGCCCTCATCAGCATTTTGGCTGTTCAGGGAATCGGCAAAGAGATCACGGCTTTTCACAGGGTGTCAGAGCCTTCGCGATCGTGAAATAGAAGCAAGCGCCCGACTTACCGTCCGATTCTGCCCAAAGCTTTCCTTCATGACGTTTGGCAATTTTCATGCACATTGTCAAGCCAAGGCCGACGCCGGGAAACTCTTTGTTGCCATGCAGTCTTTTGAAGGGTGCAAAAATGATCGGCAGATCTTTCTCTTTGATGCCGATCCCATTGACTTTTTGGCATGAAACAGATTGAATCTTATCATGACCAGAAGCATCAAAGAGCCACAAGGCGTTGATCCCCTTGCTGAGCGGCTTCTTCTTTAGCAGTCTTAAAACAAATGTGCTAAAAATTGAGACCGGATTCTTGACATTAAACAAACTCCTTCATAAAATTGAAACTCGAAAGGTCCTCACGTAAGGAGATAATGACTATGAAAATCAAACCTTTAGGCAACCGCGTCTGTATTAAGCGATCAAAAACATCTGCGACAAAAGGGGGAATCCTCCTCCCGGATTCTGCCCAAGAAAAGCCGCTTGAAGGAGAAATCCTCGAAGTCGGCCCCGGCAAGCAGGACGACAATGGGAATTTAGAGCCTATGTCCATAAAAAAAGGGGACAAAGTGCTCTTCAGTCCTTATGCTGGAAACGCCGTCGAATTCCCAGAGGATTCCGAAACCGAATATTTAATCATGTCCGAAGATGAGATTTTAGGAATTTTGACATAAGCAAGGAGCCGCCAACATGCCGAAACTATTGAAATTCAGAGAAGACGCACTCAAGTCCATTTTAAAAGGAGTCAAAACTTTGGCGCGCACTGTCAAGGTGACTCTCGGACCCAAGGGGCGCAACGTCGTGATCCAGAAAGGGTTTGGTTCCCCGCTGTCGACAAAAGATGGCGTCACGGTCGCTCAAGAGATCACGCTCAAAGATAAATTTGAAAATATGGGAGCGCAAACAGTCAAAGAAGTGGCCTCTCAAACCGCTGACAACGCCGGAGATGGAACAACAACTGCCATCGTCTTAGCCGAAGCGATTTTAAGCAGTGCTGTCAAAAGCGTCAATGCCGGCGCCAATCCTATGCAGGTCAAGAAAGGGATTGATAAAGCGACGAAAGCTTTGATCACCGCACTGGAAAAAATCGCAACCCCGATCAATTCTTCCGAAGAAATCAAACAAATTGCCACTATATCTGCAAACAACGACCCCAGCATCGGCTCTATCATCGCCGAAGCAATGGAGCGAGTCGGAAAAGATGGAATCATCACAGTCGATGAATCCAGCACGCTGGAAACAACATTGGATGTCGTCGAAGGGATGCAGTTTGACAACGGCTACCTCTCCCCCTATTTTGTGACGAATCCCGAAAACATGACTGCAGAGTTTGACAACGCAAACATTTTATTGATCGATAAAAAGGTGTCGTCTGCTAAAGAACTCGTCCCGATCCTTGAAAAAGCGAATCAAGACACCCCTCGGCCCCTGGTCATTATTGCAGAAGATGTTGACAGCGAGGCACTGGCAACACTTGTGATCAATAAGGTCAAGCAAGGGCTCCCCGTCTGTGCCGTAAAAGCTCCCGGATTCGGAGACCGCCGAAAAGCTGCTTTGCAAGATATCGCAATCCTGACAGGAGCGACCGTCATCACTGAAGAAACCGGCATGAAGCTGGAAGATGCCGATCCAAGCTGTTTTGGTTCAGCGAAAACAATCAAAATCTCCAAAGACGACACGACGATCGTCGACGGAGCGGGCCAACAGGCCATGATCGACGACAGAGTGTCTCAGATCAAAACAGAGCTCGAAAAATCAAGCTCGAAATACGAAAAAGAGAAGTTGGAAGAGCGATTGGCCAAGCTCGCCGGCGGTGTCGCAGTTGTTCATATCGGCGCTGCAACAGAAACCGAAATGAAAGAGAAAAAGGCGCGTGTCGAAGACGCCCTTCATGCCACAAGAGCTGCCGTACAAGAAGGAATTGTCCCAGGAGGGGGCGTAGCTCTCATCCGTGCGAGGCAGTCGATCAATGATTTAGATGATGCTGACGAAGATATCCGAACAGGAATTCACATTGTCTTCAGCGCTATCGAGCAACCCTTGACATGGATTGCCAACAATTCTGGAAAAGCAGGAAATCTCATATGTGAAAAGGTGGCGGAACTCAAAGGTTCCGAAGGGTATAACGCCCTCACTGATGAGTATGGCGATCTCCTCAAACAAGGAGTGATCGACCCTGTCAAAGTGACAAAGCAAGCTCTTGCCAACGCTGCTTCGATTTCAGGACTGTTGATGACAACGGCATGCATGATCACGGACAAACCCGAGAAAAAAGGGTCTGCCGGAGCCCCTGATATGGGTGGTATGGACCCTATGGGCGGAATGGGAATGGGTGGTATGGGTATGCCGGGAATGGGCTTCTAACCAAACCGACTCTCCGTTCTTTAAAGCGCTTGAGGTGGCTCACCTTAGGCGCTTTTTTTGTTATATCGAAAGCAATACTCAGAACCGAAACCAGGGGACGTCTTCTCATTTGGCATCTAAGCCGCCGGGATGAGCAGATTGAGATCGGCTCATCCCGGCGCTTATCATGCCGAATTTGATCAAAAACTTTGTTAACTAAGTACTAGTACTTAGTTAACAAAGTTTTTACTTATACCACCGGGTACAATT
>CAZVSU010000019.1:0-34409 GCA_964629645.1 uncultured bacterium | reverse complement strand
AGATCGGCCCATCCCGGCGGCTTAGAATTCGAATTTGTAGAAAAACTTTGTTAACTAAGTACTAGTACGACCGAAACAAAGCGACAATGACGCCCCTAATATTGACGTGCGCTTGTTTCATGACAATGGGATCAATGCCTGCTAGCCGGCTCGCCAAAAGCAAATGTTCGTCTTCGTAAAAGATTCGCTTAATCAGTGTCGCATGTTCGACAGAAATTAAAACGGTTTCTCCATCTTCTGCTTCATCTCTTGTTTCGACGACGAGTAGATCTCCATCATCAATCATCTCTTCTTGCAAAAAGGTCCCGACCACTTTGAGCGCAAAACTTGTTTCAGGAGAAGGGATCATGGCCTGCGGGATCACCACTGACTGTGAGTTTTGAAAGAGATGCAAGCCGCTTGCTTCTTTGAGCAAGCCGATTAACGGGATTTCGATTTCGCTTGTCGATTCGGTGAGCTGCAGGGAGCGGACCCGCCCTTTTTCAAAGGTGATCACGTTTTTATTTTTCAGGGCATGCAGATGATCGAAGACAGATGAGAGAGAGGAATAGCCAAAGTGATGCTGGATCTCTCTGTAGCTTGGAGAGTAGCCCCGCGAGCGAATATACTCTTTGATGAATTGGGTGATTTTGAGCTGTTTTTCAGTCAGTCCTTTCACAATGAGAAGGCGTCAATCGGCAGGTTTTTTTAAGTCGCCAAAGACGACCCAATCCGAGAAGAGAGCGACCCACCAAGTGATCAAAGCAGAGCAGAGCACATCGGTGAAAAAATGACCTCCTTGGGCAATCCGTGTCAGGCCAAGGACGAGTCCTAAAACGATTGCGAGTGCAAAACCGCTCCATGCCAGAGGTTTCGACCCTCTTCTTTCTCCGATAACAGCGACGACAAAGAAATAAAAGCCCATCGATGCGTGGCCGCTTGGAAACGATTTATACTTATCTGAGCTTTTGTATCCGAGATTTGGCACGTAGAAGGGAAGATACTCTTCACCCCCGGAAAAAGTCGACACCTGACGGGGGCGGGGGCGGCCCCAGCCCGGCTTTAAGACCACGTTGATGATCAAGCCCGGTCCCAAAATCATTGCCAGAATCATGACGAGAAGATCGTTTTTGTAGGGAGCCAGCTTCTTTATCACGTAACTTCCACACAACATGAGAATCGCCAAACCAAATGTGAGGAATGCGGGAAGTTGAAGATAGTGAAAGACAAAAGATGTGAAGGCGTTGCTGACAAAGCGCTTTGTTTCCGGAGAATAAAAAAGGGAGGACCACCACACATCCATAGAGGGAGTAAAAGGAGCCATGACAATCAGTGCAATGAGAGGGTAAAGCCAACGCTTTGTTTGGTAGGAAAAATTCATAAGAACTGTTATCTTAGTGCAAAAAACGATTTCATGACAATCTTTACCTTTGTGGGACGTCCATGCTCCTTAGTCTCGGTTTGATCCTTGCCGCTGTTATCTGTCTTCTCATTTGGCGTGAGTCGCTGCTGCGAGCAAAGGAGAGGGAGATTGCGACTCTTTCAATCCGGATCAGAGAACTTGAAACGAAGCTTGAGCTCGAGCAGCAAAGTGCCGCCCAGCAACTCAACAGTATGGAGCAGTCCCAGCAGAAATTGATCGAATCATTCAAAGCGCTGTCGGCCGATGCCCTCAAGCAAAACAGCGCCTCCTTTCTCGATCTTGCAGCGGCAAAATTTGACAAGCTTCAAGAGGGGGCCAGGCTCGATCTCCATCAAAAGCAGCAAACGTTTCAAGAGATTGTCGCTCCGATAAAAGAATCGCTGAAGAAAGCCGATGAGACCCACCAAGAGCTTAAGAGGACGCTTGCAACGACACATACAAGCATTCGGGAGCAGGTGACAGGTCTTGCCCTTGCGCAAAATAAACTTCAAAGCGAGACGGCAAACCTCGCCAAAGCACTTCGCGCGCCGACAGTTCGGGGGCGGTGGGGGGAGATGCAGCTCAAAAGGGTCGTCGAAATCGCCGGCATGCTCGAGTTTTGCGATTTCGAAGAGCAACTTTCTGTTTCGACCGAAGAGGGGAGGCTCAGGCCCGATATGATCGTTCATCTTCCGGGGGGGAAGAAAATTGTGGTCGATTCTAAAGCGCCGTTGCAGGCGTACCTTGAAGCTCTGGAAGCTGATAACGAAGATCAGCGAAGGCTAAAGCTGATTGAGCACGCCCGCCATGTGAAAAAGCATATCATGCAGCTCGCCTCGAAGGGATACTGGGAGCAGTTTGATTCTACGCCCGAATTTGTTGTCTTATTCTTACCCGGCGAAACATTTTTTTCAGCAGCTCTTGAAATGGAGCCGGGTCTTATCGAGACCGGCGTCGAGCAGAGGGTCATCCTCGCAACGCCGACGACGCTGATCTCTTTGCTCCGCTCCGTTGCTTATGGTTGGAGGCAGGAAAAAATTGCAGAAAACGCGCAGCAGATCAGCCAGCTCGGCCGTCAGCTGTACGAACGCATCGCTGTTTTAGCCGGTCACTTTGTTGATATGAGAAAAGGGCTGGAAAAGACAATCGATTCTTATAACAAGAGCGTCGGTTCATTTGAGAGCCGTATTCTGGTGACGGCCCGTAAGTTTAAAGAAACCGGTGTTGCCTCAGATCAGGATGTTGCTGAGCTCGAACCGATCGACCGTCATCCCAGGCTTTTAAGAGAAGAACCCGAGAGCTTGTAAAACTTAAGGCGCGACAGCTTGAGCTCTTAGCTGTTGAATCCTTCGTATGGAGATGAGAACGCCCCCGATGGCGAATGCGAAACCGAGACATTCGTAAATACCGGGAAAGCGAAGCTCGTGAATGTAGGTGTAGAGAAGTCCAAAACAGGTTTCGGCGACGATAATCTGTCCTGCCAAAGTGACAGGCAGTATTTTAGATGCCTTCAGCCAGAAGAAAGAGCCGAAAAAAGAACCGAATATTCCGAGTAGAAGTGTCGCAGTGAAGAACCAGCTGTAATCAGCGCCTGTCAGGCCGGGCGAAAACAAGGTGAGCGAATCGGGAGAAAAAATCGAAAGTCCTCCCATCCCGATGATCGCAAGAACCAAACACCACACGCCGATCATAACATTGAAGTCTCCTGCTTTTAGGGCATGCTGCTTTTTTAAGTATGCGGAGTTGTTGACAGCATACCACGCCCACATGCCGATTGACATAAGAGTGATCGCCACGCCCGACCAAAATTGCACGGGGCTGGAGTCGGCTTTAATGGTGAGGTCGTGAGCGTGGACAAAAAAAATGCCGATGCCCACAAGCACAATGGGAAGGACAATTATTGAATAGGGAATTTCCTTTTGCTTCAAATTCCCATAAAGCGTGACGAATATCGGATTGATCGCAAATAAAAGGGCGACCATGGAAGGGCCGATCATTTTCACGCCGATCACCTCGAGAGCGTAGTAGACAACGTTTCCGGCGCAGGCAAAAAGAAATGCCATCTTCCAAACCGGCCATGGATAGGTTTTTCGTTCTTGGCAATAGGAAAACAGCCACAAACCCAAACTCAAAAGTCCGTAGAAAAAGTAGCGGCCAAGCGTCACTTCAAGAGCGGTGAAATCGGGGGCTAAAACCGGGCAGATCATACTGAGGCCCCAGCAGGCGCAGGCAAGCAAGGCAAATAAAATTCCTATAAGGGACATAAAACCACAAAATAAACAGTTATTAGGTTAACATTATAGTCAAAATTTGTGTAAAATTCAAGATCTTATTTCACTTCGCTCTATTGGTGGGACGTCAAATGGGTCGATTTGCAAATGGAGTGGCCGCAAATAAATTTATGATCAGAGCGCTCCTTTTTTCTTTATTCTTTGTTATTTCTTTTGCTGAGGGAGCTAAAATCACGGTCATGGTTCCCTGTTGGCACGGGCATGCTCACTATTTGGAGCCGCTTCTTGAAGAGCTCGCGGGGCAGACATTGAGGCCCGATGAAGTTGTGGTTTCCCTCTCGGAATCGGGTATTGTCGATCCGGTTGCGATTGAAAGGCTTGAAACTCACAGATGGCCCTTTGATCTGATCATCTTGACCGAGACAAAACGTTTATATGCAGGACCTAATCGGAACCGCGCCTTTGACTTTGCCACCGGGGAGCTGATCATTTGCCAAGATGCCGACGATCTGCCACATCCGCAAAGAATAGAAATTATTCACGCTGTCTACAGAGACTACGCGCCCGATCATATTATGCATAATTACATCCTGGACGGATCAAAGGAGGTGGGATGGGAGGCGTTTGACCTGAATGAAATTCCGGTTAGGCGGCCGACGTCGTGGCATTCTCTTTTGCGCGACTTTAAAAAAGTCACGCATGGCAACGTTGCCGTCAGCCGCCGCGTCTTGTCGAAGATCAAATGGCCAAACATGAGGGTGGGGGAGGACTGTGCGTTCAATAAAAAGTGTCTTGAGTATTTCGGCAACACTGTGGTGATCGACTGGCCTCTCTATTTGTATCGGGAACAGAACTCGTCGGGACATAACAAAAATTAGGAGCGAGTATGAGGCATTGGCTATTTTTAATCTGCTTTTTTGTTTCACTTTCAACGTATTGTTTTGGAGAATTGAAATTATCTCTGATTATCCCCTGTTACTACGGTCATTTTTCCCACCTCCCTTCCCTTCTCGACGCTTACACCCAGCAGTCTAGGCGGCCCGACGAGGTGGTCATTTCTCTTTCGGAAGCGCACTTGGTCGATGCCGGCGAACTTGAGCAGCTTCAAAGCGCCGACTATCCGTTCCCGCTCATTATAATCGCGTCGACGAAAAAGCAGTACGCCGGTGAAAATCGCAATATCGCCTGTTCTTTTGCTACGGGAGATGTTTTTGTCTGCCAAGATGCCGATGATTGGCCTCATCCGCGAAGACTCGAAATTCTCGAATCTCTTTTCCAAATACTTGATGCCGATCACGTGATGCACGGTTATTGCTTAGAGGGTCTTCATCTCGGAAATACCGCAGCGCTTGCGCGAGGGGTCGTTCCTGTCAAGTTTCACCGCTCTTGGAATTCGCTCAAATGCTCAGGCGTGAGGGTCCACCACGGCAATATCGCCATAAAGAGAGGGGTTTTCGATCAGGTTAAATGGGGGCCGTCTCAAAGAGGGCAAGATCTTGCGTTTAATCTCGACTGTCTCAAGTTATTCCAAAAGACGCTCGTCATCGATCTTCCCCTAGTGACCTACCGGCCGGAGTACTCCTCCTGCGATCCCTAGCTCGTCATTTACTTTGAACTTATGTTTAAAGTAAGGGCGGCAGCGCCCACAACTCCGGCGTCGTTACCAAGGGCTGCTTTTTCGAATACGAGATTTTCAGTCGCCGCAGCGAGCGCCCTTTTTTTGACCCTTTCATCAATAGCATCGACAAGATGGGGCAGTCCCTCGATAACGCCTCCCCCTAAAATGAATCGGCAGGGGTTGAAGGCATTGACAATGTTGACACACCCATCGACAAGCCCTTCAAGCGTGCGGTCAACCAGATGTTTGGCCAAAGGATCGCCGTGCTCAAAAGCGTCGGCAACATGTTTGGCGCTCACTTTTTTGAGGTCTCCTCCTGCGAGCTTTAAAATGGCCGATCCTGCCTCTTTATCGGAGGCGACAGCTTTTTGCGCTTTTTCCCCGATGGCCCATCCTCCGCAAACAGATTCGAAGCAGCCTTGGCTACCGCAGTGGCAGGGATCTCCTGGATTGCGTATGATCATATGCCCCACTTCGCCGGCGGTGTTGCTGCAGCCGGTCAACATGTTGCCCCCGACGATGACGCCGCTTCCAATGCCTGTCCCAACAAAGAGGCAGACCATGCTGTCCGCTTTTTGACCGGCGCCGAAAAGCCACTCGCCCCATGCCGCGGCGCGGACATCGTTTGTGATGCGCACGGGGAGCTTAGTCAACGTTTTTAGGTTTTCTTGAAACGGGACATCTTTCCACTTGAGATTGGGCGCATTCCTGATCACACCTTGTTCGTCGTCAATTTGAGCGGCAATGCCGATCCCTATGCCGACAGGATCTCCGGATGATTGGGCTCGGAGATCGTCAATCCCCTCGTGGATCTGTTTTTCTACAGCGGACGATCCGCCGTCAATGTCGGTTGGCATACGGAGCCGCTCGACAACAGATCCCGTCTCATCGACAATTGCGATTTCAATCTTCGTGCCGCCGAGATCGACGCCAAACGACCATCTAGCCATAGCAAAAAGCCCTCTCTTTTCCTTCATTATTCAGTTTTTGTGATTATACCCAATCGAATTAAGGAGAGGTCAAACGCTCGTTATTTTACAAGTGGCTTAGAGTAAGCGAGATAGGGGATGTCTTCAAATTAAGTTGATTCCAAATTTGAAGACGTCCCCTAGCCTTTAAGGACGGCGTGGGGGCGAATGCGGGCCACCATTTTTGCAAGCTTGGCTTCCGTGACTGCTTTGACGACTTCGTCGACATCTTTATAAGCGTCAGGCATTTCTTCAGAGATTGTTCGAGGGCTATTGGCTTTGACGATGACCCCTTGCTTTGCCATGGCTTCCAGCGGATTGCGGTTTTCCCACTCTTTGAGTGATTTGTGGCGGCTTCTTGCCCTGCCAGCCCCATGGCAGCAGCTGCTCCACGTTAAAGGATTGCCTTGTCCCGCGAGAATATGACTGGCGCGCCCCATGTCGCCGGGGACAAGGACAGGTTGACCCGATTTTTGAAAGCGGGGAGCCAGCTCTTTGGATTCGGGTCCAAAAGAGCGGGTGGCCCCTTTGCGATGGACGCACACGGTTTTCAGTTCATTGCCGATCAAATGAGATTCAAATTTTGCGATGTTGTGGCACACATCGTAGAGCTGCCGGATCTCTTCAGGGCGGACCCCTAAGGATTCAGCAAAAGAGTGTCTCACAAAGTGGAGGATCCGCTGCCGGTTGTTAAAAGCAAAATTGGCCGCCGCCGCCATAGCCTGGAAATAGCGCTTGCCTAAGGGACTTTGTATCGGAGCGGCCACGAGTTGTTTGTCGGGAAGAGCCTCTTCGTACCCTTGCTCAAAAAATGCGTCGAGAGTGTCTTGGCAGATCTGATGGCCAAATCCTCTCGATCCGGAATGAATCATGATAGTGATCATCCCCTCCTTTAAACCCCACATTTTTGCGATGTCGGGATCAAAGATTTTTTGGATTTCTCCAATCTCGACGAAATGATTGCCGGAGCCGATGCTGCCGAGTTGCTTGCGGCCGCGCTCGCGAGCTGCGGAAGAGACAGCGCTTATGTCACCCCCTTCAATAAAACCGAGGCTCTCGCTGTTTCTTAAGTCGTCTGCAAATCCAAAGCCCTGCTCTACTGACCAAGCGGCTCCTTTTTCAACAATCTGCCGATAGTCTGCATCGGTGAGTTCAAACTTTTTTCCGTGCCCTTTTCCCACCCCTGAGGGGACATTTCTTTCAATCGTTTGAATGAGCTTTTCCTTGGCTCTTTGGTCGAGTTCAGAAAAAGGGATGTCGAGTGTGGCGAAACGTACGCCGCAATTGATGTCATAGCCGACGCCGCCAGGACTGATCACTCCGCTTTCGGCGTCGGTAGCGGCAACACCGCCAATGGGAAAGCCGTAGCCCCAGTGGATATCGGGCATCGCGATGCTGTAGCCGACAATACCGGGTAGGTGGGCCACATTTCTCACCTGTTCCAATGGACGCTCGATATCAAACTCTTGAAAGAGCTTGTCGGTGCCGATCACAAGACCGGGAACCTTCATCTCACCTGTTTTCGGCAGTTCATACAGGCCCTCGGAAAGCTTTTTAAGTTCAGACATCGACAATCATCTCCCATTCAAAAACATCTTCTTGATCTATAAGGTCGCCGTGGTAGCTCACCGCTTTGAGCGGGACGCCAAAATCGGCGTCGGCGCGGCCGACGACAACATTCAACTCTTTCACAACGTCTCCGAGACTTTTGGGTTCGAAACGTTCATTGCGATAGGGCAACAAATCGGGACAAACAGACGCCAAAGCGATAAAAGCGTGATCGAATATATCGTTGAGACTCTCTCCTCGTATAAGGAAGGCAATATCGGCGGTATGCTCAATTTCTTCGAAAGCCGGCGGTAAGGGGAGCGACCAGATGGACCGATAGTGCGAGTGGCCGAGACTTTCGTAAAGATGGAGAGGGCCGAGGCGAAAAGGAAGGGGGGTGAATTCGTCTTCCCACTCCCTCAGAGAAAATTTCCCCCTTGCGATGGTCATGTGGGGGAGATACTGCCGTGAATCGACGGGAACATGATGCTGTTTGAGCCAGTCCTTAACAATGGATTGATACTCGAAGAGCGTTTTTTTTCTCCTGCCGAGATCCGGTTCGAAGGCCACGACATGGGGGCCTTTTTTAGGAAGAAAGAGACATTTTGTGAAGATACCGGCAAAACCTGTTTGAAACGATGGTTTCGGGAAGTTTCCGAGGTGGCGCATGAACGATTCAATCTCCGTTTCGCCAATAAAAGCAAGCGTGACATGGCGCGCCTTTTCTTCTATCACCCGACCCTTCGGCCACTGTTCAGGCCAGAGGGCCTGACACTCAAATCCAAGAAAAATGCGTTTTATCGAAGACATAATACCATGGCAGTATAGACTTCGATTAAATTTTATGAAAGGGCTTAAGTCTGTTTAGATCCCTCAGGTCGATTGCGACCGTTTTCTTTTTTTGTTCGGGTATGGTTCTGAGTTCAGTAAGAGGAATTGATGGTTCTGATGAATCGAGTGTTCGACGTTTTGGGGATTAAAAGGAAGAGAGGCTGTCGAGAAGCTTATCGCTTTCATTGAAATCACGTCGGGTGTGCACTCTATGGTTTCCATTTTGCTTGGGATTTTAGAGTAGAGGGATATATGAAACCACTTCTTCCAAAGCCTATCTGATCGTTCATCCCAAATTGTTTTTTTAAAGATGGTCGTGAGATCGCCAAAAAAAGTTTCGATCGATCCTTCGAGAAGAACTTTGTAACCCTGAGGTGCAAGGATGTCGTACTCTTGATACCAAGACTGCCAAAGATAATATTCTGGACATTCGCCGTTGCCCACGACTTGTTCCAGTGCGAAAGCATGCACATTAGGATTGCGCTTGCCTCTGTTCGTTTCGACGACAATATAGTGCATAAACCCTCGAGAGGTCGAGAGTTCATCGACTCGCCCGATGACCGCCTGGCGTATGTGGTCCCAATGGAGTCGACGAATCCTTTTTGATAGTTTGCGAAGCGATTGAGCAAAAGAATTGAGATGGTCGGTTTTTCTTGCATTCCAGGCTCTCCGGCACCGTTCGAATTTACTCTGGAAAACCTTTCGCTCCCTCCGTCCCAAAATGGGTACCACTTGTTTCATTTTGTGAGCAAATGCTTCTGATGCTGGATTTTCATCGATCAAAGCTGCGGCAAAGCGGTGCATCACATTGCGGATATTAATTCGGCCATAAAAGAAATTTGTGGACGGATCGATCACCTTTATTGAATAGATCCCGCTTCGGTAAAAATGGGCAAAGTGTTCTTCAGTAACGGTTTTTGAATGAATCAAACAAGAAAGGTGAATGATAGAATTGATGCAGTGATCATCTCTCTTGCCTTCTCTTTTTGCTTTAATGAGGAGTCTTATCCTCCCGGAGTGATGACAGCCTACCAGGAATTTAAATGACTGCTGCGACATGACATTACGTAAAGGTGCTCTTATGGGGTCCATAAGAGCACCTTACCAGATCGGGCAAAACTTTCGACACAAAGGATCGGTTACTGCGAGGCGTTCAGAACAAAATAGGCGGGGAAGGCAAAATGATTGTTCGGCCTTTCGACACCCCTGACTGTGACTTTTCGTCCGAGGACCTCTCTCAAGTTCACTTTTGTGCTGTAAAGATAAGCGATGGGCCGCTTTGTTCTTTCATTGACAAGCACATAGTCCCCAGGTGTGTTGTGCGCGGTTTGAGGCGCTTCTTTTAAGACCCCTTCAAGAAGGCGGGCTCTTCGATCTTCCTCAGCGTAAAATGTTTCAAAGTTAGCAATTCCGTCTCGGCGGTTCGCCCACTGTTCGTACAGCGCAGCCTCAAGGGGTTCCCAGTACAGCATTTCGGGACTGTTAAGCCGAATCGGCTCCGCCTCGGCTCTGACTGTGACCTCTGGAGTCTTTGCCGCCGGTTTTTCCGGCTCTGGTTCATGGGGGCTTTCGTTTCTGACCCAGACATTTTCGGGATTTTCCGTCAGATTTTCCAAATAGGCGATTTTTTTTTGCAAATAGCGTTCGCTCGCTGAGTGGATCAGCTGTTTTGCTTCTGCAGCATATTCGGGAAATCGCTTTTGGTCGCCGATGATTTCATTGAGCTTGCCTAGCGTTTCATCAATTTCTATGTTTTCGAAAGGGCGGTGAAACTGCTGGTCAATCGTTTCTTTCGCCTCTGTGAGGACGTCTTGATAACGCTCTCTTTGTTTTTCAAGTTTCAAATAGATTTCAGGACCGCCCATATTTTCGATGTAGTCTTTGTAGACGTAGAAACGCGTTTCCGGAGGCGTTTCAATTTCCAGCCATTTGCCGCGAGCGACGCCCTGGATTTTGTCACCGGTGTTTAAAGTGCCGACGATAGGAGAGTCAACGCTTGGTTGGAGGCGCACATTGACCCTTTGGCCGTCGATTTCACCGTCGAGGACAAATTTGCGGTGAACATAGGCTTTCGTTCCTGGTTTCGGTTTGACGGAATAAAATTCGTCTGTCTCTCCTTGAATGATATAGAGCTCTCCATCAGACAGTTGAGACACGATTGTCGAGTCGAGATCGGGACCTGATCGCAACCGCACGCGATTGCCGCGAATCTTGCCGGTGAAGGGACGGAAATGTGCACTTTCAGTTTGCGTTTGGGGAACATCGACATCTGCGAAGGCAAATGTTCCGGTGAAAATGAACAAAAGCGATGATGCGATCAAGGCAGGTTTTTTCGTCATAAAACATCTCCTTTTAGTTAATCAATACTATTAACTTCCAAGTGAAATGTAAAGAAAAAACCTTACGATTTGAGGACAGCGACAATATGTTCACAATTCGCATTGCCGCAGGTGCAGCCTATGGGATTGCCTAAGAAAACTTTGTACTGTTCGCTTGTATCGAGTTTGTTGGTGACCAGATAGAGCTTGTCTTCAAGTTGGGAGATGGCCCACTGCGAGAACTGGAGGTCTTCATCGGAAACATCCTCGGAGACATTGTCTTCGACTTGTTTGGCCTGCGGATCGTCATTGGTGCTTTGTATCGCTTTTGAGATTTGGCAATAAAAACAATGGCATCCTTCGACGGGATCTTCTAAGGCATTGATCTCTTCAGGGGAGATGATTTTCGCGATGTTGCTGATTTTATCGAGAACTTCAGGGGGAAGCGGGGGCATGTTGGCTTGCGCAGGATTGTGCGACATAGCATTTGTGAAACCGTCCATTGAGTTGATCGCAAAACGAAAAGGGGAGCCTCCGTCATTTTGCGACTGCACGTCTTCATCAAAGATTTGTTCCAGATCATGAGCTTTATCGATATACACGGCGTGATACTCGAAGATTTCTTCAATTTCCTCATCGGTCAGATTAGGAACAGCGATGGCGTTTCCGTCTATAAGATCGACGATGAGATGTTCGTCTTTAAGGTACAGAGCCTTAACGTTTTCCCATGCTGTCGATACGTAGGGAGGCAGGCTGATGACCTTATCGTCGACATGTTTTTTCATATGATAACTCCTCGGAAAGCTTTCCCCTTCAAACCCTTACATTTATTATAGGATATGGGGAATTATTGTGTCAAATGTAAAATTAGCACTTAGGTTGTTTGAGTGCTGGATTTAAGGCCTCCCTAATTTCGGTTTCCTTTAAAAAAATAATTCTTTTAACATAAGTTTTTTGCGATTCTGGAGGCCCTTTTCCAATGAAAAAAACCTTTGTTCTCGATACCAATGTCTTGCTCCACGATCCCGAATCTTTCATGAAATTTGCTCGTCACGACGTCGTGATTCCTCTCCCTGTATTGGAAGAGCTTGATCGATTAAAGCGGCTTCAAAATGAGCTGGGAAGAAATGCCCGAGCGGTTGCCCGCCGCCTCGCACTTCTGAAGACGATAGGGGAAGGGGATCTTCATCGAGGTGTCGAGCTGGACAATCAATCGACAATCCGTATCCAGATGAAGTGGAATCACCACTATGCTGATATGTTTGATCTATCGGTAAGCGACAATAAGATTTTGATGGCGGCCTATCACCTTTTAAAAGAAGGGGAAAAGGTCGTTTTTGTCTCAAAAGATTTTGCCGCCCGCGTTAAGGGCGAAGCGATGGGACTTGAAGCGGCAGATTATGAAAATTTGAAAGTGTCATATGACACGATCTACCGAGGTGTGCGTCGAATCGAGACAACAAAACCGGAAATCGACAGGTTCTATCAGGAAGGGGGGCTCGAACTGCCGCACAATGAGTTTTTGGCCAACGAGTACTGCGTCTTAGTCTCTCCGGAGAAATCGTCAGCCGTCGTTCGCTACAACGCTGCCAACAACAAAGTAGAACCCCTTCTTAATTTGGGCAACACATGGGGAATTCAACCCCGGAATGTCGAACAGAAATGCGCGATGGATGCCATTTTAAGGGATAACATCAGTTTGATCACCTTGATGGGACCGGCAGGAACAGGCAAAACGCTTCTCTCTTTGGCGTGCGCTCTCCGCAAAGTCTTTGACGAAGGAGAGTATAATCGGATTTTGGTGTCTCGTCCGATTGTTCCTCTCGGCCGTGACATCGGGTATCTGCCGGGCACGAAAGAGGAAAAACTGTCCAGTTGGATGCAGCCGATCATGGATAATCTCGAGTATGTGTGCAATTCGACAGGCGGGGGAAACAGCGACACCTTGAAATGGGTCCTCGACAGCGACAAAATCGAAATGGAGGCTGTGACCTACATACGCGGCCGCTCTTTGCCGAAAATGTTCATCATCGTCGACGAGGCGCAAAATTTGACTCCTCACGAGGTCAAAACCATTATCTCGCGTGCGGGAGAAGGAACAAAAGTGATTCTTTGCGGCGATCCGGAGCAGATTGACAATCCTTACCTCGACAAAAATTCCAACGGACTGACGTATACTGTCGGCAGGTTTCAAAATCAAAAATTATTCTGCCAAGTCTTTTTGGATAAGACAGAAAGGTCTGAACTCGCCGCGATCGCAGCTGAAGTGATGTAAAGGTATCAGAACATGCGATCGAACATTTTTGGTAGGAACATAAAAACTGGTCATATAGCGACGCACGGATAACCTCATGTATACGGTACAAGAC
This sequence comes from uncultured bacterium, assembly GCA_964629645.1. Classification (GTDB taxonomy): domain Bacteria; phylum Chlamydiota; class Chlamydiia; order Chlamydiales; family SLFE01; genus JAAKFL01. The sequence continues at coordinate 21,145 of CAZVSU010000019.1, read as the reverse complement.
CTCTTCGATCAACACGGCACGAATTTGGGACTAGAGCTCGTCGCGGGAAAAAGGGGCGTAAGGCGGAGGATCAAAGTCCCCGAAGCCAACCGGCCGGGTCTTGGCATCACGGGATACCTCAAAAACTACGCGAGCAAGCGCATTCTTGTTTTTGGAAAAGTCGATGTACAGTATTTGCGCGACCTCGACTCAAGAACGCGCGTTGAGCGGCTCGAGGCTATCTTAACCGCCGATACCCCGGCTGTGATTGTGACGCGTCGTTATCGGCCGCCAAAGGAGCTTTTGTTCCTCTGCGAAAAAAGGGACATACCGCTCTTTAGAACGCCGATGAAAACAATGAACCTTCTCAGCCGCCTCACGCTGCTGCTGACAGGCGAATTTTCGCCGACGGTCACTCTGCACGGCACTCTTGTCGAGGTCTTCGGCGTCGGCGTTTTGATTCAAGGCGACTCCTCTGTCGGAAAAAGTGAAGCCGCTCTAGGCTTAATCGAAAGGGGGCATCGCCTCATCTCCGACGATGTTGTGAAAGTGAAAAAGCGGGAGGGGAATTATTTAGAAGGGTGCGGCGCTGAGCTCACCAAGCACCATATGGAAATTCGGGGAATCGGCATCATTAATGTGGCCCATCTTTATGGCGCTGTCTGCGTCAGGAATGAAAAGAGCATCGACTTAGTGGTGAAACTTGAAACCTGGGACGATCACAGCTTTTACGACCGGGTCGGGACCGACGAGAAGTACTGCGACATTTTAGGAATCGATCTCCCTTTGCATATTCTTCCCGTCAAACCGGGCCGCGATGTTGTTCTTTTGCTCGAAACGATCGCGCTCAATCATCGGTTAAAAGACATGGGCTACAACTCAGCCAGAGAGTTTAAACGTAAGTTACTCGAAATGACAGCGAGATAATGGGATGGAGGCGTTGATGACAAAACAGCAGCAAAAAGTGAAAGTGATGAACGATCTTGGCCTCCACACGAGGCCTGCGACGGCGATCGTCAAACTCCTGCAGAATTGCAAGAGCGATGTGTTTTTCACACATAAAAGAGAGACGATCAACGCAAAAAGCATTTTGAGCATCCTTATGCTCGCGGCGCGGAAAAACGCCAGGATCACGATCACAGTGGACGGCGAGGATGCAGAAGAGACTCTTGAGCGTCTCGTCGATGCTTTCGAACAGCGGTTTTGGGAGGAGCCTTGTTAAAGACAAAAGAAAAAGAACTCCATATAAAAGGGACGCCGATCAGCCACGGAATCGCTGTCGGCACCCTTTACGTCTTCACACACGAGCAGAAGTCGATCCCCGAAAAACGGATCGACAAACGGGAAATACGCAAAGAGGTGCGCCGCTATGAAAAAGCCTTGGCCGAAACAAAAAAGGATTTAGCCAGAATCAAAAAAATGCTCGAAAGGGACAAGTCCCATGAAGCGGCGGCAATATTAGAGACTCATCTGCAACTTTTGGACGATCCTCTTTTGGGATCTGAGATCAAGCAGAAAATTTTATCGGAACAAAAAAATGCCGAGTTCGTTTTCCACTGTTTTTTACGCGACTATCAGAACCGATTTGACCAGATTCAAGATCTTTTCTTTCGCGAAAGGGGGTGCGACCTTCTCGATATCTCAAGACGCGTCTTAGAACATTTGGGAGGGTCTGAGCGGGCCGCTTTGACTTCGCTGCCTCCGAATACCATTGTCTTTTCCCGCGAGATTGCCGCCTCTGATTTGGCGGAGGCTGATTTGGACAATATATCCGCAGTCATTACGCACGAGGGGAGTCCGACATCGCATGCTGCCATTGTCGCAAAAGCAAAGGGAATCCCATATATTGCGAATGTCGACTATGAGTTGATCGAACCGGCTCTTGGCACAGAAGTTCTTGTCGACGCCAGGATCGGAGACATTATCCTTTGCCCCTCTAAACGGACACTTGGCAAGTTCGATAAGATTCAAAAGCAGATTTTAACTTCGCTGCAAGAGCTGGAAAAAATTTGTTCCCTCGATGCCGAAACCTATGACGGCTATAAGGTGGAGTTGATGGCCAACATTGAAATGGTCAATGAAATCGACAAACTTCATCAATATGGCTGTTCGGGAGTCGGCCTCTTCCGTTCGGAGTATATTTACTTATCGAAGCAGCGGTTTCCTTCAGAGGAAGAACAGTTTGTCATCTACAGCCAGATTGTCAGTGCGATGAGGGGGCTGCCGATTGTGATCCGCACCTTTGATGTGGGCGGGGATAAGCTGACAATCAAAGAGCAAGAGTCCTACAAAGGAAATCCTTACCTCGGATGCCGCGCTATCCGGTATCTTCTCCAGAAGCCGGATATTTTCAGAGCGCAGCTCAGGGCTATTTTGCGAGCCAGCGACAGAGGCAATGTGTCGATTATGTTTCCCATGGTGACCGATCTTTCGGAGCTTATCGAAGCCAAGGAGCTGATCGCGGAAGTGCAAAATGAACTCTCCCATAGCGGAAAAATTATCGAAAAGAGGGTTAAAATTGGCTGTATGATCGAAGTGCCGTCAGCAGCTATGATTTCCGACCATCTGGCGAAAGAGTGCGATTTTATCGCAATTGGAACCAACGATCTTATCCAGTATCTTTTAGCCGTTGATCGGAGCAATCAAACGGTCAATAAACTTCACAACCCCATGCACCCGGCACTCATCAGAATGATTAAGCTCATCGTTGGGCAGGCCGGAGAATATGGGGTTCCCGTCAGCGTTTGCGGAGAAATTGCCGGCGATCCTAGATTCACCCCCCTTCTCATCGGCCTCGGGGTCAGCGTTCTTTCCGTCTCACTGAGAAATCTTCCCCTCATTAAAAAAGTGATTCGTAGTTTAAGTGTGGTCAAATGTTACCAGCTTGTCGAACAGGTTGAGGCGTTGAGCAGCCCCGGCGAGATACAGGAATTGCTCAACCACGAATTTTTTTCGCTTTTCCCCGAGGAGTCTGACCGTATCTTAATTCCATCTTAACTTGCGCTTGCAATGATACGATTCATTATGAGCAAAATTATCCTTCTCGTTCTTTTAATTTTTAATGTTCACTGTCTTGCCGCTGCTGATCTGCATGCGTTTATTGTGGCGTCGACTTCAGAAGAAGGCATCGGCGATGCGAACGAGTTGAACCTTGATATGTGGAAGCACTTTCTGGCAAAGATTGAGGTTTTGACGCCGCTCACTGTCAAAGCTCATTATTATACTGAGGCAAGAGCCGCCACCGATTTCGTAAAGGATTATGAGACGATTCAGGTCGGACCCGACGATGTCTTAATTTTTTATTGGAGCGGGCATGGGTTTCGCCCCTCAAATCTTGACCCGTCGGTCAGTCCCTGGCCTTTTTTGGGCTTTGCAGGAGGTGAACGGCGCGCCCTCGATTTTGACCACGTGACGACTCTTTTGCAATCCAAGCAGCCGCGACTTTTTATTGCCTGTGCAGAGACGTGCAATGATGTCATCCCTTTCAGCTTTATGTCTGCCCTCGTCCGCCTCGAGACAATGGACCAAGCCGATGATAGACTGGCTCAAAAAGAAATCGTGAACATGACCCGTCTATTTTTAGACACCAGCGGCTCGATAAGAATCTCGGCATCTTCTCCCGGACAATCCGCATACGCCTCCAACGAAGAGGGCAGCCTCTACACCATTTGTTTTTTTCGCGCCTTTAGTAAAGAAGTTTTTTCAAACGATCAAGTAGATTGGGAGTCGATTCTTTCTCTTTCAGCCGATTATTTAAAGAAGTATAGAGACGAAGATGTGCAAGTTCCTTATTTTGAAGTTGACATTCATCCGCTCGATTAACCGTTGAGACGAGAAAAAAGTGGCGCTTTGGCCGGTTGCTTGTGATGACATCACATCGGCATTGACGAAATCATCACAATCACTGATCATATTGGGTTGTTAATTCAGGACGTTTACCTACCTTTTGTCGACAGATGCTTCCTTCAATAGACGCCGCATTGACAGTGAATGAAGTGAAAATGGATTTTGCCCCCGATCACCTGATCATTTTGTTCGATTTCAGTGCGCAACCCCTCCATCAATCATGGCAAAGGGCGCCGGCATGTGCGGAATAGCCGCCCTGTTCGGGATCATCCCTGATGGAGATGGGATCGCAGCGATGACGAAAGCTGCGGCTCACAGAGGGCCGGATGGCGCGGGAATTCTGTGCTTTGCCGAAGGGAGAGCGCAGCTTGGCCACCAGCGGCTGTCCATTCTTGACCTTTCTTCGGACGGGCATCAGCCTCTTTCTTCTCCCTGCGGACGCGCCCACATCACCTACAACGGCGAAATTTATAACTACATCGAGCTAAAGCGTGAACTGCAAGGTCTGGGCCACACCTTCCGATCGTCTTGCGACACCGAAGTGCTTCTTGCCGCCTATATCGAATGGGGAGCCGCTTGCCTGCCTCGGCTGAACGGTATGTTTGCTTTCGTGATCTATGATGCCGTCAAAAAAGAGTTTTTTGCCGCTCGCGACCGCTTTGGAGTCAAGCCTCTTTACGTCTGGCCGTCTCCTCTTGGCTATGTTGCGCTGGCGTCGGAGATCAAACAATTTGGCCGGCTCCCGGGCTTTAAAGCAAAACTGAACCACCAGCGCGCCTACGACTTCCTCAATTGGTCAGTCATCGACCACACCGAAGAGACGTTATTCGCTGGAGTGTTTCAATTGAGAGGAGGGGAGTATTGGAAGGGGAGTTTGTCTGACCTCACGTTCCGTCCTTGCGTGTGGTATGAAGTGCCCTGCGCCCCATTTAAAGGATCTCTTCAGGATGCGGGGCAGCTGTTTTACACTTTACTATCCGATTCAGTGCGCTTAAGGCTCCGCTCTGATGCGCCAGTGGGCTCATGCCTTTCGGGAGGGCTCGATTCTTCTTCCATTGTCTGTCTCATCAACGAGCAGCTGAAGGGTCGAGATGCGGGAAAACGACAAAAAACGTTTTCGGCATGTTCACATGTGGCTGAGTTCGATGAGCGGCCATTTATGGATCTCGTTGTGGCCAAGGTCGGCCATGAAGCCCATTTCATAACGCCGAAGTCTGAGGGTTTGCTGCGGGATCTCGATCAATTGGTTTGGGCCCAAGACGAACCTTTTGCGACCACAAGTCTTTTCGCTCAGTGGGAGGTGTTCAAACTCGCGCGCCAAAACTCTGTTAAAGTCATGCTCGACGGTCAAGGGGCCGATGAGCAGCTCGCAGGGTATACAAGCTGCTACGGGCATCATTTCAAAATACTCTATCGCACGTTTCAGTGGCGAAAACTCTTTGCGGAAATGAAGGCGGCTCGAAAGACGCTTAGCGGCCACCATCCAATTAAATTTCTTGGGAGTCATATTCTCCCGGAAAGGATCGGCACGCCTCTTAAAAAGTTCTACCGCCGCCCCTCATCAAAACCAAACTGGATGTCATTTCGGTATTTGCACGCCGACGATCGAAATCCTTTTCCGGAGACGGCAGGCTTTGATCTTCCCGACTATTGCCGCCACATGACACTGAAAAGCAGCCTGCCTATGCTTCTTCACTTTGAAGATCGCAACTCAATGGCTCACTCTATCGAGGCGCGCACCCCCTTCTTGGACTACCGCCTCGTTGAGCTGACATTAAATCTCCCAGCAGAACATAAGATTGCAGACGGTCTGACGAAAAGGGTGATGAGGGAGGGAATGCGCTCTGCTCTTCCAGCTCGAATCCTTGAGCGGCGCGATAAAATCGGCTTCGCGACGGCGGAGGCGCACTGGCTCAAAACTCCTCAGTTTCGCCCGTTGATTCAAGAGGGCATACAAAGTGCGGGCGGCATTATTTCGCCTGATGTGTTGACGCGCTACGACCGAATGGTCAAGGGCAAAGAGCCATTCTCATCCATTTATTGGAAAACAATCTGCTTCGGCCGGTGGCTGAAATTATTCGATGTTCAATTATGAGAACATGCCGGGAAGCATGCCGCCGAGGCCTCCGGGCATGCCGGACTGTGTTTTGTCATTCAATTTTTTAAGGGCTTCAGAATAAGCCACTTTGATGAGGTCTTCCAAACCTTCGACATCTTCGGGGTCGACGCAGTCGGGTTTAATGGTCAAACTTTTGATTTCATGTTCCCCGTTCAGTGTGATGGTGACAAGACCCCCTCCGCTGCTGCCGGTCGCTTCGGCATTTTTCATCTCTTCCTGCATGCGCCCTAGCTGCTCTTGCATCATTTTGGCTTGCTTTTTCTTTTTTGAGTATCCTGAGCCCATATTAACGGTTCCTTTCTACTTGACCTTCGAGTTCAACAGCGGCAAACTGCATAAGTGTATCATAACGGCTTTGTGTTTTTTTATCAGTTTCTTTCTGTGGTTTTGGCTTAAGCGTTTTTGCTTTCGGAGGGGAGGGAGGCGCCTTTTGGGCGGTTTTCGGGATTTCTTTTGCGTTTGGGGTCGGATCCACTGTCGATGAAGTTTTTTTTTCTTTTGGAGGGGGGGCGACTTTCACTGCTGCCGGCTCCACTTCACGGAAACTTTTGGGGCCCTGACTGGCCTTGGCCTCCAATTCATGAAGTTTTTTGACCAAAAACTCGACCGGCACTCTCTGGTGCACTTGAATGATTTTCATCAGAAGGGCTTCTAGCGCAATTTTAATTGAGGGGAGAGTGCGGATTTTCACCTGCGCCTCTAAAAGAAGATCGATAATGGTGATGATCTGGTCTTGCCGATAGAGCTTAGCCGACTCTTCGTACCGGCCTGCCTCTCCTTCCGAAAGCGTGAGGTAGGGAGCCTCTTTGCCACCGATTTTGATCAAAAGGAGCGTTCTGAAATGATCGATGAGACTCTGGACAAAGTGGATCAGATCTTTTCCTTGGCGGAAAACGGTGTCGACGATGTCAAACGCCTTGCCGATGTCGCCCTCTTTTCCTGCTTGATCGAGAGCGAAGAAAATATCGTGCGAAGCGACGCCGAGAACAGAGGCGACAGTGTCTGTGGTGATCTCTCCGTCGTGAAAGGCGATCACCTGGTCAAACAGCGATTCGGCATCGCGGAGGCCCCCTTCGGACATTTGAGCGATCATCCGAAGCGCTCCTTCGTGGGCAACGAGATTCAAGTCCCTGGAAATTTCAGAGAGCTTTCCAATGATGACGTCGTCTGAAATGCGGTTGAGGTGGAAGCGTTGACAGCGGCTTAAAATTGTGGGGAGGAGTTTGTGGGGTTCGGTTGTGGCGAAGAAAAAGAGCACTTTTTCGGGCGGCTCTTCGAGTGTTTTGAGGAGCGCGTTGAACGCCTCTTTTGTGAGCATGTGCACTTCGTCGATCAAATAGATTTTATAACCGCCGGAAGACGTGGCATAGCCAGCCGTGTCATTGATCTGGCGGATGTCTTCGATCCCGCGGTGGGAGGCGCCGTCAATTTCCAAAACGTCTAGGGACCGGCCGGCGGTGATCTCACGGCATGAGGTGCAGGCGTTGCAGGGCTCGCCGTCGCCGCTTCTATCCCGGCAGTTAAGCGCCTTAGCAAAAATACGAGCGGTTGTGGTCTTTCCCGTCCCCCTCGAGCCGGAAAAAAGATAGGCGTGGGCGAGACGTCCCATGCTGATCGCGTTTTTCAAGGTCTGGACAATGGCATCCTGTCCTAAAATTTCCCCAAACGTCTGGGGGCGGTACCGTCTTGCCAGCACCTGGTAGTCCGATGGCGATTTCATGCTTTCAATGGTAACAAAACTCTGAAATATTAAACAGCTGTGAACTGGTAGGAGTTCCAAGCGTCTTTGACAATCGATTCGAGATCGGGGAACTGAGGCTCCCAATTGAGCTCTTCTCTTGCTTGAGTCGCGTCGGCAATGAGGGTGGGGGGGTCGCCGGCGCGGCGGGGGCCTTCCTTGACTTTCACTTTTTTTCCGGTCACTTTTTCTGCCATGTCGATCACCTCGCGAACGCTGGCGCCGGCTCCGTTGCCCAAATTGTAGGCGGAGACGCCCTTAAGAGTCTGCATCGCCAGGATATGAGCGTCGGCAAGGTCCATGACATGGATGTAATCGCGGATGCATGTGCCGTCGGGAGTTTCGTAATCGGTTCCAAAAATCGTGACCTCTTTTTTGCCGATGAGGCTGCGAAGGACGATCGGAATCAGATTGCTTTCTTTTTTTTTAAAGTTTTTTAACACCCCTTCGGGATCTCCGCCGGCGGCGTTGAAATAGCGAAGAGAGCAGGAGTGGAGACCATAGTCGCGGCCATATTGCTCGAGTATCGCTTCGACTTCAAGCTTTGTCATGCCGTAGGGATTGATGGGCTTTTTTTCTGCACCCTCTGTCACGCGCCCAAAGCGGGGAATGCCATAGACTGCCGCCGAGGACGAAAAGACGAAGTTTTTGACTCCGGCTTCAAGCATGGTGTTCAGCAAGGTAATGGTTTTGACGACGTTGTTTCGGATGTAAAGGAGCGGCTGATCGACCGATTCGCCGACATCTGTGAAAGCGGCAAAGTGCATGACGGAGGAAATCTCGTGATCGTTGAAGATCGTTCTCAAGACCTCTTGGTCGCCAAAATCGGCTTCGATGAGAGTGCCTGCGATCACCGACTCCTTTGTCCCTCTCGACAGATCGTCGAGGATCACTGTCGCAAATCCCTTATCATTAAGGGCTTTGTTCACATGAGATCCGACGAATCCGGCTCCGCCTGTCACTAAAACTTTTGTATTCATCGCCTAGATGTTACAAAACTTCTGAGAAAAAATCGAAAAAAAACGGGTTCATCTGGATAAAAATTGTTAAAAGGGGACAAACTGAAAGTATGAACGATAGAAGTAGCTCCAACTTAAATGATAGCGAGTTAAGGTTTTCCGGTGAGCAGGGTTTTTTTGACAAAAGTGTCAGTATTCGCCTTTTAATAGGACTTGCTTTCGCTTTAAGCCTCTTTCTTTTTTTTCATTTTCGCGAAGTCAGAATCGAAGTCCTTGAGCTTAATAGCCGCTCCCCCAAATACGTCGTCGCGCAAGTTGATTTCGAGTTTGTCGACAACGAGGCGACGCTGATCCTAAGGCAAGAGGCTGTCCGCGACGTCGGCAAGATCTACAAGATCACAGAAAATGAGGTCAACCGGCGTCGCCTTGATTTTGAAAATCTTTTGGTCCGCGATCAAAATTTAAGAGAGCAATTTCAGGACGTCAATTTTGATGAAATTTCTGTCGTGCTCGACAGATTGCAAAAGAATGCGACTCAGCTGAGGCTGACAGACCCGCGGACGCTGAGGAAAATACGCGATGCCAAATTCGAAGACAGCCACTATCAGATCTATACCCCCATGGACAGCGAAGTCGATTCTCCTTTGCCTCGGCAAATTTGGTCTAAGCTAAGGCGGGATCACCTCTCGGATGAAAATTTGTCTCCTGATATTGTCGATGTGGTCATTGCGTACTTTAAAGAAAAGTCTTGGAAGCTCGATGAAGACATACCGGCGCAAAATGAGCTCCGCTCGAAAATCCAATCTGCGGTTCCCGACAAGGTGACCCGAGTCGCGTCGGGAAGCCGCATCATCAACATCGGCGATAAGGTGACGCAGCGTCATCTTGCGATGATGCAGGCGATGAAAAAGGTTCTCGGTGAAAAGCGCAATTTGTGGCACCCCGAAACGCTTTTGGGCAGTGTCATCCTCACCTTGCTTGTGACGGGCATATGCGCTGCCTTTGTCAAAATGAACTATCCCGTTCTCTACCACTCCAACCGCAAGCTCTGCCTGATCGTGACGGTTGTGATCTTAAATCTCGCTCTCGCTAAAGGACTCGAGTACTTTCTGCTCACCTCGCCAAGCAATTTGCTCGACTTGGTGCGCTATCCGCTTTTTGTGCCGTTTGCAGCGATTTTGATGTGCAACCTCATCAATGCGTCGCTCGCGACATTTGTAACGGGCCTTTTGATTGTCATTTTTACAATGACGCTGTCGTTTGATTACGGCGGATTCATGATCATTAATTTAGTCGCGTCTTTGATCGCAATTTTGAGCACGCAATCTCTTCGCCGGAGAAAAGAAATCTTCATTGTCTGCTTAAAAGCTTGGCTCGGCGCAGTCGTGGTTTTAATCGCGATTCACATGTACGCAAACACCCTTTGGAGCTGGGCTGTGATTTATGATCTGGTCAGCTCCGCTCTCTTTATGCTGCTCACGATGATGCTCGTGTTTGGGCTGCTGCCGCTTCTTGAAAGCGCGTTCCATGTGATGAGCGACATGACGCTGATGGAATACATGGATCCCAATCACGATCTTTTGAAACGCCTTTCCTTTGAAGCACCGGGCACCTATCAACACACCTTGATGGTGTGCAACATAGCGGAAACAGCCGCAGTGAGCATTAAAGCCAACGGCCTCTTTTGCCGGGTCTCTTCCCTTTATCACGATATCGGAAAAATGGTGACGCCTCACTTCTTTACCGAAAATCAGGAAGGGGAAATGAATGTCCATCAACTTCTGACACCTTTGGAATCCGCGCAGACGATTATGGCACATGTCAGCGAGGGGGTGTCGATGGCAAGAAAAGCCAACCTCCCGGAACAATTTATCGACGTTATCAAAGAGCACCACGGGACCCAGCTTGTCTACTTTTTTTATCGAAAAGCGCTCGATCAGGTCGGGGGCGACGCGTCCCTTGTCGACCAGGCCCAGTTCCGATATGCGGGGCCCAAGCCGAGAACAAAAGAGTCTGCCATCATTATGATTGCCGACAGCTTCGAAGCCGCATCCAGATCGCTCGATGAAATCAACGAAAAAAATCTAACAAAGCTGATCAACCAGATCGTACGCGAAAAAGCGGACGACGGTCAGCTTGACGAGTGCCTCTTGACTTTTGAGGAGCTCAGCATCGTGAAAAAAACGATGGTGCAAACTCTTGTTGCCGGGCTTCATTCCCGAATCAAATACCCGAAACGCGAAAAGAAAACTTGAGGCCTCATGACCCAAAAATCCATACGTTCCCAAGGCCCTTTCAGGCTCGCCCTTGTCACGGGGGCCAGTTCAGGAATCGGAAAAGCGGTTTGCCGCCTCCTTGCTAGGAAGGGGATTCATCTTATCATCACGGGACGGAATAAAATGAACCTTTCTCATCTTGCCGATGAGCTGAGACAGCATGTGAACGTGGTCGTCTATCCCGCCGATCTGACCAATCGGGAGGAGCGGAAAAAAATTGTGCAAAAAATCCGTGAACTGACCCCCGACCTTGTGGTGAACAATGCGGGAAGCGGGCTCTACGGCTTGGCGACAAAGATTGGAGTGGATCCGCAGCTGGAGATGATCGAACTGGATGTGAACGCAGTGGTGGAGCTGACTGTCGAAGCGGCAAAGTCCATGCTGGAAACGGGGCAGAAAGGAGTGATCATGAATATCTCTTCCGTCGCAGGATTTGTCCCTTTCCCCGGATTTGCCGCTTACGCCGCCTCAAAGTCATTTGTGAATGCCTACTCTGTTGCTCTTGACGCCGAACTGAAAGAGAAAGGGATCCATGTTCTGGCCTCCTGTCCGGGGATGGTCGAAACAAACTTTTCCTCGCGTGCATCCGGAGGACGGAGTCAATCATCGGGAGAAAAGAAAATGACGCCCGAATTTGCCGCCGGGGAAATCTGGCGACAGATTCTATCAAAAAAACCGGTGCATGCCTTTAGCTGGAAGTACCGGCTCTCCAAGTTTCTCCTTCAATACGTCATCCCATCGTCTCTGGCCGCCAAGTATCTGAAAAATCGGATGCTTAAGCGGGTGAAGTAAGTACTAGTACAAAAGTTCGTAATCCTCTTGCGCGTAGATATTCCAATGAAGACGGTTGATCACGCGGCGGGGATCAATGCCAGGTGGATAGCTGAGCTTTTGACCTGAGCGGATCTTAGCAAACGCTGTCAGCACTTGGCTTAAAGTGTAATCGGGCCATCTCTTGTAGTGGCTCCACGTCTGGTAGCCCCGGTAATAACCCGCCTTTCTTTGCTGCTCCTTGCACTTTTCCTCCACGTCATCAGGAATTTCGGACGCTATTTTTAATGGGGTAGGTGGGGGAAAGTCAAAAGAGTCATCCGATTCAATGTCAACGAGCCTGATGATCGCTTTGACGGCGGCAGCTTTTCCCAGCATCGTATAAAGTCCGTAGGCCCATTTCGGATGCATCACAATTTCCCGCTCTTCGCCGACCCTCATTCCCGACATGCCCATTCTCAATCCGTCAATGCATTCAGCGAGATCGAGCGTTTTCGGTATGCCCGCTGCACGTGTATCTAAAAGGAGTTCATCTTCCGTGCCCATTGTCAGGGTACAGTGAACTTTGACATGCCTTTGATTCTTGTATTGTGCTCCTTTGCCGGGACGCTGTATTTTGACAAATAGGGTTTTTGAATGAAAATCGATATATTCGGAGTCGCGATCGAGATTTTGAAAAAAAGTCTCGGTCGCCAAGAGGTTGCGTTTGGCTTCAACGAGCTTTTCATACACGGGTTTTTCGTAAAAAATGTGTCTTTTTTTTCTCAAGTCGAGTGGCTGATTTTGAAGGCTCCTGTCAGCCTCTTTCATCCCCTTGATAAAGCCTTCAAAAAAACAGTCTGATTCTTCTTTAGCGATCCAATTGATCGATGCGGCAATAGCTGCTGGAAAACTCTTCTTTTCATTTGCTGTAAAAGCAAGAAAACGGGTTGAGGATTCTTTCTTCTTTATTTTAGGGCGCTTCCCTGTCATGGCAAATATTGTGTCTTCAAAAAAAGTGGGTTTTTTGAGTGATTCCTGGATTTTTTTCTGCGTTGATTCCAGCTTCCGAACCAGCTTATCGCTCTCCTTGCTCTCTTTCAACCGCCCAAAACAGAAAACGGGCCTTTCCTTCATCAACTGTTCAGAAGGATGTGAGATCACTTCTTTTTGCCACTCATATTCTTCTTTTAAAGTTGAGAATCCAAAACTTGGTTGCAGCGGCTTTTCAATTGCCTTGGGATGGACGGATAAATGAAACAAATCGCGGGGGTTGTCAACGCCCGAATCGAGAAAATCCTCAGGCGTTGATTCGCGGCTCATCCGGACCAGAACCGGCTTTAAAAGAGGATGTTCTCGAGGGCAAAATTCATCGGCGATCCTTTCCTGTCTGCTGACAACAAGGCTATTGTCTGCACCAAACCCGAGGGCAATCCCGATCAGCACATTATTTTTATTCAAGACGTCTTCAAGCGAAGACTTCGAATCTTCTAATTTTTGTCTCAATGATTGAGGTGTAAGAGCAGGGCCTAAGGCGAAGCGAAAAAGGGGGAGGTGATTGTCTATAGTCTCTTCCAATAAGTCGCTATGGATAAAACGGATTCCCATCATATTTCCATCGTAGTCGCTTTGACAGACAACATGAGTAAAGGGTGAATGGGCTCGATCTGTCAAGCCGAGCTTCTGCCAAAGGGGGGCTCCCTCCTTTAAGAAAACGTCGCTTCGGTGCCGTTTGATTCCGGGATAAAGTGGGTCGATTGTATGGAAACCTATGGCGCAAATTGGTTTCATTTGATTCAGGACATATCCGAACTCGCTGTTTTTAAAAGTCTCTTCAAAATAGCGCGATAAAATAAGCGATTCACTTTGAGTCAGCTCGACTGCATGAAGCGTGAACCCACTTATCATTAGACAGATGAGATAATTAATGAATTTAGACATATGACCTCTCAAATGAAACCAATTGATTGAAAATATTATCCGCGGCAGCGGCACGCGTATGGGCACCAGAGCTTTTTGCACCCAAAACAAATAGAGCCACTAATTAGGATGGCCGTATCGACAGATAAGCTCTCGATTGATCGTTTACAAAGGCGATGACTATATCGGAATCGAATTTTGTTGACAGGTTTTTAAACAGTCAAAACAACTTTTCCAGTGGAGGTTCCCGATTCGAGGTGTTTGTGGGCCTCGGCCACTTGTTCGAAGGGGAATTCTGTTGTGGGGAGGGGAGCGATCTGTTTTTCATTTGCCCACTCAAGAAGAGTGTGCATCGCCTCTTGCAGACGGTCGTTTTTGTCAAAAAGGAAGCTGAGATTGAAAGCCAAAACACTGTGGTTGTCGGAGGTCATGTAGAGGGGATTGAATTTCGGGGTTTTTAAATAGTCTAAGGCGATCTTGAACCAGTTTGGTGTGCCTCTGTTTTTCGAAAGCATGGTGTGGAATCCGTAGACAATAAGCTTTCCTCCCGGACTTAAGTGACGGTAGCTTTGCTTTAATGTTGCCGCGCCATTTGGATCGCAAATGATGTCGCACCCTTCCGGGCACTCTTTTTCGATCTGCATCCATAAATTTTGCGATGACTTGTCGATCACAACGTCGGCTGGGCATCTCTCTATTTTTGAAGAGCAGCCCACAACCCCAACGGTACGGCAACCGGCCATTTTTCCCAGTTGACAAAGGGCGCTGCCCACACCTCCGGCAGCGGAATGGATCAGAATGGTTTGGCCTGGGTGAGGGTGGGCGAGTTCAAAGAGGGCGTAGTAGGCGGTTAAGAACACAGTCGGGAAACCCGCTGCATCGGAAAAACTCCATTGCTCAGGCATTGGGAACACCTGATTTTCTGTGGTGGCAAGCTGAGAGGCGTAGGCGCCGAATCTGGTGACTGCCATCACTTTTTGTCCCGGCCTGAATCGGGTGGCGGATGCGCCGCACCGATCGATGACTCCTGCGACTTCAAAACCGGGAGTGATGGGCCAGCCCACATAGTCCTTTGCGGATTTGTAAAGGCCCATTCTGACGCAGCTATCAGCAAAATTAACGCCGATCGCACGAACATCTACGACCACCTCGTGCGCTGAGGGGACGGGCTTTTCTGCGGTCTCTATAGTGAGTTTATCGGTATTGCCGGGAGCATGGATGACGATTTTTTTCACGCAAAAGGAGGATGTCAACGTTTTATCACTTTTTCGGCGGGAAGTTGCCTGACAAGAATGTCTTCGAGCCCTTCTCCTGTGATCGGCTTGCTGATGTAATCGTCAAGGCCGGCTTCGAGATATTTTTCCCGATCCCCCTCGATGGCATTGGCTGTGAGGGCGACAACGGGAAGGTGGTTGTCATCTCCTGTGATTTTGCGGATTTCGTTGGTCGCTTCAACCCCGTCCATTTCGGGCATCTGGATATCCATAAAGACAATGTCGTACTTTTTTTCTTTGATTTTTTCCAGAGCCTCGGGACCTGTTTCGGCCGTATCGACACGGCATTTCATCATCTGAAGCATATGCTTTGTCAGTTCTAGATTGATCAAATAGTCGTCCACAACAAGGACGTCGATATTGAATTCCGAAGTGATTTTTTTCATAGTCGTTATTCCGGGTTTAAGAGGGGAAGCTCAAACCAAAAGAGTGACCCTTTCCCGATTTCACTTTTACATCCTATCTGACCATTCATTGCTTTCACAAGCTTTTTACTTATGGCCAGGCCAAGCCCTGATCCTCCATGCTTTCTGGAGGTGGTGGCATCTTCTTGAGTGAATATGTCAAAAATATTGTCCATCCGGTCGATGCGGACACCGATTCCCGTATCTTCTACCTCGTATCTGACGCGTGTGTTCCCTTTTGCCAGAGACACCCTTATCTCAATTTCGCCCTTGTCAGTAAATTTGATGGCATTGCCGAGAAGATTTGTGAAGACCTGCCGAATGCGGAAAGGGTCTCCAAAAAGAATTTGCGGAACGTTGTCGTCATAGATGAGGTGCAACTGAAGCCCTTTTTGATTTGCTTTCGGTTTTAGCAAATCAAGAGTCTCTTGCACGATCTTGAACGGGTTATATTCGATTGTTTCAATCTCAAGCTGACCGGCTTCGATTTTTGAAATATCCAAGATATCGTTGATCAGAGAGAGCAAAATTTCAGCCGATTTGTAGATCTTTTGGGTAAAGTTGAGCTGAAGGTCATTCAAGTCCGTGTTGAGAAGAAGCTCAGTCATCCCCATGATCCCATTAAGGGGAGTTCTGATTTCGTGACTCATCGTGGCTAAGAAGGCGCTTTTGGATCGGCTTGCAGACTGCGCCTGATCGCGTGCGTATTCGAGTTCTCTATTTTTTTCCGCGAGCGTTTTCACGTAGGAGGTCAGTTTCTCATCCCTTTCTTTCAACATGGCTTTCGCTCTGAGCCGTTCAAGCTCCAATTCGTAATCTTCCATGATGATGATGCAGACTTGGAGAATGGGCAGGATGAACTGGATGGTATCATCGTTGAAAGGAGAGGTGGGGTGGACAAGGGCTAATATCCCGACGACTTTTCCCTTATTGATCAAGGGGATGCCGAGGAAATGCTTAATTTTGTGTTTTTTGTAGGGATCTGTCGGGTTGATGTCATTTGCGATCAAAGGCTCGCCGCTATCAATTACTTTCCGAATTAAAGGAGCGATCAATGCGAAATGCACGTCCTTTCTTTGGTCCTGTGTTTTGAGGTTTTCAAGTTCTTGTTTCCATCCGGGTTCTGAAGAGGCGATATGGCCAAAAAGTGTTTTTTCCGGTGATGTTTCCTTGACCTGTGCGATGATGCCGTGGCTGCTGTTTGTGACGGCCAAAAGCGACGTCATGAGCTCGGAGAAAATTTCCGAAATGTTGGCTTTATCTTTGTTGACGATGAACTGGGACTCGACGCGCGTTAAGGTATCCAGGATAATATTTGTGTTCCGAAGGGTGTCTTCGATCTCTTTCCTTAAAGTGATGTCGTGAAAGACTCCGAGATAAAGATTGTCGTCTTCATGGCCGATTCGAATGACGCGGAGTTCGATTCTCCTGAGCTGGCCGTCTTTATGTTTTGCGTTGAGCTCATATTTGTTTGCCACTTTGGTGTCGTCAATACTTCTTAAGTCGTCGGTAAATGTCAGTTCTATGCCTAGCTGAGGGTCTTCAAGAAGATCCCAGAAATTTGAACCGATGGCTTCTTCACTGCTATAGCCAAGAATCTGTTCTGCTGCGGGATTGCACGACTCGATGACCCCTTTTGCGTTGCACGAAATCACACCGTGCATTGAATGATTAAACAATGCGCGCAAGTTCGCTTCGCTGTTCATGAGCATTCGTTTCAAGGTGTTGGATATTTGGGGTTTTGTTTTCGGGTGGTATTCCTCCATAGGGACCTCATATCCTTTCTCTATATCATGTCTTTGAAATATTGAGAACAGAGCCGGTTAATTGAGAGTGAGGTCCTCAGGGATCATCGAAAGGGTAGCGTAGCGTCCTCCCATTTTACGGAGGAGCGTCTGCCATAATTTGTCATGGGGGATGTTAAAGATAAGCTCTTCATTTCCAGGGTGCAAAAGCCAACTTCCGTCTAAAAATTCCCTTTCCAGCTGTCCTCCCCCCCATCCTGCATAGCCGAAGCAGAGGTAAATGTTCGGCCCTTCAGGGTTGACGATGCATTTTTGAAGAAACTCCAAGTTGCCACCGAGGAAAACCCCCGAGCACACCTCAAGCGTCTGGTCGACAATTTCTTGTGAAGTATGAAGAAGCATCATCTGGTTTGTTTGGACAGGCCCGGATGCGCGAATTCCGATTTTCGGATTTGCAAGCTCTTCGACATTAATAATATCTTGCGGGATTTCGAGATCCAGACTTTTATTGATGACGAGGCCGAAAGACCCTTCCGGAGTGTGTTCGCAGACGAGAATGACGCTCCGAAAAAAAAGACCCGTGTCGATCTCAGGGGTGGAAACCAAAAGAGTCCCTTTTTCAATCTGTGAGTAAGGTAATTGTTCCATAAGGCCATCTTTAGGGGCAGGTGCAACACTCTTCTTTAGTATCAACGAGTTGTTGGTTCACAAGCTTTATGTTCTGTTCAAGTCCTTCTATTCTCCGCAACAGGTCTGAAAACACGGACGCAAATTCTGTGCCGCACAGCGTTTTCCAGTAGCCCCCGCATTCACCGTCGCTCAGGATCATATTGACCCTCGCAAGCGATGTGCTGATTTGATTCACTTCATCTTCGAAGAAATTGCTAAACTCTTGCGGGGTGCAGAGTGTCTGCATGATATTGATACGGCGTGCTCTTAAGCGCTGCCAGCTTTTGTTGGTATTGAATAAAAGGCCGTAATGGTTGATGTCGTCCATGACAGTTTCTCCTTTACTCAAAAGAGAGGTCACTCTTAAATAGAGATCGTTGTTGATCTTCTCCGAAAAATCACTGACGTTAGCGATCATCGATTCGATCTCTTCGGGCTTGTTCATTGACTCTGTGATTTCGGCTATGTTTTCGGCAATAGCAGACATGTTTTCCCAAAACCCTTCCTCTTCCAAGGTGTCGATTCCGTCGTTAAGCTTCTCGGTAAAATCGCTCACAAGCTTAATCGCCTCTTCCACAGAGACAGGGGGGACCGCATACAGGATCTGATCGGTGACGCGGACCAAAGGTTCTCCCTTCTTTGCGGGTTTGGGAGAGATCAAAACCTGCCTTTCACCAAGGAGGCCCGAGGTCATCGCTGAAATTTCGTCGGTTGTGTAGACAATCACGCCGGAGTCAATTTTCATGGTCAGTTGGTAAATATACACTTCCCCTTTGTAAAGATCGTCTTTTTTTCTTGCGTCGTCGATTTCCTGAATGTTGGTCACTTCGCCGACCGGGTGGCCAGCGAAGAGGACCCGGGTTCCGATGGAAATTTTGTCGATATCAGTAAAACGGACGCGCAGGACCTGGCCGTCGTCTCCGATTTTGGGGTGAAGAAAGAGCAAAATATAAATCAGGATCCCCAGTCCGCCCAGGACAAAGAGTCCGATCAAAAGATTTTTGTTCTGATTGTTCATCAGCGAAGGTGTCCTCCAGTCATACTTTTATCGACTTCTGCATTTTGAATAAAGGTTTGGATCACGGGGTCGTCGATCGAGAAAAAATCATGTTTCGGTGCGATGTGGCGAATTTTTCCGTTGTGGTGCAAAGCCAGGCGGTCTCCAATCTCAAGAGCAGAACGGATGTCGTGGGTCACGACAATGCTCGTTGCCATTAACTCTGCTTGCGTTTTTTTAATCAATTCGTTGATTTGCATGGCTGTGATCGGATCAAGTCCTGTGGTCGGCTCATCAAAAAGCATCACACTCGGCCGGTAGACAATCAATCTCGCAAGGCCTGCCCTCTTCCGCATGCCTCCCGACAGGTCCGACGGCATTTTGGGGCCGACCCCTTCTAGATCCACCATTTTGAGCGCTTCTTCGGAACGTTCGTTGATCTCGTCTCGCGAAAGGGCGCCTTCTTTTTTAATGTCGCCGTGCATGCTGAGATAAAAGCCGGTATTCTCTAGAACATTCATCGAATCAAAAAGGGCGGCCCCTTGAAACAGCATTCCCATTTGCATAAAGACTTTTTGTCTTTCGCTCCTCGGCTGGCTCAGGATGTCGATTCCATCGACTTCAATCACTCCTTTTTCAGGCGTTTCAATGCCCATGATCTGCTTGAGCAGGACACTTTTTCCCACACCCGAGCGGCCGAGGATGACGAGGGTCTCTCCTTTGTAAACATCGAGATCCAACCCCTCTAAAACCTGTAGGGAGCCATACCGTTTCCAAAGATCCCTTACTTTGATTTTGGGTTTTTCTTCGTTCATTTCACCATCCAAGGGACGTACTTTTCGAGGAAGGGATAGAAACTGTTGATTCCAATTGTCACCATAAAGTTTGCAATGAGAATCACTGAATAGCAGACAACAACGCTGTTTGTCGTGGAGCGGCCCACACCCTTGGCCCCTCCTTTAGAAGTCATTCCCTTATAACAACTTATGGTCACAATAATGATGCCGAAAAAAATCGATTTTAAAATACCGCTGAAAAGGTCGAAATTGTCGAGATGCACAGGAAGAGGATCCAAAAACGTTTGCGGGTCCATGCCGTAGTAATAGACCGAAATCATATAACCGCCGATGATCCCGACAAAACAGCTGTAAATTGTCAAAATAGGCATCATCACGATTCCTCCAAGAAATCGCGGTGCGACAAGGTAACGCAGCGGGTTAACGGCCATGGATTTGAGCGCGTCGATTTGTTCTGTCACCCGCATTGTGCCAAGCTCTGCCGTCATAGCGGCACCGACGCGGCCTGTGATCATAAAAGCGGTCAGGACCGGCCCCATTTCCACCATCATCGCTTTTGCCACCATAAGCCCTGTCACGCTTGTCAAGCCGTAGCCGGAAAGTTGAAAAAAAGCTTGCGCTGCCAGGACTATCCCCGTGGAAAAGCCGGTAATAGTGATGACGGGCAAGGAGGCGACGCCGATTTCATAGAATTGATTGCGAATGAGAAAAAACTGCGGGGGTTTTCGTATCGTGACCCAAAAGACATTGAGAATCAAGACAAAATATTCACCTAATGACGTGAGCGTTTTTGTGAAGGGTATTTGATTCATCCCAGTCGTCTAATATGCGTTATAACTCTTGACTTCGGGATTGTAAGTGATTCACCGATTGGGGTCAATCAATCCTCGATGGCTGATTGGATCGCCATCAGAAAAACTCCTAGTTATTCCAGCGGCTTTATTCTGAATGATCGAATATGGGGTCGTAGAGGGCGAATTTTTTGTCGTAATATTTCGCCCACTCTTTATCGCCATAAGAATAATGCCACCATTCGCCGTCGAATGGGGCGAATCCGGCCGTGATCATGATGCGGCGGAGAAGTTGGCGGCTATTCCACGCGGCCTTGGAAACAAAAGGTGAGAATGTCATGGAGTCTTCGGTAAATTCCCAAATTTTTGTTCCAAAATCAAGCGGTTCGCCCTTGTGAAGTACTTGGACATCAACAGCTCCACCTGTCGGGTGGCCGGCCACCTCAGGAACGGCTATGTACTGATGAGCTGCTTCCAAAAGGTCATCGCCCGAGTATTTGTCTTGAAGCTTGGATTTGCATGTTTCAAACAATTGCATCTGGACATAGAGAGGGCGATAGCCGGAGACGACTTCTACTATCATGTCGGGATCATGGCTTGCAAGAAGGTCTGCTGCTTGGGTCAATTTTTCTAAAACTCTTTCGCGGACAAAGATTTGTTTGCCGGAGCGGTCCGGCATGGAAGGATCGATCTTCCGGGTCGTCAATCGGTCTGTTTCCGGTATGGGAAGCAGCGTTTCGTTTTGAGGCTGAACAGGGACCCCGACATAGTCGAGGTAGCCCGGTTGCTTTTCCTGAAGTAAAGCGTAGACGTCTTCTTTCTTCATTTTTATCATCTTTCGCCGAAAGACCCCTTCATTCATGAAGGGGATGTAAGGCGAA
>CAZVSU010000018.1:0-35357 GCA_964629645.1 uncultured bacterium | reverse complement strand
AGCAGCCGGCAAAGATAATTGTCGCCGACCGGCAAAAATAATTGACGTTATACACAGAAAGGATAAAAGTCTCCTTCTCTGACTTGGGGAATTTTGAGATCGAGCTGTTAGAGGCGTTTTATTCTTAAATTCATTAGAATAGTCTTTACGATCCAGCGTTCTTTCGTATGGGGCGGCTCCGAGGTAGTCTACCCGTTCGGTAACCATCGGCTGATTGAATAACTTCTCGAGGGAGTCATCTAGCTGACCGATGCCGGTTTTTGCGAATTTTTCCAAGATCTCGTGAATCATAGCTTTGATAGTTTTGTTTGAGATCATGATTTCTCCTTTATTTTTTGCGACTAAGAGAATCTGATCTCAAACTTTTTTCTATAAGAAATTCTTCTGCCTCTTGCAAACTGAATTTACAGAAACGATGTTACACTACCCCTCTTGCCGAATGTGTCGCAAGAGGTTATCCTGCCATGCAACTCGGGTTTAAACCTTTTTAGCCAAGATGATGGTTGCAATTCCGCCAAAGAGAGGCTTGATTTTCACGTGAGCAAATCCCGTTTCTTTGAGATCAACTGCCACGCGCTCAGGTTCAACAAATTCATGTATGCTGTTGCAAAGATATTCGTAGGCTTCTTTATTGGACGTCACCCATTTCCCCATAAGGGGGAGGAGCGTGTGTAAATAAAATGAGTGGGGATACTTGAGAATGGGATTTTGGGGCTTCGTCAGCTCCAAAATTCCAAACGTGCCCCCCGGCCGCATGACGCGTAAAGTCTCCTCGAAACATCTTAAAGGATTTTGGATGTTGCGGATGCCGTAGGCCACTGTGACAGCATCGATTGAATTCGGACGGAGGGGTATAGACTCCGCATCGGCTTCGATAAATTGCAGGCGATGGTGATCAAATGCTGATGATTCCGCTTTCTGCCTTGCTATGTTCAGCATCTCAGAGGAAAAATCGAGCAGCACCGCGTGGCAAGGGTTTGGTCTTGATCTTAGATAAGGAAGCGCGATGTCGCCAGTTCCGGCGCAAAGGTCGAGGTAATCTTGCGGGGGATGCCTCTGCAAAACATGGCGAATCAGAGATTGGTTCCATAGTCTGTAGGTTTGAAATGAAAGAACGGCATTGCCTTTTTCGTAATTAACGGCAATGTTGTTGAATAGTTCTTTAATGCTTTCGGGATTGCTTTTCGTATAACTTCTTGTCTTCATTTTTAGCCTGCTCGGAATTTGCTGGTTTTTTGCAGATTTCGCACGAAATGTCTTTTGTTCCGCACCTTTCATCTCGGATTTTGTTGGGATCCATGCCGCAGGCGCCTCGAATGATACGAGATTTTCCGGTCATCAGCCATCCTATTCCGAGTAGAGTCAGGGCGATCAAGACGAAAGCAAAAGCGACGATAATTGTTGTGATAAGAGGTGACATGGCGACTCCTAAAACTTTATTATACCATGCATAAAGATTTTTACGGATATTCAATCGCACACGTCTTTGAGACGGGCTTTGCCTGGCAGGTCAAGATGTGTCCTTTTTTAGCATCAGACTTTGATAAGGCGTGGTGTTTTTTCATCACGACTTCTCCTGAAGTAAGGCGCGCAAGGCATGCGCTGCAAATGCCTTCGCGGCACGAAAAGGGTGGGTCGAGACCTTCTCTTAATGCGGCATCAAGGATCGATTCATCGGGAGTGCAGCAGATAGAGTAGGATTTGTTTTTAAGAGACAGAGACACTCGAGCGCCTTTTTTCGCCTTCGTCTCAGAACTTTTTCCCACGTAGAGGGGAGGAGTCTCATCTTTTGTGAGCGATTCAAAAGGTTCTGCAAGAGATGTGAAGGTTTCGGAATGAATGAAAGTGTCATCGATCCCTTGTTTGTGTAAAACGTCTCTTGATAGCTCGTTAAGGCCTGCCGGCCCGCAAAGAAAGTAATGGGTTGTTCTCTTCTCAAAATCGATCATCGCTTGCAAACGCTCAGCATCAAGACGTCCATCCCGATCCGACAGATTGTGCGTGATGGTAAAACGGCTGGGATGAGCTTCTGCGAGGGCGTCCAAGGTTTCTTTAAAAATAATCGACGACTCATCTGAGTTGGCGTAAATCAAATGGATGCGATGCTCTTGAGTCCTAGAGAGCAGAGCTCGGATCAACGACAGGATGGGGGTGATCCCACTGCCTCCGGCAATCATGCATGTGTCGGAATTTTCGCGAGGAAGAACAAATTGACCGGCCGGCGGCAAGACAAGAAGTTTCGCGCCAACTTCAACTTGATCGATGAGGGCATTGGAGATCAGTCCGTTACGGACTCTTTTTACGGTAATTCGGAGTTCGTCATCTTGGGGTATACTGGAAAGAGAGTAGCACCGCTTGTGGAGCTGCCCTTTCTCAAGAAGTCTCAATGTAATGAATTGACCGGCCTGGTATCGGAACAAGGGTTTGATGTCATCAGGCACTTCAAAGGATATGGAAGCGGCCTGATCGGTTTCAGGCGTGACCTTTTTAACGGGCAGAAGGTGGTAGCGGTGCGCTTGCCCGTAGTCTGAATGAAAAGAAAAAAGGTTTGTCGCGACTGAAAGAGGCCGGTAACCATATCCCAAAATTTTCATCATATAGGGAGCGGCAAAGCGGCTCATCAATGGCATGATATAAGGTCTTAACCGCTTGACAAGAGGGGATGGCCTTCGCAAAAACATCGAGCCGATCAGCCGCTGCCATCGAAAAATCTTGTTCGTCTCCTTTTGACGCACTTTTTCGTACTCATGAAATTGATACCTGCGTAAGGTTCCTTTATGCTGTTTTAAAGCCTTCACGATCGCGGGGTGAGCCTCTACCGCGTCTTGAATGGCTAATTTGTTCCCTTGACCTCCCGCTGGAGAGGCGATGTGTGCGGCATCGCCGATCAATATCAACCCATCTTTGGCATAATCGCGCGCGCGGCCAATCTTAACGTCGAGGTAAGAGCATTGGTCAAAGCTTTTGAGAGCGTCGGACAAATGACGCTTGAGTTCTGGTTTAACGCGCAAGATGGCTTTACGAAATGTTTCAATCCCTTTTTCTTGAAGCTTTTGAAAGCCCCCTTTGTCTAGAACCCAGCCAACTCTCAAGTGACCGGCTTCTTCCGGAATCACCACAACGATCCCTTCATCGGTCATCTCGAGGCCTAGTTCGTATTCAAGTTCTTCAGAGGCGGGGACATCGAACCAGACGACATCGAAATGCTGGGTGATGCTCGTGATCGGAATCTCAGCACATTTCCGGACGGTGGAAAACCGGCCGTCAGCTCCGACGACGAGCCTGGAACGGATTTCTTTTGTTTCGTTTCCGATCGTGACTTTGACTCCTGCAATCATACCGTAGTGTGTCAAAAGGGCGTCTACTTGTGCTTCTCCTAAGAATGTGAGATTCGGAAACTCCGAACTGAGTTGGATAAGCTTGCGCAGCAAAGGGCCTTGTTCCAATGCGATCGCGAAGTTATGGGGCGGAGGGAGACGATTCAAGTCCATCTCAAAGAGTATGTCGCCTTTGCTTTTAATCCTGAAGTGATCAAGAGTCGAGTGGCCGACGGAGAGCACATCGTCTAATATGCCCATCTGGTCGAAATATTCGAGGATGCAGGGCTGGTAGGCTGGGCCGCGAAATTCCCGCACAAAAGTCGCATCCCGCTCAATTAAAAGAGTATCAACACCGCTTCTAGCTAAAAGATAGCTTAAGATACATCCTGCAGGACCAGCTCCGACAATAGCCACATCATAGTGATATGATGTCATGACACCTAACCTTATTCCTTACTCGCCGAGTTTGGAAGTTTACGAAATAACAATAACGGTGTCTATTGTTTATTTGAAGTGAAGGTTTGTGTTCATGACCCGGCTGTTGCGGGTTTAATGTGAAGACGTCCCCTAGCCTTTGGCTCCTTTTTTCCCTTCTTTTTTTGCCGGTGGTAGAAGATCGACCCAGATCGGAGAGCTCCAGGCCATATGTCCGTCTTCTTGCATAGCGCGGAGATAGTAAAACGCAAACGGGTGTTCTTGGCCCTTTATAGCGATATCGTGCAAAGACACCATGTCGTCGTAAGTGAAGTCGATATGGTATAAGTTTTCCGGATCCACTGTGTGAATCACGTCGCCATTTCTGATCAATTCGATTTTAGTCAAATTCTTGGTGCCCGCAACATAACAGCTGATATGGCGATTGACCAAAAGTCCCGGCTTATCTGCAGTACTGATTTCGGAGCCCATTGGTTCGCCGGCAATAAACAGGCCTAAGATCATACGTTCGCCGGTTGTCGCGTAGCACGAGCGGTGATAAAGAGCATCGAACATCGATTCCCGGCTATGGTTTTTTGTCAGGATTGCCGTCAGCCCTGGAGGATACTGCGTCTGTTCGTCGTCGTAAAGATCGTAAAAGACGCCTCTGTCGTCAAGTCCTCCGGCGACGAAGCCGAATCGACACCCTTTTTTTAAGGCGTCGATCACCGATCCCGCTCCTGTTTCGGCGACACCGCTTTTTTTTGTCGGCTTAATGGGATAGGGGTTGCCTTCTTTTTGTGCGCACTCAGAGCTTCCCCAAGAGTTGTAAATCTCAACAACTCTTTCATATTCGGGGTTGAAATCCTTGAAATCGAAATGGCTTCCTTTTCCCATTGTGAACATTGGAATCGAGATGATTTCTTTTGGTGAAAAGGCTTTGTAGATTTTTTTGAGTGTGTTGTATTTGTTATCTTTTTTTCTCATCATTTGCTTTTGCTCTTTAGCAAAAACGATCTGACGGACCCCTTCGGATCCCGGCTCTCCATCCCATTGAAGGCCGCAGAAAGTAGTGAATCGATCTTCTTCGTCGAATTCGGCGATGTTTGTTGTGATGAGTTTCCAGATTTCGTTGGGAGTTTCTTCGTTGCATTCAGAAGGAGACGCCCCGAAAAAGTTGTAAGAGAGTTCGTCTCTGAAGTGGCGGAGGCAGCTTTCAATATTTTCGGTTGAATCAACCCGGTCGGATTCCCCATGGAGGGTACCCCAGAAAAGTTGGGTCTTTGGTTCCGAGAAGCATTTGATTGGAGGGGATCGGTAGATTTCTTTCGGTTCGCCATTTTTCAATTGTATGGTGTAGACCCCTTCTTCGTTAAAATAAAGGTTGGGGAGCGTGATGTAGCCGGTTTCGGGAACAAAGAGCTTCCAGCTCAGGTTTTCACGCAAATGTTCATGCGTCAGTTCAATGAGGTTATTTTCATAAGGCGTGCTGCTGGTCAGGTTGCCAAACTGGTCTTCAAACCGAATGATGATGTCGAACCTTTTATTCTTTGCGACAAAAGACGGAGTAATGGCTTTGATGTTATGAAGCTCGTTTCCCCTGACGTCTAAGCTGAAGGTTTCCGGCTCATCGAACTTCCCCTTGCCGGATGTGTCGATGTAGAGATAAAAAGGGCGTCTTCTTTGAGAGTTTGTTTGGGCTTGAGTCCCTTTCTCGTTGGGGCTCCATTTCTTATCTTTGGGATCGCCGAGGAATATTGTGATCGGCGTGCCGGCTGGAACTTTTGAGGGGAGGGTGAATTGAAATTTAGGGACAATATCCTGAGCGCCAAAGACTTCTTTTGCCTCAATGGGCTTTCCCTTTTCTGTTTTCGCAAATATGACATTTTCCGTGTCTTTAAGATTGGTCGAGGGGACCTCCCAGTCAATAGGACGGCCGTTTGTGTTCATATCGAAAAGAAGAAGTGTCCCTTCCGGAAGCGCTGAAGCAGGGGTGAAGATGAACTTCCAGGTTCTATACTCACCCGCAAGGGCTGAAGCGGGTTCACAAGTACAGATTGATCGTCGCATGGCACTATCTCCTTTTGACCCCACATTTTGCCTGAATAGAAGTTTCTAAATCAAGTCCCGTTTAAGACGTCGGGAAGAAAAGAAGATAAGATAGGCTTAAGCCTCTAAATAAGGGGGAGGCGATCGCTAAAGGGCGTATTCGACAGCTCTTTTTTCACGGATCACCGTCACTTTAATCTTGCCTGAATAATTGAGTTCACTCTCGATTTTTTTGGAAAGATCTCGCGCTAGGTTCAAAACGCCGTTGTCGTCGATCATATCGGGCATCACGACGATTCTCACTTCGCGCCCCGCCTGCAGTGCGTGGGCTTCTTCGATTCCGGGAAATCCATAGGCAATGTTTTCGAGGTGTTTGAGCCTTTTGAAGTATTCTTCGGCAGCTTCAACACGAGCTCCGGGACGGGAAGCTGAAATTTGATCAGCAGGGCCGCATAGAGCGCCCTCGACAGTTATGGGGGGAATCTCTTCGTGGTGGCAGCCTATGCCGTTTGCTATTTCCTCCGATTCCCCCTTCTTAAGGGCAAAATCTCGCCCGATAAGAGCATGTGTCCCTTCTACTTCATGTGTGAGCGCTTTTCCAATATCATGAAGAAGACCGATTCTTTTCGCTCTCGAAATATTGAGGCCAAGCTCAGATGCCATGATTCCCATGAGGTAGGCAACTTCTAAAGAATGATCGAGTACATTTTGTCCAAAGCTTGTTCTGTATTTGAGCTTCCCGAGCAGTTCAAGAATGTCGGGGTGGAGGTCGACAGCGCCCACTCTGACAGCGGCATCTTCTCCGTGTTTTTTGATCTGCTTATGGACAGCTTGCCTCGCCTTTTCGATCGTCTCTTCAATACGGGAAGGATGGATGCGGCCATCTTTGACCAATTCGGTTAAAGCTGTTTTTGCGATTTCTTTTCTGATGGGATCAAAGCCGGAAATCACGACAACGCCCGGCGTTTCATCAATCAAGAAATTGACTCCTGAAAGCCTTTCTAGGGCGCGGATGTTACGCCCGTCTCTTCCGACAATCCTTGATTTCATATCGTCGCTAGGAAGCGGGACCGTGACGACTGAAGTTTCGGAAACGGTCGAGACTGCGAGACGACCAATCGCAGTCGAGATAATGTTTTCTGCCATCCGATCGGCTTCAGCTTCGGCTTCCCGTTGGTTTTTACGGATAAGAGCCGCTGTTTCCTGTTTGATTTCATTTGAAACATTTTCGAGCAGCACGTTTCGCGCTTCTTCTTTAGTCAGCCCCGCCATTTCTTCCTGTGCGGCAAGGAGCTGCTTTTTCTTTTCGGCCAAATCTTTTTTATCGTGATCGAACTGTTCCCGCCTCGCTTGTAAAATAGCATCTCGTTTGTCGATATCGCGCAGTTTTTTTTCAACAAGGCTCATCCGCCTTTCGAGCTTATCCTCTTTTTCTTTAAGCCTTTCATCAACAATGACAAGCTTTTGCCTCTTTTGCGCGAGGGAATCTTCGGTTCTTCTGAGGAGATCTTCTTGTTTCAGTTTGACTTCAAGGTCTGTGTTTTTTTCAATAATTTGAGCTTGAAGTTCCGCTTTTTGAATGATCTCGTTGGCAAGGGTCTGAAAACTGCCCAAACGAAGCCGCGTGTAGAGCCACATGGCAAGTCCGCCGGCTAAAAATCCTGAGAGAATAAGAAAAATGATTGAGGTGACCTGTTCACTGCTCATACCGGGAAGAATAGGAGATGTCGAATTAAAGAGGAAGAGGGTCTAGTACACCTTATAAAAAGTTTTTGATCAAATTCGGCATTATAAGCGCCGCGATGAGCCGATCTCAATTTGCTCTATATCTTAATATTGAGCCGATTGAGATCGGCTCATCCCGGCGGCTTAGAATTCGAAATTTGAAAACGTCCCCTAGTCACGCATTCGTTTCAGCTTGTTTCGAAGAGATTTTAACCTTTTCAACGCCGCGCTCGTTTGACTTGACCACTTCGATTTTAAAGTCGTCATGGTCGATTAAGAAGCCGCGCGAAGGAATTGAACCTGTTCGGTGGTAGATGTAGCCGCCGATGGTGTCATAGTCGGCATCCTGGGGAATTTTGATGTCGAGCTCCTCTTCGATATCGAGAATCGACATGCGGGCATCGACGATCCAGCTTCCTTTGGAAAGCTCATGGAAAAGCTCGGTGTCTTCGTCGTATTCATCGGCGATTTCTCCGACAATTTCTTCAAGAATATCCTCGATCGTCACAATGCCTTCTGTTCCTCCATATTCGTCGACGACAATCGCGAGGTGAAGCTGTTTTTTTCTAAATTCCTGGAGGAGGTGGGTGATGCGCTTAGTCTCAGGAGTGTACATCGTATTTTTAACAATCGTCTCTATGGGGGCTGACAAAATGTTGGGATTAGTCGGGTCGTCGGCAAACTCCATATACTTGAGCAGGATGTCTTTATACATCAAAATACCGATGACTTCGTCAACAGAATTCTTAAAAACAGGGACTCTGGAATACCCTTCTTCGTACAAAAGCTTTGCCGCGTCTTTTATGGGAGTCTTTCCGGGAAGGGCAAATATATCGACGCGCGGAACCATGATTTCTCGGGCAATCCGGTTTCTGAAGGTCACAACAGATTCGATCAACTCCTTATCGAGCTGGTCGAGTGAGACACCGGTATCGGCATCTTGAATCATTTCGATGAGCTCTTGTTTGACAAGAAGCTGCGGCTCCGAAAGTTCGTGAGCCATAGCTGATTTTGCAAAAAGGCGGTAGAGCGCAAGAAGGGGGTAGGAAAGAGGGATAAAGAGGATCATAGCCCCCGATGAGATGCCAGAAAAACGAAAGATCGCTTTTTCCGGCTGCTTAAATCCATAATATCTTGGAATCATCTCACCAATAAAAAAATAGAGAATAATGGCAGCGATATAACCAAGTCCGGTTGCAAACAGAAGAGGCAAGGTGTAAAGCGGCTCTGTGTTAAACGGGAAGATCTCCAGATGGCGGAAGAATAAAAGAGCGAAAAAAACATAAAAGAAACGCGCGATTCCTTGAGAGCAAATGACGATGAAAAATACTGTATCGTAATCATCGTTTTTAAAGACCCTCTTATGGACATTTTGGAAGTAAAAATGCGCGTTGAAGAGAGCAGGGATTTTAGCCCTTTCCGTTCGGTGCAGCTTTCTTAGGGCTTGGTTGGTTGCCGCCAAAGCGAATAGAGCCAAAAGGATGAGTAAACAAACGCCAACGTAAACGGCGGAGATCAAAGCGCCCCCAATTAACATCTCTTAAGTTCCTTTATAGCAAAGCGGCTAGTTCTCGTCATGTTGAGCAGGTTTTACTTTGAGGTTGAGCGCTTTGAGATGATCGATATGTTTTTTTTCCGCTATTCTCATGCGGCGGCTATCACCAGCTTTGAGATCGTCATAGCCCATGATATGAAGCAGCCCATGGATAAGGTAAAGGAGAACTTCTTCATAAGGATCGCCTCCGGAGCCATCGGCATAGGATAAAGCTGCCAGCGGGCAAACAAATACTTCCCCTAAGACCCGATACCCGGTTCCGGGGCTTTCTAGAGGAAAAGAAATGCAGTCAGTGAAGCTAGGATCTTGAAAAAAACGTTCGTGTAGAGTGCAGATCGTGCTTTCATCAACAAAATTGATGGAGACCTCGTCGGCATGGTGTCCTTCATGTCGGATGATTTCTTCGACGATCGGCGGAATTGATGTAAGATCAATCGCTAAATCGTTTTGTTCGTTTTGTATGATGACGTTCATGGTAAGAAAAGGGCTGGGAAGAACCCAGCCGATTGGTTAAATAACGGGTGTTTTGGGAAGACCAGTGACTCGTTTGTTTTCTTCCTCTTTCCAACGTCCAAGTTTTTTCAAGACAGCGATTCGCTCGTATCGTTTGAGTACGTTGCGCTTTACGTTGCCTTTATTTGACTTTCCGTAACTGGGGTGTCGAGACATTGTGTGATCCTCTATTTGATTTTGGGGATAAATACAGAAGAGGCAGCGTCGCCGTCAACTGCATTGGCATGTTCTTTGTAACCGTTGGGTAAAGCGTCTTTTTTTGGCCCTGTTTTTTCAGATGCCGGACGGGGGCGTCTTGGAGAAACGGCGCGTCGCTTTCCCTGTTTGCTCATTCTTGTCATGGAAGGTATCCTCCGAATTTTTTCGACCTTGAGTCCTAAATTATAGGAGGGAGGCACGTTTGATGCAAGCGATATTCTTCGGTTGCTTCGAGACAAAGGGGCTTGATGTTTGATTTTATATATAAGGACAATCTTAAATACTGGAAGTTATTTAACTAGGGGACCTCTTAACGAGTCCATCGAGTTTAAAAATAATTAAGGTTGTATAAATAAAATATAGATTATTGATCTTTAGTCTAATCTATGGTATCATAGTGTAAATTTTATAATGAGAAGACATGCAGCCAACAGATAGTCTCAAATCCTACAGCCATTTTACCACTGGTCATCAAGTGTCGGCCAAGGGGCTTGTCAGGCCGGGAAAACCCGATTTGCCAAAAGATGTGATCGAAGCGTTAAATGATGACGATCTCGAGCTGGCGATCTCCCTTCTCGAACAACATCAAATGGCCGGTGAAGACGCCGAAAGCATGCCGAGCGGCGCGGTCTCCCGGTTTATCAAGACCCTTTTGGCAAAACTGCAATTTGTTCAGACCACCCCTGCAACGCGAACGACAAAAAAGAAGAAAAAAAGGGCGTCTCGCAGGCCGTCTGTGACCCAGAGGATGACTCGAGCAGCGTCTCGTTTCGTTAAGGCGACTGCCAGAGTGTTTTTCACTTCGATTTCGATGGCTCAAAAATATGGAAAGCAACTAGCTGATGTCGTGGCTAAATCGGCAAGACAATTGACGCATCGCGCTAAAAAAATAGTCGCAGAGCGTTTTTTGCGCTTAGTTGTCCGGCCCTTCGTTAAATGGACGGGAATGGGTAGAGGCCGCATCCTTTTCGCTGATAACGCTTTCAGACGGAGTTACACGGCATTGAAAGAAAAAACAAGAGAATGGAAAAAGGCGGCCGCTTCGGCCGCAAAAGCTTTGATTCGAGAGATCAATGAGCTTTCCAAGCCGATTAAGTTATGGCTGCAAAGCAAGTTTGAAAAGTTTGTTGAGCAGCAAAAATGGGCCTCGAGCGAAATCGGCAAACAAATTATTTCCGTTGCCGAGCATTCGATTCACGCTGTTTCGTTCGCCCTTGTTCCTATCACGTTTAGTCTTAAGCAGATCTCTAAAATGGGCCAAAAAGCGGCCTTGAAAGTAAGAGACTCTGTCAATAAGGGATTCAGCCGCTTTAAGGGTTGGGCAAAAGGGAAATTCGAAAGGGGGCTCAAAGCTGCGAGGTCCGTCTTACACGTCTTTTTAGTCGCTTACGAGCGGATTTTTGGTCTTTTTTTGAAGCGACTGATCTTTTGGCTCAAAGTCTTAGCAATCTTTATGACCGGATGTGTCAAGCGGTTGACGTCCTCAATCATAACGACCCTGACATGGTGTCGGTCAATCTTGCTGACGCTCTGTACTGTCTTGGTTCATTGGGGTAAATATTTAAAAAAAGGTCGCTGACTGATTCCAATGCCGACAACTTAGCGGCCTTTTGTTGTTCGTTTAAAGGGCAGAGTGAACGTAAATCGAGATCCTTGGCTTATGCGCGGCTCAACGTAAATGGTCCCTCTCATGAGTTCCAGCAATCTTTTCACAAAATAAAGGCCGTGCCCCATACCGGCATATTTTTTTGTCGATGTACTGTCGATTTGCGTAAATTTTGTAAAAATTTGTTTGGTCTCGCGCGGGTCGATGCCTTCCCCGGTGTCTTCCACAGTGATAGCGACGATGACGTCTGATGCGCTTTCTTTCACTTTGGATCCCGATACCGAGACCTCGCCTGATTGTGTGAACTTAACTGCATTGGACAGAAGGTGGGAAAGGATTTGCATGAAGCGATTGGGATCACCTAAAAGAGGATCATCGGGGAGTTTTTCAAGCGTGATCGTAAAGCGAAGCCCTTTTTTCTCAGCTTCTTCCCTGAAGTCTTTAGACACGTCTTCGATCAGCTTTGGAAGGGAAAAGGGCCTTTCCTGAAGGGAAAATTCTCCCGTTTCCATTTGTGTCAGGTCTAATATTTCGCTGATCATCTGGATCAACTTGTCTCCTGAGCTCTTTAAAATAGCCAAAAAATGGGACTGGACTTCCGTCAGTTCGGACGTCGAGAGTAAATCGACCGCTCCTAAAACTCCGTTTAGAGGCGTCCTCAGTTCGTGGCTCATGTTGGCTAAGAAAATGTCTTTAGCTCGGCTTGCAGCCTCGGCTTCTTCTTTGAGAGCCAGTAATTCGGCATTTCTGTTTTTAATGGCTTGAATGGTTTGCTTCAAGCGGCTTTCGCCCCTTACTTTGTCGGTAATATTTGCAAGAATAACAACGGCTTCTTTGATCTCATCGCCTTCAACGACAGGAAAAATGTTGACTTCGGCATGAACTAAAGAGCCTTCTTTTCGAATATAAGCATCTGATTTGAATTTCCCATTTTTCGCCTTTTGGAGAATCGGGTTTAAATTGCGGAATTTTTGGTTGTTTAAGACGTCATCCAGCGGGCGGTTGAGCAGTTCCGAAGGAGAAAGCCCTGTAAAGTACGAAGTCGCTTGATTAGCAAAACGCACTTTTTCTTTGTGATCGACGACCATGACTGCTTGTTGGGAGCGGTCGAGAATCGTGTAGAGTCTTTTCGTCTCTTTTTTTTGGGCTCTGAGCATAAAAAGCGCAGTAAAAAAAAGAGCAGTCAAAAATAGGCAAGCCATGATGAGAAAAGGGATCGTCATACCTCTACCTCTAACATTTGCAATCGTTTTTCTCGAGATTTTATTGGTCTAGACAACCAGCTTGTGGTGAGAGAGGAGTCCGATTCCTGTAATCGCTGCAGTTTCTGTTCTTAAGATATTGACGCTTAGCTTCACAGCTTTTGCACTCTTTTCTTCGAGATGGGCAATTTCATCGTCATGGAATCCACTTTCAGGACCAACGCAAAACCCCTGGATGGAATTCGTTTCAAGGACTTGAAAAAGGGGAGGGGCCGACGAGTCTAAAGACCCATAATAGACGGGAAAATTGAACGAAGACCAGTTTCTAATCGGCTGTTTTAGATAGATTTGGGGGCTCCACAATCTGCCGCTTTGTTTTAATGCCGACTGCGTGATTTCGCCTAAACGACGCAACTGGTTATCCGATAGTGATTTTTTTTCGCTGAGCATTCCTGGGAAGAGCCAAAATTCAGCGACTCCCAATTCTGTTCCTTTTTCGATGATCCCTTCAAGTTTTTGCATTCTCGGCAGCGCTTGCATCAAGACTAATCGATCCGTTTCCTTTCCTAACTGGAAAATGCCGACAACCTCGATTGAGCATTCTCTTTTGGCCATATTGACGATGCGTCCCGATGCGATTTGACCCCTTCCATTAATCAATTCGATCGTGTCTCCGACGTTTTTCCGCATGACATGGGCAAGATGGTGAAACTCTTTGTCAGAAAGCTGGATGACATCTCCATTGTTTAAGACATCTTGAATAAAGAAGCGATCCGATGGCATGGTCACCCTTTTTCTTCTACAACAATGTGATCGTCTTCGTAACGGAGGTGGAGTTCAAGTTGCTGCCTTCTGCTTTTATAGAGGCGCAATGTCTGCATGAATTGACGGAAACGATTTCGCCATCTTTCCTCCAACTCCCTGCTATGGGAGCCGTTGTCGGGAAAGTTTTCACGATATTGGTTTTCCAAATAACTCACATAGCGATTTTCGAGAGTTTGGGGATGTAAAAACTCAACGCTCCATCTCAAAGGTTTTTCACTGCCGGGGGGCAAGGTGATAATGGTTACCTGCATGAAATCCTTAACAGTTTCCATGAATAGCTGGCTCACTTCATAGGCAAACAATTGGCGGTCAAGAAAAGGAATTCCGTACTCTGTTTTGATCAGCTCGTCACTTTTGATCTTGAAAACCTCTGGATTGAGGTCTTGCAGGTACTTCGTTGGAAAATAAATATCGACAGGAAGATTGTGGGGGAGGGGAATGAATGTCTTCCGCAAAAATTCTATCCACATCCCTTTGGCTCTAGGGTCGTTGATCGACTGCCAGGGCTGACTCATAAAGGGAATATAGACTTTTTTCCAGTTTTCGGGGACGGGAAAATAGATGACGTCTGAGGAATAAGAGCCGCCGGTTGGGCGGCTCAGCTGCTTTAGTTCCGCTTTTGAAATTTCGTTGAAATTGAAGGTGAGCTCGAGTCCCTCAATTTTCAGCCTTTCCACTTGCTCTTCAGGACCAGTTACTTTTTGCTCTAGATGGAGGGGCCAAATGCCTAAAAACAGATAAGAACTTGGAATATGCCCAAGCGGCGGTTCGATTTTGATCGGGATCATCGCAGTGACCAGTTTACTGAGCTTGATCACAAACTCTTGGGAAGACACTGATTTAATTCCGTTTGCAAGGTCAATGTTCGGGTTGAGACTGACCAGATTAATTTTACCGATTTGAACAAGCCATTCGTTAGGGGCATTCGAGGCATCGAGAATGACCTCAAGATCTCCCGGTTCGAGATGTTCGATCACTTTTTTCGAACCGCTGATGGTCAACGTTCCTCTTCGACTCAAAATGCCGTTGGGAAGGAGCCCTTCGATTGTTTTGTTCGGCGGGATATTGACGATTCGAATCGGGACGCCAACTAGTGTTCTTGTTTCTAAAATCGATTGATTGATGAACCACCATGCGATCAATGCAAGTCCGAGCGCTAGGAGTTTTTGTCTCCAGTGGTTGGCTAAAAAGTTGGACAAGGCTTCTCTCATCGTTCAAACCACCTTAAAATACGTTCAAAGATGTTGGCCGGTTTGTCGCTTTTCAATTGGGGCGGGTTGAAAATGCTTCCCAGGATGCCTTTGAACCTATCCATTTTCACTCCTCTTGTCATAATGCCGTCCCGTGCGATGGCGACCCTTCCCGTCTCCTCGGATACCACTATGACGAGGGC
This sequence comes from uncultured bacterium, assembly GCA_964629645.1. Taxonomy (GTDB): domain Bacteria; phylum Chlamydiota; class Chlamydiia; order Chlamydiales; family SLFE01; genus JAAKFL01. Next base: position 20,557 of record CAZVSU010000018.1, on the reverse strand, counting down.
GTCGGTGATCTGGCTGATGCCGAGCGCTGCGCGGTGTCTTGTTCCCATTGATTTTGCCAGTTGCGAGGTGTCGTCGGCAAGCGGCAAAATGGTCGCTGCAGAGACAATGTGCGTTCCGCTGATGATGACGGCGCCGTCGTGCAAGGGCGTCGATGTCGAAAAAATTGATTCGAGAAGTTCGGAAGAAAAATCGGCGTTGACAAGGACCGATTTGTGAGCGTACTCTTCTAAGGAGTCCTGATTTTCAAGCAGGACAATGGCGCCGAGTTTTCTTTCTGCAAGTCGATAAATGCAGTGGGTGATCCCGTTCAAAAATTTATCGAATTCGGTAAATTCTCGATATTTTTTGCCCTTCATGCTCAGTTTCGACAAAGCAAGACGCAGCTCAGGCTGAAAGATGATCAATAGGGCGATCACGGCAACATTGACAAAATAGTACATCAGTCGCTGAAGGACCGGTAAATGGAACCAATCCACGAGAAGATAGACAGCTAAGAACGCTAAAATTCCATATACGAGATCCATCGCTCTGGTATTCCAAAAAAATGCCAGCAGGTAATAGATGACAATTGCGATGATGATGATCTCGATAAAACTTATGAACATTTATGTCGTCTTCAAATGGGTAGGGAAATAGGGGCAAATGAAGCCCAATTCAACTTAGGTGGATTTTGTCTGATCATAAGATTATCGGCAATAAAAAGTCGCGTTTTGCTGCTGTTTAATTTGTACTCGCGAAGATCCATAACGCCGCAATCTCATTTCACGCAACCTAGTACACCTTATAAAAAGCTTTTGATAAAATTCGGCATTATAAGCGCCGCGATGAGCCGATCTTAATCAGCTCTATATAGTTAATATTGAGTCGATTAAGATCGGCTCATCCCGGCGGCTTAGAATTCGAATTTGTAGAAAAACTTTTTATAAGGTGTACTAAATTGTCTTTTCAAAAACACGATCATTATTTTTTAATCTCTTACCGAAAGGCCTTCATCATCGGTCCGCAGGTTTTGACGAACCTGTAGACATCGGGTTTTCCGGCCGGCCTGCTCCATGCCTTTCACGCCCTTTAAGTGAAAATTAAGTCGAAATTATGAAGCAAACAAGCTAAAATGGCGTGAGATGAAAGTCACAACACTCAAATCGTTTGAAAAACAACTGGAATCGGCCTACCCCGACCATCTCTCTTGCTGTTATCTTATTTTGGCAAAAGAGTCGCTGATGGCCAAAAGAGGGGTCGATCTGCTGAAGCAGAAGGTAGGCGATATCGAGCATATATCGCTCGAAGGCGACAAGCTTACAGCAGAACAAATCAGGTCTGAGCTCGGTTCTATGTCCTTGTTTGTCCGAAAAAGGCTTATTGTCTTGACCCGCGTCGAGAAGGCAAAAGAAGAGGTCAAAAATGTCCTGATCCGCTTTGCCGCGTCCCCCTGTCCCGATGTCGTGTGTGCTTTGGTCGGCGAGAGCTTAGCGTCAAATACCAAGCTTTATAAGGCCTTGGAAAAAGAGGGTGTTGTTCTTAATCTTACCGGCAAAGGCAAGCCATGGGAACTTGAAAAAGAGTGTGAGCAGTGGGTCATCGATCGGGTCGCTCTCGAGGGAAAGCAGATTGACGCCCAAACAGCGCGTCGACTGATTCAAACAATCGGAACCGATCTCGCAGCATTGGATCAAGAATTGGAAAAGCTCGTCTGCTTTACCGGCTGTCGAGAGATCATCACGCCAAGCGATGTAGGGGCCGTGTGCTTAGGACAAAATCAAAAAAACGTCTGGCAGCTTGGAGAAGCGATTTTCAGTCTTAATTTGAAAGAAGCAATGGCAATTGCCAAAGCTCTGCTGAAAGAAGAGACGCCTCTTATTCTCCTCTTAAGGCAGATAAGAAAGCAGTTTGAAACCGATTACCAAGTCGCTTTGATGCTTTCAAACCGAGCCGCTCATGAGGAGATAAGCAAGAAGTTCCCTTATATGAGGGGGCGGATCCTCCAGACCCACATTGACAGCGCGCTGTCATATGGATTGGAGCGTTTTCGAAAGGGACTCATCGAGATCGACAAGGCCGAACTCGAAACCAAAAATAGCGCCATCCATGACGAGTGTCTCATGGAGCGGATGATCGCAAAATTATGCCGGTAATCAAATGACTCGTGGAAAACTTTTTTTGCTGCCCAACTTACTCGGGGACCTGCCAAGCCACCGCCGCGACTTACCCATGAGTGTTGATGAAGCGGTTGAACAGCTCGACGGACTGATTGCAGAAAGTGAAAAAGCCGGTAGGCGCTTTTTATCGCGGTTTTCACTGAGAAAAAAAGCGCACGAGATCCCATTAGCTCTTTTTAATAAGCACCATCGCGATGTTGATTTTGTCTTAGAACCGGTCATAGAAGGTGAAACGTGGGGCTATGTTTCCGATGCGGGCCTTCCTTGCGTTGCCGATCCCGGAGCTGAGCTCGTGAGAAAAGCGCGGAAAGCTGGCGTGACTGTCGAAGCGTTTGTGGGACCGTCGTCACTCCTACTCGCTCTTATGCAGTCGGGACTATCGGGACAATGTTTCCAATTTCATGGCTATCCCCCGAAAACACCCCAAGAGCGGGAACAGTTTTTATTAAAACAAACGCGCGCGAAGGGAACGCACATTATAATGGAAGCGCCCCATCGAAACCAGGCAGCTTTCGAGTCCCTTCTCACCGTGCTGCCCGAATCTGCTTTGCTTTGTGTCGCGTGGGACCTCACCCTTCCGACAGAGCGTGTGTTAACGGAAACAATTAAAACATGGAAGAGCCGGCCCTATCCGAAAATTGACAAACGGCCGGCACTTTTTCTTTTTCAAATGGAGAAATGATATGCGCGAGCAAAATCTTTGCATGGATCATATTCGGTCATTTTCTGATTTCTCAAAATTTTTAGAGAGAGCAGAGCTGACTCTTTCTCTTTGGCAAGGGAGGCGCGTTGTCTTTAAAGGATGCAGCGGATCGACCACTGTTGGCCAAATCATTCATACGTTGTATGCCCTCGTCGAGAAAGATCCCGACTTTTCAGAAGAGGAGCGGGTCATCGGAAAATGCATAGCGGCGCGGATTGATCGTTTATACATGGAATCACAGACGATTTTTGAAAAGGCTGTTGTCGATCATGAATCTGGCTACCTTTGTTATTTTTTGACTCTTTTAACGGACACGAGCAAAGAAGATAGCGCTCATGAATACCATTGGAATCTGGTCGGAAGAGAGCTGTTTGATTACTACACAGAAACGCAGTATCAAAGCGCCTTTCAAAAAGAGTTGCCCCGCTACCACTGGCGCATCGTTCACTTAGGAAAGACGCGCTACCACAAAACCAATACCTACCACGGCGCTCTTTCGTCATCTAAATTATAGCCTTGGCCGCACGCGGGCTTTTTAGTTTTGGATATGGGGATGACTGGCGCCATGTTTAAATTCTTGGGCCGCGTCGTTTCATATCAATTCAGAGGCGATTGTGTCGTAATGGAGGATTCCAAGCTTTGTCATTTTGATCCGTTCATTCGTCCGAACCAAAAGATCTCTTTGGATTAACGCTTCAATCGATTCGAGAGTGTCAGCCTCAAGGCCTGGATGAGAAGAAAGCGTCACTCCTTCGGTCATTCTGAGAGCGAGAACGAGCTTTTCTCTCCTCTTTGCGCCGGTCGTGAGTTTGTCTCGGAAATCGACCGGGGATGTTCCGCTATTGACGGCATGGCAGTATTTGTCTAGGTGGCAAACATTTCGAGCCCGCTCCCCATTCCAGTCGCTGAAGGCTGAAGGGCCTAGTCCCAAAAAAGGGCGGCCGAGCCAATAACCTGTGTTGTGGATCGATTGATGGCCCTCTCGACTAAAAGCCGAGATTTCGTATTGATGAAAGTGCGCTGCCTCGAAAGAGCGAGTCGCGTTGAGATACATCTCATGGCTTTCCTCAGGAGTCGGAAGCATAGATGCGAGTTTTTCGCGATACTTGTAAAAAACAGTTTGGGGTTCGAATGTGAGGTTATAAAGCGAAATATGCTGAATCGGCAGTTTAACGGCCAATTCAAGCGTTTTATTCCAACTGCACAGCGTCTGTCCCGGTATATCGTACATAAGATCAATCGTCACATTCGGAATCATCTTTGCAGTCTCTTCCACAGCACGAATCGCTGTTTTTGCCGAGTGAGCGCGGGACAACCGCTCAAGCAAAGCATCATCTAGGGATTGGAGGCCGATGCTGAATCGATTGATGCCGGCATTTTTATAGTCCCGGATCATTTCTTTTGTCAGAGACTCCGGATTCGCTTCCAGGGTGATTTCTCCGTCGCAGGGCCAAAGGTTTAGCAGCTCTTCGATGCGCTTTGCTCCAAAAAGAGAAGGCGTTCCCCCTCCAAAATAGAGAGATGTCGGGCGTTTTTCTTGGACCAATGCCGATCGCTGCTGCCACTCTTTTTTAAGACCGATTAAGAGTTTTTCTTTAAGGGGATCTTTATCCGGAAGAACAAAAAAATGGCAGTAGTCACATTTTCGCGTACAAAAAGGGAGGTGGATGTAAAGGCTGTAGTCTACCACTCGTTCGCTTCAGGATCGATGATGCCGCTGCTTCCACGCTTCCAACGATTGCGATCGCTGAAATACGATTCTTCTTCTACGAAACTATCGTCTGAGTCGTCGTCATCGTCGTCGGAGACTGTCTTATCGCTCGTTTCATGATTCGAATCATCTGAATCATTGTCGTAGCCGGCTTGGGATTCTGAAACGTCGATATCGGGTAATGACGGCATTTCTGTATACCCGGAACGCGTTGCGCTTCTTTTTGGGGCGACATAGTCATCGGCTTCGCCGCTTTCTCTCAATATCTGGAGTCTTTCTAACTCTTCGTTGATTTTCTCTCTGATGAGTTCGATTTCTTCTTTATGTTTTTCTATTTCTTTCTTTGGGACGAGCCCCAACTTTAGCCATTGTTCTAAGTCATGTAGTTCGGCCTCTAATTTTTTTAACCGTTCACTTTTTATTGTTCTCATGAATCCCTTAAAGCTTTTTTGTTAAAACCACAGTACTGCCTCACCCATACCGAAGAGCATGATCAAAATCAACAAAAAATTGACGAGTTTTTGAGGCAGTGTGATCATGATATGTCAGTAAGCGAATTATTACAAGGCTTTTTGTTCCATTTTGCCTCGTTTTTGGAGCAAAAATGCCATAATAATCACAAAGAATAGCTCAAAAAAGACAAAAAAAGCGTAAAAAAGCTCTCCTCCCTGCCCAAAACCGTAACTATGGAGTCCAACTCCCAGAATGTAGTTCACCCCGTACCAAGTGAAGGTGATGGCTTGAAGGCCGACTATGGATCCGATCGCGAGGCCAACATCGTTTATTTTGCCGAAACGATAGGCATGGATGACCGCAAGATAAAGACAGCTCGAAATAAACGCCCAAGATTCTTTCGGATCCCAATCCCAAAAACGGCCCCAGCTCTGCGCAGCCCATACTCCGCCGAGTATGGTCCCGCAAATGAGTAGAATCGTCCCTGTATAAAGCGTGTTCAGGATCCATTTGTTTTCTTGGGAGGGGGGCGATTTAAGCCGCTTGAACAAGTAGATATGAGACACCACGCCAGACAAAATAAAAGCGCCGTAGCTTCCCACGACCATGAGAACATGGATTGTCAGCCAATAATGGGAGTTTAAGACCGGCTGCACTGTTTCTAAGTCCGGTGTGTATGTGCTGTATGTCACAAGAGACAGGAGAATGACAGCGCAAAGAGTGCTTGAAAGAAGAAGCCCTTTGTGCCTGTGGGTTCGGTAAAATAAGAACCCGATGGCCATCGCCACCCATGGCACGTAGATGATGGTTTCGACCATATTGGAAACGGGCGGTCTTAGCAGGATGAAGCACCTTAAGCCTAGGAGGCTCGTGTGTAAAGCGAATGCTGCCATGAGACAAGCCCATGCTGAGCGTGAGCCTGCCAAAATAAGGAGTGCGGCAAGGCAGTAGGCGATCAAAGTCATTTTCGTCCAAGGAAAGCCATAATAAACCACTTCGGCCTTTAGCTGCCAAAGGCTTGGCAAAGCCAGCTCCTTGCTTTCGACTCCGGCTAAATATTTGAGATAGCTTTTTTCAAGGGTTTGTTTCAACACGGCTAGCTGAGATCGATCAAAACTTTGCCTCAAAGTAAAAATCAGTCGGCTGATTGTTTCGAAAGCGGCATCCGGATAAGCCGTTTGATTTTTTTGCATAAGAGCCGCAGCATTCAGCGGAAGCCAGAGGTTGAGCTCGTATTTTGAGGGAAGCGCGTAAATGCCATGTGCCGATTCTGCAAGAGAAGCGTTTGCCCTCCGCTTCCAATTTCCAAAACGCTGATAGTCCGAAACTTTTTCCATGAGGCCAAGATACGAGTCATTGCCCGGCAGCTCAGGAAGCGTCGAGAGCGCAAGAAAAGAAACATGAGTCGTCGATGCCGGTAATTTCCACTCGGCGGCCAGGCTTTTGTCGACGGCAAAAAGAGGAAAGCCGTCCCACGCGCTTTGCCCCTGGAGCGTGAGCCACCACATCAAGTCTTCGGCGTTTAGATTATTTGCGGGGAGTTTGCTTTTGTGTTGAGATTGAAAGGATTCAGCGCCGTAGGTGTCTAAAAGCCATTCTTTTGCGACGACAGATAAAGGGCGTATTCTCCCTTTAGACAAGACTGGCGTCACCTCAGAAAATGTGAATAAGGGGACGGCAAGGATAAAAGCGAGCAACCATTTCATACATTGATCCGCAAAGGGTGTTTTGGTTCAGATTTTGTTCACGTTGACAGTTTTGACCCCATCCTCTTGCACGCCCTCCTGAGGGAAAAGAACTCAAATTAAGTTGATTCCAAATTTGAAGACGTCCCCTAGCGCCTCTTTGCTGACTTCCAGTTTTGAGCTTGAAAGGGTATATGTCAATAGGGTCTTGACAATTCTTAGCATGCCTTCATAATGGACTGTAAATTTTGGGAGGACTTTCAATGGAAAATCGTTGTTTAGGCGATTACCTGATCATCAAACAGATCGGACAAGGGACGCTGGGGCGCGTTTACTTGGCGGAGCATCGATTTATGAAAAGGCAGTTCGTGATTAAAGTCCTTCCAAATGAGCTCGCTTCCGACAGGGGATTTGTCCAAAGATTTGAAAACGAAGTGAGTGCGCTTTCAACTCTCGACCATCCCAACATTGTGAAAATTCACAACGTTTCGTTTGCCGAAGGGGTTTATTTTCTTGTTCTCGATTGTGTTGTCGACGACCTTGGCGAAAGCACAAATCTGACGAAATACATACTTGCTCAAAATCATCCTATGAAAGAAGCCGAGCTTCTGACTCTTCTCAAGCAAATCGCCTCAGCTCTTGACTACGCCCATCAGAAGAAGGTAGTCGGAGAGCCGATTGTTCATAGGTGCCTAAAACCAAATAACATATTAGTCTCCAAAGATTCTGAAGGACTCTCGTTTCAATTGTCCGATTTTGGTCTCTCCCGAATCGTTGGAATAGGGAAAGTATTGACCCACACTTTCCAAGCTGTTGCAGAAGCGATGGAGCTTTCGACTGGGGAATTAACGCAATCAGGACAAGAATCCAAGACCATTTCTTCCCTTCACAATTCTTTTTTGCAAAATTTTTACTATCTTGCACCTGAACAAAAACTTCTCGATTCACCTGAAAAAGTGACGACCAAGACCGATATCTACGCTTTTGGCGTTTTGGCCTATTATCTCATGTATCACACCTATCCCGAAGGCGTGTTTCCCTTTCCTTCAGAATCCGGTTTTGGATACCAATTAAACTGGGACTATTTGATCCAGTCATGTCTCCAAAAAAATTCCGGAAGCCGTCCCGAGCAGCTGACCCCTCTTTTACAAGAAATAGAATCCGGAGCCAGTCACGAAAAGGCTGGAAGCGGCATTAAAGAAATCACAAGCGCCTCTAAGATGCAAGTGAAGGTGCCTGAAGCTGTCAAAGTCGAAATCGGAGAAAAAGAGCTAAGGCCCATTATTCACACCTCCCAGATTGACCGTCCCGATCTTCTATCAGACCCTGTCGATGCGCTCAACGTCGACTCAACCGTTAAAGTCTATCATCCTGAAGAAAAGGTAGTGAGCAACGTTCAGCCTCTTCTCACGGATATGGTCATTATTCAGGGTGGGACGTTTTGGCGCGGCAGCAATGACGGCAATCGGGACGAACAGCCAAGGCACCAAGTCCATATTGCAAGCTACGCCATTGATATTCACCCGGTCACAAATGAGCAGTTTGTTCGTTTTTTGGAAGCTATGGGCGGAGAAAAAGATTGCAACCACAACGACATCATCAAACTGAGAGAGTCCCGCATTAAAAGGACATCCGGCAAAGTCACAATAGAATCGGGATATGCAAAGCATCCTGTCGTCGGCGTCACCTGGTATGGAGCCGTCGCTTATGCAAAATGGGTAGGAAAGCGCCTTCCAAATGAAGCCGAGTGGGAGGTGGCAGCAAAGGGGGGAATCGAAGATGCCCTTTATCCGTCCGGTGACGACATTGAAAAAACTTCGGCGAACTTCTTTAGCTCCGACACCACTGCTGTCAAGAGTTATCAGCCCAATAACTACGGACTTTATGACATGGCCGGCAATGTCTACGAATGGTGTCAGGATTGGTACGGGTACAACTATTACGAGACTTCGAATCAAGAACCAGAAAATCCATTCGGCCCTCTACAGGGTGAGTACCGCGTGCTCCGAGGGGGATGTTGGAAAAGCCTCAAAGAGGATCTCGAATGTTCTAGACGTCATCGAAATAACCCGCGAACGGCCAACAGTACGTATGGATTTCGTTGCGTTGCGGATGTCCAATCATCGTAACTGTTTTGGAAGGGCCGATTTTCAAGCCTCGAAAGATAAAAGAGGCCTTTGAGTCGCAAGGCAATTTTGGCAAGATTTTTGGCGCCCTTTTTTTTCTTGCGGAACATCTTAACTATTTCGTCTGTACTTCTTTTCTACGCTCCACCATAATGAATTAAAACCAATTAGACTCGAAGTTTTGGTTTTGGATCTGACAAAAGAGGAGTGGGAAAGTTCCGCTTTTCTAGGTGACGATAAATGCTCTTGAAAAAGCGTCCGGGTTTTTTTATCGCACTCTAGACTCTCGTTCGCTGTCAGGATGACCGAGATTGTGGATGCAGGGGCATTTCCTTTTGACAAAATTCGTTTTTCGAGTCTAATTGGTGTTAAGATTGGGGGAACCATTCTTCAATCGTTTTACCGGTCGTGCTTTGTGCTTAAGTTGTGACATTTAAAGTGCGTTCGGTTGAATAACTGTAACAGGAAACAAAAGGAAGGACATATGACTTATCAAACAATGTTGATTTGCGGGTTGTCACTGCTCATGTTAAACACAACATTAAGCGGTGAACAAGAAACAAAAGACGAAGCTGTTCAAGAAGAGCAAATAATCGACGAAAACCAAAATATCGTCATTTTCGCCGCAGATGACGAGAGTCAAAAAGAAGAGCCGGTCAATGATGCCGAAGAAGAGCTTTTGGCTGACTCGGATGAAGACGAAGCCGAAGAAGAGCTTTTGGCTGACTCGGATGACGAAGACTCAGAAGAAGACGCTCTTATGGCTGCTGATCACCAAGAAATTGATGATGAATACGGCGATGAGCACGATAATTTTATCGCATAAATCTTAGCTTGACCGCACAGCTCCCGCCATTCAAATCAGGCGGGAGCCTGTTGCAATCCTTAATTCGATCCCTTATAATGATTATATGATCAAAGTCTTGTTTGTTTGCCTTGGTAATATATGCCGCTCTCCCGCGGGTGAATCGATTCTCCGCCGCATAGTCGAAAAAGAGGATAAAGCCCATTTATTCGAGGCTGACAGCTGCGGTATTGGGGACTGGCATGTTGGAGAAAGGGCTCATCCTCAAATGAGAATAGCTGCAGAAAATCGCGGTTATGAGCTCAATGGTCGAGCGAAACGTTTTAAAACAGAGTATTTCAAAGACTTTGATTATATCTTAGCAGCTGAATCGAGTGTCTTTCAACATCTCGAAAACCTTGCAGCAAGCGACGAAGAGCGTGGCAAAATTTACATGGCGACAGATTTTAGCGATGCTCACAAAGGCACCGATGTGCCCGATCCTTATTTTGGCGGTGAAGAGCTTTTTGAAGAGACTCTCGATATTCTTGAGACCATCTGTGAAGATTTCTACAGAAATCATTTAAATCGATAAATTTAAGGTTGTTATGAAGCTCCTACTCTCGATGCCCAGAGGCTTTTGCGCAGGCGTTGTGCGGGCGATCGAAACCGTTGAAAAAGCCCTTGAGATCTGGGGGGCCCCGATTTACGTTAAGCACGAAATTGTCCACAATCAGCATGTCGTCAATCGACTTCGGGATATGGGGGCCGTTTTTATTGAAGACCTCTCCGAAGTTCCCGAAGGAGAGCGCCTCATTTATTCAGCACACGGCGTCTCGCCAGAAATTCGGAAGCAGGCTAAGAAGCGTCATCTCATCGAGATTGATGCAACATGCGGTCTCGTCACGAGAGTCCACTCAGCTGTAAAGAGATATGCGTCTCAAGGGTACCAGATTATCCTCGTCGGGCATCGAGACCATGTTGAAATTGTTGGAACTGCAGGTGAAGCTCCGGATGTGACCACGATCGTCGAATCGGCAGAAGACGTCAACAGTCTTACCTACAAGCCGACAGATAAACTTTTTTATATCACACAAACAACGTTGAGTTTAGACGACGTCCGAGAAATCACCGATGCACTCAAAGTGAAGTATCCTTGGATCGAAACTTTGCCAAGCTCTTCGATATGCTATGCCACGACAAATCGGCAGATGGCTTTGAGGGAGATCACAGGCGCCACCAGTGTTGTTTTGGTTGTTGGAGATCCTCAAAGCTCAAACTCCAATCGCCTTGTCGAGGTCGCTCGAAAACGAGGCGTTCCGTCGTATTTGATCAACAATGAGCATGAGATTGACCCAGAATGGCTTAAAGATGCTTCTGTGATTGGTCTTACGGCAGGTGCCTCAACTCCTGAGGAGCTTGTTCAAAAATGCATCGGCCGCTTGAGAGAGCTCGGGGTGTCTGATGTTGACGAGGTCGAATACACGCGCGAGGATGTCTTTTTTCAGCTCCCTAAAAAAGTCTTGCCAACTGGGTCAAATATTTGAGAATTCAGTGTCTAAATAAAGGTGTTTATTGTATAATGACGTCTAGGAAATCACTTGTTTCCTAATTTAAGTTAACCGTAAACGCGCTCACGAGTCTTCAGTTTCCTCAATTAGATAGGTTGCGATGGAGTCCACTTAGAGCGATGGAGAAATGTATGAAACTATTCGTAAGAAACCTATCTTATGATTTAACAGATGAAGATCTGAAAGAAATATTTGAAACTGTTGGTGGCGTGAACAGCGCTATCGTGATTACTGACAAAGTGACCGGACGATCAAAAGGCTTCGGATTTGTCGAAATGGAATCGGCTGATAAAGGCCAAGAGGCGATCGATAGTCTTAACGAAAAAGAGTATAACGGCCGCCCGATTTATATCGACAAGGCGAGAGATAATCGCCCTTCAACAAGATAGACATTTGTTGGCACTTTGCGCGTCCCTTGCGGACGCGCAGCTGAAAATTTCCTAACGCACATTTGATTTAGAAACGAGTGAAACCAAAACCGAGACGAACACCCCGCTATTATGACGGAACACAACCCACTTCGCATCACTTGAGCGACCTGCTCCACCATGTGCTTCAAAAAGTCCGCGGTTCTCACGGCACTTGTTCCGATCAAATTTTCGCTGCTTGGTCCGAGGTGATCGGCGAGCGGCTGGCCGCAATGACTTCTCCTCAATCTTTTTACGACGGCGTCCTAAAAATTAGGGTCAAAAATTCGACCCTTCACAATTTACTCGAACAACATGAAAAACCTCGGCTCCTCGCTGCCTTGCGCAGACGGTTTCCGAGACTTGAAATCAAAAAAATCGTTTTCAAAATAGGATGACGCAAAATCACGGGGTCGGGGAATGTCACATAACACAACCACTTCTAAAGGAACTGTGGATATGTCCAACGAGAAGAGCAAAGAGTATTCAGCAGAATCGATTACTGTTTTAGAAGGACTGCAGGCCGTCCGCGAACGTCCCGGTATGTATGTCGGCGATACCGGTGTCAACGGCCTTCATCAACTGGTCTATGAGGTTGTCGACAACTGCATCGACGAGGCCATGGCCGGGTACTGCACCAAAATTTTGGTTCAGCTCAATCCGGATGGTTCGATCACGATTGAAGACAACGGCCGAGGGATTCCAATAGAAATACATCAGACGCAATCGAAAAAGCTGGGGCGTGATGTGACAGCTTTGGAAGTCGTCATGACGATTCTTCATGCCGGAGGCAAATTCGACAAGAGCACCTACCAGGTTTCAGGGGGACTGCACGGCGTCGGCGTGTCCTGCGTCAACGCACTGTCGGAAACGCTCATTGTCGAAGTGGCAAAAAATCAAAAACACTACTCGATGGAATTTTCCAAAGGGCGTCCTGTGACTCCTTTAAAGGAACTGGGCGAAACGGACCGGCAGGGAACCCGTATCACTTTTTGGCCAGACAGCGATATTATGACGGAAACGGTCTTCGATTACGATATCCTGCTCAAACGACTCAGAGAATTGGCCTTTTTGAACCGCGGCATCGAAATTTCCTTTTTTGACCAAAGAGATAATGATAACGAAGATGTGATTTTCTGTTATGGCGGCGGCCTATCAGAGTTTGTCTCCTATTTAAATGAAAACAAGCAAGCGTTATTTCCGAAACCGATCGCTTTCCACGGCGTCCGAGAAGGCAACGACGGGCCGATTGAAGTTGATATTGCCATGCAGTGGAACAGCGGCTTTCAAGAAACAAACTTTTGTTATGTCAACAACATCTCGACGCGCCATGGAGGGACCCACCTTACCGGGTTTTCCACAGCCTTGACCCGGGTTTTAAACAATTACATCAAAAATCACAACCTTCTCAAGTCGGACAAAATCGTCATCACCGGTGAAGATATGCGGGAAGGGCTGACAGCTGTTGTCGCTGTTAAGGTTCCCAACCCCCAGTTTGAAGGACAGACAAAACAACGGCTTGGAAATAGCGATGTTGCCTCCGTTGTGCAACAGTTGACAGGAGAAGAACTTGGCATTTACCTAGCCGAAAATCCCAATATTGCCAAGTCGATCTCCGACAAGGCAATCTTGGCTGCAAAAGCGCGTGAAGCCGCCAAAAGGGCAAGGGAGCTCACTCTTAGGAAATCGGCTCTCGATACGGCCCGCCTTCCCGGCAAGTTAACAGACTGTCAAGAGCGCAACCCCGAACATTGCGAGCTTTACATTGTTGAGGGGGACTCTGCGGGAGGGTCGGCAAAGGCCGGCCGCGATCGCCGCTTCCAGGCGATACTCCCCATTCGCGGTAAAATTTTGAACGTTGAAAAGGCCCGGCTTGAAAAGGTGCTCCAAAACCAAGAAGTTGGAACTATGATTTCGGCCTTGGGGTGCGGGATCGGCTCGACCACCTTCAACTTGGAAAAGCTCAGATACCATAAAATCATCATTATGACAGATGCCGATGTCGACGGGTCCCACATTCGAACGCTCCTTTTGACATTTTTTTACCGTCATATGCCGGCGCTCGTCGAAAACAATTATATCTACATTGCGCAGCCTCCGCTTTATCGCGTCACAAGAAAGAAAAAAAGTCGTTATATACACAGCGAAAAAGAAATGGATGACTATCTCCTCGAGCTAGGTTTGAGCGATATGACCGTCATGTTAAACGGCCATGAAAAAGAGCTGTCCGCGGAAGAGGTTTTTGAGTTCATGCACACGATCTTAGACCTTGAGCATTTCATTAACCGCATCGAAAAAAGAGGAATACCGTTTAAAGAATTCACGAAGCTAAGCGACGCCGAGGGACGCTTGCCCCAATACGTCGTGACGATGGGAGGGCAGCCGCAATATGTCTACTCCCAGAATGAGTTTTTAGAACTAAAAGAGCAGAATGAGGCCGAACAAAGAAAAGAACATGAGGAAACAATCGCTTCGATTCCTCCGGAAGAGTTAACCGAAGAGGCCAAGTTTTTCCGATTGAAGCCATTGCACTTTGTCGAGCTTTATGAAACCGATACGCTTCGCAAGCTCAGGGAACGACTCGAAAAGTATGGGCTTGAACTCAAGCACTACTTCAACGGCGATCGTGATATTTTGACGATTGTGGAAGAAGAAGCGAAAACGGATTATGGCAACTTAAGAGATGTGATCAATTTTGTGCGTGAAAACGGCAGGAAGGGGATTGAAATTCAGCGCTACAAGGGTCTGGGAGAAATGAACGCCGATCAGCTTTGGGAAACAACAATGGATCCCGAAAAGCGCACGTTAGTCAAAGTCACATTGCCTGATACTGTTGCTGCCGATCACATGTTCACAATGCTGATGGGCGAAGAAGTCGCCCCGAGACGGAGCTTCATTGAAGAGAATGCTCTCGCAGTCAAAGACGTCGATATTTAGGAGGAAGTCCGGACATGTCATATACTGAAGGTGAAAATATCGTCACGCGCAATGTCGAAGATGAGATGAAGGAAAGCTACCTTCGCTACTCGATGTCTGTGATCATTTCCAGAGCGCTGCCCGACGTGCGGGATGGCCTCAAGCCGTCTCAGCGAAGGATTCTCTACGCAATGCGGCAGTTGAACTTAAGCCCCGGGGGAAAACACCGTAAATGTGCAAAGATCTCCGGGGACACTTCCGGTGACTACCACCCCCACGGCGAGCAGGTCATTTATCCGACTCTGGTCAGAATGGCTCAAGAGTGGGTGATGCGCTACTCTCTGATTAACGGTCAGGGAAATTTCGGGTCGGTTGACGGCGACCCTCCTGCTGCGATGCGTTATACGGAAGCGAGACTCACGCACGCTTCCGTTCAGATGATGGATGATCTCGATAAAGAAACTGTCGATATGATCGCCAACTACGACGAGACGAAAAAAGAACCGACCGTTTTTCCTTCAAAATTTCCGAACCTCCTTTGCAACGGCTCCTCAGGGATCGCTGTCGGAATGGCGACCAACATCCCGCCACACAATCTTCACGAACTTGTCAAAGCGACGACTCTTCTTCTCGACGAACCTCATGCGACTGTGGACGACATCATCAAGGTAATGCCTGGACCTGATTTCCCGACAGGGGGGCTGATCTGTGGATATCGGGGAATCCACGAGGCCTATCATACAGGAAGAGGAAAACTGATCTTGCGCGGCCGGATAGAGGTTGAAGAGATGAAGGATCAGGCCGACCGTCAAAAGCTGGTTGTCTACGAGATTCCCTACAACGTCAACAAGTCTAGACTCATCGAGACGATCGCAGAATTAGTCAATGCCAAACAGATCACAGGAATCGCCGATCTTCGCGACGAGTCTGATAAAGACGGGATGCGCCTTGTTATCGAGCTCAAACGGGGAGAAATTCCCGATGTGATTTTGAATCAGCTTTATAAGTTCACTGATCTTCAGGTGACGTTTGGCTGCAATATGCTGGCGCTCGACAAAGGGCTTCCCCGTTTGATGAATATCAAAGCGATGATCGCTGCCTGGATTGATCACCGCATCGAAGTCGTGAGGCGCCGCACCCGATTTGAACTCAATAAAGCTGAGGCGAGGGCCCATATTCTCGAGGGCTACCTCAAAGCGATCGATCACCTCGATGAAGTGGTGCGGATTATCAGACGGAGTTCTGACCGCGACGCTGCGAAGAAGGAGTTAATTGAGCGGTTTGAGTTTACCGACAAGCAGGCCAATGCAGTCTTGGACCTAAGACTCTACCAGCTGACAGGTCTCGAGCATGACAAGATCAGTCAAGAGTACCAAGAGATCCTGAAAAAAATTGACTATTACCGCGCTGTCCTTGCGAGTGAAAAAATGGTCCGCGACATCATCCGCGACGAGTTGGACGGGATTTTGAAACACTACAAAGAAGGGCGCCGTAGCCAGATTGTTGCAGCTGAGCATGAGATGAATATGGAAGATCTCATAGCAAACGAAGAAACAGTCATTACGATCTCAGACGATGACTACGTCAAACGGATGCCGGTCAATGTCTTTCGCGAGCAAAAGCGGGGAGGCCAGGGGGTTTCAGGCGTGAAGCTCAAGCGCGAGGGCGACACCATCAAGGGTCTTTATGTCGCCTCGACACACGATCATCTACTGATCTTTACTACTCTTGGGCGATGCTACTGGTTGAAAGTCTGGCAGATTCCGGAGACCGGAAGGCAATCGAAGGGCCGCCCTCTCGTCAATCTTTTGGGTGATTTGATGCCCGAAGAGCATATTGCAACGGTTCTTCGCGTACCATCGTTTGATGAGCCGGCTGCGATTTTCATGGCGACTAACAAAGGGATCGTCAAGAAAACAGACTTAAGCGAGTTCAGCAATCCGAGACGAAACGGCATCCGCGCCATCGGACTCGACGAAGATGACGAGCTGTTGGCAACAAGGCTTGTTTACGAAAAGCAGCAAGTGATGCTTTTCACCGCCAGTGGAATGGCTGTTCGTTTCGATGAAGACCAAGTGAGGGCCATGGGACGTACTGCACGGGGAGTCAAGGGAGTCACATTGAGCGATGACAAAGACGCCGTGATTGCGTGCGAAATTGTTCAAGGCGATGAATCGGTCCTCATCGTTTCGGAAAACGGCTACGGAAAACGCTCCCTGGTTGATGAGTTCAGGCACACCAATCGCGGTGGCAAAGGAGTCCGCTCCATTATCGTAAACGAAAGAAACGGTCAGGTTGTGGGAGCGCTTTGTGTGACCGACGAAGACAGCGTTTTGATGATGTCTTCGCATGGACAAGCCATACGCATCCCGATGTCTGATGTCAGAGTAATGGGACGCAATACTCAAGGAGTGCGCCTCGCCCATTTGAAAGACGACAACGTCTTGATCGGCATCCAAAAAATTGAAGCAGAAGGGGATGAAGAGGATGTCGAAACCGATTAAAGGCCTTTTCATTACTGTTGAAGGTGGTGAGGGCTCCGGAAAGAGCACCCTTTTAAAGCGATTAAAAGACTCACTTGAAAGAGAAGGACGTTCTGTCCTTTTGACGCGCGAGCCTGGAGGCACAGTTCTTGGGGAACAGATCCGTCAGCTCGTTTTGGAAAAAAACGAAGCGCATCAATTGGATCCGATGGCTGAGTTGATGCTCTTTTTAGCCGGGCGCGCCCAACACATTCGCGATGTGATACGGCCCGCGCTTGAAGACGGGACACTCGTTTTTTGCGACCGTTTCAACGACTCTACAGTGGCCTACCAAGGCTTTGGCAGAGGTCTCGATGTTCCGAGGGTGCAGGAGATTTGCGACTTAGTTGTTGGGCAGATCACACCCGCTTTTACCTTGCTACTCGACGTGGATCCCAATACGGGACTTGAGCGGACACAGCAAGCCGCCGGCACTTTAGATCGCCTTGAGTCAGAAGAGATTGAGTTTCATCGTCGTCTGCATCGCGGCTTTCATTGGCTTCACGAGCAGGATCCTCATCGCATTTTTGTTATTGACGCCAACCGGCCTGCCGAACAGGTCTATGAAACAGCCTTTTCTTTGATCCAAGACAGATTAAAAGAGTATGTTTGAAGGAATCATCGGTAATGAACGGGTGAAAGAGTGTCTCATCCGTATGGTTGAGCGAGGAAAAATTGGGCAGTCATTTCTCTTTTCCGGTCCTCCCGGTGTCGGCAAAAGTCTATTTGCCCTCTCTTTGGCTCGGCATATCGTCGGTGAGCAGACCAAGCATCATCCCGATATCCGCATTTATCGGCCTGAAGGGAAAATCGGATTTCATAGCTTAGATTCTATGAGAAGGTTCAGCGAAGATGTTTATCTCGCTTCTCTTGAGTCCAATCGAAAGGTGTTCATTATCGAAGAGGCGGATCGCATGCTAGGGACAAGCGCGAATGCCCTTCTCAAGACGTTCGAAGAACCGGCTGATGATGCTGTGATCATCTTATTGTCAAGCGCACCGGAAAGCCTATTAACGACTGTGGTCTCCCGTTGCCGCCGTATTCACTTCGAACCCATTCCCGACGACACATTGCTCAATTGGTTGACTGGAGAGCGAGGGATCGCTCATGAAACAGCCTCAAAAGTCGTTCCCTTTTCGGGAGGGTCAGCAGCAGAAGCTCTCCGACTGTGCGAGCAGGGAAGCGATCCTATCCGGGAGGCGACGCTTGCCCTCCTCGCCAAACCTTCCCTCTCCTTTGATGCGATCAAATCCTATGCTGATGATGCGTCTCGGGTCTTTCAGGAGTTGAAAGACGAGCTGAGTTCTGCCGCCCGTTCGGAGCTTATGCCTGACGAGCCTAAGCAACTTTCCGCAACTCAACGGGATGCAATAGAAAAAGAAATTGATGGTGTTGTTTCCCTCCACTTTCAAGAAGAGGTCGACCGGCTTCTTCAAATTGTTGTCTCCTGGTACCGAGACCTCCATCTGCTCAAATCCGGGGGCAATGCCTCGCATATCATCAATAAAGATCAGAAACCGGCATTAAACGGTGCCGATACGAAAAGTATTTTGCCGCTTGAAAAGATACATGATTTTGCTGCTGAAGCCCGCCTTTCAATTCGGCGCTTTACCCCCGTCGGCTCCGCTCTTGAAACGTTCTTTCTTCAAGTGACAAGATGACAAGCAACTTGACATCTCTTTTTGAAGATAGGTTCAGCTTTGATCATCATGCCTCTCAATTCTTCTTTTGTAAGGGTGGAGACCCATTCATATTGCCCAAAAAAGATATCGATTAATTCAAGACAAAGCACGTCTTTTCCCGCGAGAAAAAATTCTTTGGCAAGTTCGTAAACATAAGAAAAATTTTCCGGAGGATGATCTTTCGGATCGCGGAAGCGGTCGATATTCTGACTCACTTGAAAAAGAATGTTTTGGGGAATCAGACTGTTTCCTAGTTCAAGGTGTGTCAGGAGATACTGCCTTAGGATCTGAAATTGGTCGGGATCTTGCATGAGAGTGCGTATGGGTTCGGCTTGGAAGTTTTCCGGGATTCGTCCAAAATTAGTCACCTCAATCAAAGAACTCGTACGAAGACCATTAAAATCATCGACATCAAAATGACCTAAGAGGGCGTGCTTCATAAAGACGACCGGTGTGTTGAGGAAATAGAGGAGTTGATCTAAGACAGGATAGGCGTCAAAATCTTCAACCGGAACCTCGCCATTCGATATGAAATGTTTGAATTTCAGGAGAAAAGGAACAATATCGAGGTTTTGGATAAATCGACTCGCTGCTAAAGGTCTAAGCTCGTAATAGCGGTAACCCATTGAAGGGACTCCTGCTAACCCGTCAATACCAAAAAATTTAACCGGATGTGTGGAGTAGTCCCACACCACAGGTTCTCCCTTCTTTATCTTCGATGTAGCTACAAGGATGGAAACGTGAGGAAGTCCCTTGATATTGATCACGGCAGATCCGAAGGCATTGGGAAATCCATCTTGAGCAATGGGACCTAAATTGCGAAATCGGGCTCCATCGACTCTTCCAAGTCGATAGTCTTCTTTTCCCACTTCAGAGTTTTCAGAGTCAGTATACTCGCCCAGATAGTCGCATATCATCGCGCCGGGTTCAATATCGCACGCTGCGACGATCGTTGCTCCAATCGGCCTCTCTGTCCCTCCCTCGTCAATCGTTGTTCTTTGCAAAGCGACTTTTACTGCAGAATTTAAAAATGTCTCGTATCTTTTGCGATTGTTCACTTGGCAGTCGTAGTTGTAGAACGCTTCGTCGTGGCTGACGAGTCCCCAGTCATCGATCAAAAGTGAGGGGGGTACTTTCATCCGGTCGATAAAGATGGATCCGGTCAAGGCTTTGAAGCTCTTTCTTGACATCTTGACAAACGAGCCTGAAGAGTCCATTTCTAAGATGGGTTGATCCAGAGGTTTGGTCTCGGCATGAATCATTTCATGAAAATCAAGAGGCGACCCATTTCTGTCATTAACCACGCCATCTTTTGCTCCATACTTTTGCAAAAGATTGATCATTCGTGCATTTTTGATCACAACAGCGTGATGAAGAGGAGTCCAACCGTGGATATCTTCCGCATTGACATCGACATGTCCAAACTCGATGAGATTGCGGGCGATCTCTACCTGGCCGGTGATCGCTGCGACATGCAGCGGCGTCACTTGGTATTTCGTCGAGGGTTGGGTGAAAGAGGCTCTGATCGCATCAGAGCTTTTGTGCCCATTTTTGAGAGCGGTGACATATTGTTTAAGAATCGATTCAGAGCGTTGAAAGATCAAAGCGGACGCATTGCGTGACTTTTTAGACAGCGGCTTTAGATAAGGATGGTAGGGACTTCGATCTGTGGGTATCTGCATGGTAAACTCCTGACAAAGAGAAACCCGCAATGATATCAAGGGCTTTTTTTTCATTCAACACAAGAGTTGATGCAAAGCCTTCTACCGCTTCCTTGATCGTCAGTAGTACTTAGTTAATAAAGTTTTTCTACAAATTCGAATTCTAAGCCGCCGGGATG
>CAZVSU010000017.1:33853-35803 GCA_964629645.1 uncultured bacterium | reverse complement strand
TATCCCACGCGCCTCCGCCTGACGTCATCGAAATTGCGACAAAGATTCCGGTCACGACGATTCCAAGAAGCATCGACCCGACGGTCAAGAAGGCCTGCTCTTGTCCGCTGATCAAGTTAATCACATAATAGACGATGATCGGTGCAGCAACGGGAAGAAGCGAGGGCAGAATCATTTCTTTGATGGCCCCTTTTGTCAACATGTCGACCGCGCGGCCATAGTCGGGCTTAGCTGTTCCCTCCATAATGCCGGGAATCTCTTTGAATTGCCGCCTGACTTCGATCACAACCGAGCTTGCGGCCCGCCCAACAGCCTTCATACTCATCGAACTGAATAGATAGGGCAAAAGGCCGCCAAGAAAGAGGCCGATGACAACATAGGCATCCTGTAAGAAAAATTGCAGCTGCATCTCAGGGAAGTAGTGAGTGATATCTTCAATGAACGCTGTAAACAGAACAAGCGCTGCCAGGCCGGCAGAACCGATCGCATAGCCCTTCGTCACGGCTTTTGTCGTATTCCCAACGGCATCCAGTGCATCAGTTGTCTGCCTGACTTCAGGGGGGAGGTCTGCCATTTCGGCAATACCGCCGGCATTATCGGTCACCGGACCGTAGGCGTCCAGCGCAACAACCATGCCCGCAAGTGCAAGCATTGATGTTGCCGCAATGGCGATGCCAAAAAGGCCTGCATTGAGATAGGTGAGCAAAATCGCCAAACAGATCACGATGACAGGAAGCGCTGTCGATTCAAGGGAAACAGCAAGACCTGCGATCATATTTGTGGCATGACCGGTTTCCGAGGCTTTTGCAATTTCTTTCACGGGACGATAAGCCGTTGATGTATAGTATTCTGTAATCCAAATCAAAAGTCCTGTCACAAATAAACCAATAAGAGAGCAAACGTAAAGGTTGGCTCCGTTAAAAGCCACTTCGCTCCCTTGATAAACCTCTTGAAAGCCGACTGTCAGCTGAGTCGCGGCCGCTATTCCGACTGCCGAAAACAAGGCGGTTGCGATAAATCCTTTATAAAGCGCGCCCATAATATTTTTGCTTTTGCCCAGACGGACGAAAAAAGAGCCCAAAATCGAAGCGATGATGCAAACGCCGCCGATGACAAGAGGATACATAAGCATCATCTCGCGCACTTCGGGATTGTCATTCCAGAACACGCCGGCAAGAAGCATTGTCCCGACGATTGTGACGACATAGGTTTCGAAAAGATCGGCCGCCATTCCTGCACAGTCGCCGACGTTGTCTCCGACGTTGTCGGCAATAACGGCGGGGTTTCTCGGATCATCTTCAGGAATGCCCGCTTCAATTTTACCCACAAGATCAGCGCCGACATCAGCCCCTTTTGTGAATATGCCTCCGCCTAGTCTCGCGAAGATCGAAATAAGTGAAGCGCCGAACCCAAGGGCCACAAGCGCCTCTAAAAGGGCGCCGGAATCGAAGCCCCATGCTTTAAGGGCGATGTAGTAGATCCCGATACCGAGCAAGGCGAGTCCCACGACCAAAAATCCCGTCACGGCTCCTGATTTGAAGGCAAGCTGAAGGGCGGCATTTAAACTGCCTCGTGCGCACTCGGTGACTCTAGAGTTGGCGCGAACAGAAATATTCATTCCAATGTAACCTGCAAGTCCGGACAAAATCGAGCCGATAAGAAAGCCGATGCCTACGGCCAGACCCAATTTCCAGGTGAGAAAAGCAAAGATAATCAGACCCACTATTGTGATGACGGTATATTGCCGGTTAAGGTAGGCTTTTGCCCCTTCTTGTATCGCCCCGGCAATTTCTTGCATCCGTTCGTTTCCTGCACTAGCTGCGAGAATTGATCGAATGAGAAACAAGCCATACAAGAGCGCTACAATTCCGGAGCCGATAACGAATCCATTCGCGTCTAAGAACATGCTGAAGTCCCTTTGTTAAAAATCATTTTGAGAAGTATCCAGTT
>CAZVSU010000017.1:0-33843 GCA_964629645.1 uncultured bacterium | reverse complement strand
AACAGGGGTTAAAATGTCAACCTTCTCTTTGGCTAAGAGAAGCACATGCTTTACAAATAAATACCTGACTTTTAATCACACAAATCTTTCAAAAGATAAAATTTACTATTTTAAAATAAGATATTACTGGGTGATTTTTTACAAAAAAATCTCTTTAGAAACTGCAATTCTTGTGTCTTAGAAAAATGCCATCATTTCTTATCCGGAGAAATGATTTTTTTGCTATAGTTTTGACATCTAAATCAAAGCAATCTTAAACGATAGGTGAACAATGTTACGATCTTTCATCACACTGCTTTTGTTGATCGCAAGCGCCGGTCCTCTTGCTGCGGCACAACTCGACAACGGATTTGAGTTTGACTCGACATCCCCAGGCCAGCGCATTGAACTGACTCTGACGGTAAAAGGGGGAGCTTTTTCAGAAGTAAGACCCGGCATCAATCGGCTTGTCGCCTGCAGCCTGCTCCAAGAAACAGAGCATTACGAATGGAGCGATATTGCGCACTTTTTGAAACGAACCAATCAAGATCTTCTGGCAAGATCTCATGTCACCGAGACCCCGTTTTCGACAAAAATCTCGCTCACTCTTTCTGACGCGTCAGACATTGAGGAGGCGTTGATGCTCATAAGAGATTTTTTGCACCACGGCACTTTGAGCCAAAAAGCACTTGAACTTGCCAGAGCCGAGCTTTTGGAAGTGACTGACGACCCGGTTCTCATTCACAATCTTAAAACATTCACACCGTATCAGTTGAGGCATCATTATCGCGAATGGTTCAGGCCGGATATGGCCAAACTGACACTCTCTCATCCGATTGATTCGGCACTTGAATCAACCATTATCGCTCTTTTTTCTCCTCTGGGCCACGGTGATGAGCCCTCCCCTTACGATCTCTTTACCGAAAGAGAATCCATAAGCCCGTTGTCGCATGAAACGGTGGTGATCGATGGTAAAATCTTTATGAACAGACCTTCTTTCTTCGAGACCAGACAATTTTGGAACGGAGTGGCGGCGGCCTGTGGGCTCGCGGCTCTTGGCATCGGAGCTGTTGTTGCCCTTGCAACCCCGGGCGGCCAGCCTATCGGCCTTGCTGTCGCCTGCGTTCCGGCATTTATTGGAACCGGTGTTTACCTGATTCCGAACCACTATAGCGATCCTGTTGTCATTGAAGAAAAAAGAGCTGAAGATCTTAAATGCGGTTTCAAACACGCTTATCTGCGCGGCCGGGCACACCTGACTTTGACTCCTTATGAAAGGCGTCATTTATTCATCGCCTCTTACTCGAGCCGCTCCGCGACTGACCGCATGAGTTTGAGCCAGTATCCAATCGCAGACCTCGTGGACATTTTTCACCTTGAAAGCAGCACGTTTAGCGAGATGCTCCACGAAAATGAACGGGCCGTTTTGTGGGGCATTACCGATGAATTTTTGACTCACCGCAACGACCTTTCATTTTCAAAAAAAATGTGTCAGCAAGAGTTAAACGAACTCTTAGCCTCCCATCAGACGCTCCGCGATATGGCATTGGACCAGGCGAACAAAATTTTCAAACGAAGGATTGACGAAGCCAACACCGAACAGGAAGTCGAGCTGGCGGAGGAAGTTTTGGACTATGAAAAAAAACGGATACTGATTGAATATGAAGCCAGTGTCATAGAGTGCAAGAGGCTCATTCACTACGACACGCGAATGGCGCAAATCGAAGCAGGAGCAAGGTCCCTTTACCACTACTACAGCGATGTTTTTATCGACGCTGTCTCAAGGATGATCCCCGGTGATCCATCATTCATTGACATTGTGGATCTTAGACATTAAGAGTCCTACAAAAGAGATTGAAACTTGGCTTCGTCAATGATGGCGACGCCAAGCTTTTCTGCTTTGTCCCGCTTTGACCCGGGATCTTCGCCTGCTAAAACGTAGTCGGTCTTTCGGCTCACCGATGACGTGACCTTTCCTCCCCTTTCCTTGATCAAAGAAGAAGCCGACTGCCTTGTAAAATTCTCCAACGAGCCTGTTAAGACAAATGTTTTCCCGGTAAAGGGATGATCGGTGTAGCTGATGACACGCTCCGCCTGGGGCGCGACACCTAATTCCAGTAGCCGATCGACCTCGTCGAGAGTGTCAGGATCGTCAAAAAAATCAACGACAGATTCAGCGACTTTCTCTCCAATGCCGTCGATTGCAATGAGCTGACCATAAGTGACAGTCTTAAGACCTTCTATTGTTCCAACTTTTCGAGCGATCAACTCCGCGGTGCCGGCGCCGACAAATTTGATGCCAAGAGCCATAATGAATCTGGCGAGAGGAACCTTTTTTGAGGCGTCAATGCTGCCGAGCAAATTAGAAATGGATTTTTCTTTGAATCCCTCGAGGTGAGAAAGCTGCTCAGGAGTCAGGGCGAAAAAATCAGAGGGTCTTTTGACAAAACCCAATGAAACAAGCTGCTCGACAACTTTTTCTCCTAAATGCTCGATATCCATCCCCTGCTTGCTTGCAAAGTAAATCAATGAACGGAGATTTTGAGCGGGGCAAGATTCGCTATTCGGACATCGAATGGCGACCTCACCCTCAATGTTCACGGTATCGGTTCCGCAGCTGGGACATTGTTTCGGCGCGTGCCACTTTTGTGTCCCTTCCGGCCTTTTATCATGGACAACGGCCGCCACTTTGGGGATCACATCCCCCCCTTTTTCGATCAATACGGTGTCGCCAATCCGAATATCTTTTCTGTCGATTTCGTCTTGATTGTGGAGCGTCGCGCGCGAGATGGTGCTCCCCACTAAAAAAACGGGGGTGAGCTCTGCCACGGGGGTTAACACTCCGCTTCGACCCACTTGCACGGAAATATCTTCAATCACTGTTTCGGATTGTTCTGCGGCAAATTTATAAGCGACCGCCCACCTTGGATTTTTGCCGGTAGCCCCCATCTTTTTTTGGGAAGCAAGAGAGTCGGCTTTAATGACAATTCCGTCAATGTCGTAAGCTAAGTCCTGTCTTAAACGTTTCACTTTTTCTGTAAACGCCCAGATTGCGCCTAGGGAGTGACAGCGCTCAATTTCTGCAAGAATGGGAAGGCCGTGTCTCCTTAAGTACTCATGTGTCTCGAATTGCGAGGTGACCGGCAGTCCATCGCACTCGGCAATTGCGTAAAATTTTACGGCCAGACCGCGGCGGTTGACTTCTTTGGGATCGATTAATTTCAATGAGCCTGCAGCGGCATTTCGAGGATTGGCCCATGGCTCATCTCCTCTGTCTTTTCGCGTCTTGTTGAGCCGAGTGAAAACGTCGCGGGGCATATACACTTCGCCCCGAACTTCGAGCACATCGGGCACATCGTCACCATAGAGTTTTAAGGGAAGGGAGTGCAATGTCCGCATGTTTGCTGTGATCACATCCCCTTCCCGTCCGTTTCCTCGAGTGACGGCTTGGACAAAGAGTCCGTTTTCATAGCGGCAGGAAATCGCGACTCCATCCATTTTCAATTCGCAGCAGAAGACGTGTCCCCCTTTTCCCTCAAGGCGCTCAACCCGCTTGATAAACTCCTCGATTTCATCCCGAGAATAGGTATTAGCCAGGGAGAGCATCGGAACGCTATGCTCAGCAGTCTTAAATCCCTCTGTCGTCTCTTCTCCGACCCTTTGCGTCGGAGATGCTGAAGAGATCCAGTTCGGATATTCTTTTTCAATGGACTCGATCTGTTTGAGCAGCCGGTCGAATTCCTCGTCAGAAATCACGGGGCTATGTTCGACATAATACCGCCTGTTATGCTCCCATGCCGTTTCGCAAAGGGCGTCGTAATCACTTTTTTTCATCCGCGCTCAACCTCGTAAATTTGCGTGGCAAGAGGGGCAATTGAAAGGGTGACCCCTTCGTTGCCAGCGGAAATAATTGGCGCGGAGTCTTCTGTTCCCCACCCTCCGAAGGAGGGATGATCGCTTGAAAAAATGAGCTTAATCGACTTTATCGTCTTTATTTTCAGATAATATGACGGGTGGGTTTGCGGTTGAAAATTGTGAACACAGAGCAAAGTTTGACGATCGCTTTTCCGAAGGTAAGCAATGACAGAATTCGAACGATCGGAATAGGTGACCCATTCAAATCCATGAATGGTGTCATCTTTTTGCCATAGGGCCTCATGAGTCTGATAAAGATGATTCAAAGCCTTGCACATCAAGTTGTAGCTTTTGTGCATGCCCAGATTGAGAAGATCCCAACCCAGCTCTTGTTTACAATTCCATTCGTTCAGCTGGCCAAAGTCCCCGCCCATAAATATAAGAAACTTGCCGGGCTGGCAGACAAGGTAGCTGTAAAAAAGGCGCAGGTTGGCAAATTTTTCCGGGATATCACCCGGCATCTTGCCGATGAGCGATTTTTTTTCATGGACAATCTCATCGTGGGAAATGGGCAAAAAATAGCGCTCTTGAAATGCGTAGAGAACCGGAAACGTTAAATGGTGGTGCTGATCGGGCCTTTTGTCGTGTTCTGTTGTGAAATAATCCAACGTATCGTTCATCCATCCCATATTCCATTTAAAATCAAACCCGAGCCCTCCCTTCTTCGGAGTGGTGGTGATTCCCGGGAAGCTTGTCGACTCTTCTGCGATCATAAGAGCTCTTGGGACCCGCTCTTTGATGGCCGTATTGAGATGCTTAAGGAACTCAATGGCCTCTAAATATTCGATGCCGCCGAATCGGTTCGGTTCCCATTGTCCATATTCTCTCCCATAGTCGAGATAAATCATGGAGGAGACAGCATCCACGCGAAGCGCGTCAATATGCATCTCCTTCAACCAAAAAAGGGCGCTGGCAATTAAAAAATTACTCACCTTCGGGTGGCCAAATTCAAAAATATGGGTCTCCCAATGAGGATGGTAGCCCTTTTTCGGGTCTTCATGTTCGTAAAGAGGAGTCCCGTCAAAAAGACCAAGAGAAAACGGGTCGTCGGGAAAGTGAGCCGGAACCCAATCAAGAATGACGCCGATTCCCCTTCGATGGAGATAATCGACAAAAAATTGAAAGTCTTCGGGCGAGCCAAATCGGCTGGTAACGGCGAAATATCCCGAGACCTGGTAGCCCCACGATTCATCGAGAGGATGTTCTGTAATGGGGAGGAGTTCGACGTGGGTGAATCCCATGTCGATGACGTAATCGGCAATAAGCGGCGCCAGTTCCCTGTAATTTAGGAATTCCCCCGTCTTTTGTTTCCAAGAGCCAAGGTGCAATTCGTAAACGGCCATGGGGATATTGGTTCCATGGTCTTGGCTCATCCACTCATGGTCTGTCCAGTTGTAGCCGGTATAATCGGCAACAACAGAGGCATTGCTCGGCCGTTTTTCGCTTGCCAATGCAAACGGGTCTGCTTTTAAGAGCAGAGCGCCTTGGCTTGTGCGAATCTCAAACTTGTAGCGGCTCCCCGCTCTAAGCGAAGGGATGAAGAGCTCCCAAACGCCGGATTGACCCAAAAGTGTCATCGGATGGCGCCTGCCGTCCCATTGATTGAAATCACCCACAACCGAAACTCGCGCTGCATGGGGCGCCCAGACGGCAAACCTAACGCCGCTGACGCCCAAGTTTTCTGTCATGCGCGCGCCCATCATGCGATAAAGGTCGTAGTGCTCGCCTTTTGCGTAAAGGTAAAGGTCGTTATCGCTGATAGTCAAAGGAAAGGAGTAAGGATCGTAGGCCTTCTCCCCTTTTGATGACACTATTTGGTAATCCAACGGCTCAAGAGGCTGATGGGAGCGGTACTCAAAAAGACCTGAAGGATGGGTTTTAACCGCTGTCACCAACTCCCCTTTTACCGTGAGCTTTAGTTCCGCTGAATCGGGCGACCACATGCGAATGTGTGAGGGGCCGAGAAGACCTAAAGCTTCATGAGGACGAAAGCAGCAATGGTTGATGAGCTGCGTTAATTCTGTCTCCATACCTGGCGGGGGCATAATCGAACACATCTTAATGTTTGAAGTTATCGAGACTATACCATGTCCCTTTTTCACACTGCAATGTTTTCTCGATAGGGTGGCGCGTTCCCTTGTCCTTAAGGCTTGTCCTCACCCGGAAACTTGACTCTCCTTTTGAAAACTTTAATGGAACGGCCATGTCGTGACGTGGAAATAACTCGAGACGCCGAATCTTTTTTTTCGACCATTCTAGATTCATCTGAAGGCCTGACAAAAGCGTCACGTCCACAAGCCTTCCGGCATGGAACTCTTGAGGCAGGCGGGGAAGCACGAGGATCTCTTCGCCTTTTTCTTCAATAAAAAGCTGGCGAATTATTTTTGCCCCTTCTGTCAGAAGAGGAAGAGGAGACAGGGTGCTGTCAGGAGGCGTCAAGGAAAAACCGTGGTGATCTGTATCCATTAAGCGAGGCGCCATGATCCCTTCGAAACCGGCAAGCCAAATATGCTTAAAAGTCGTTAAATCGCGCGCCCCGGCGAGCATGTCCAGCGTCCCTCCTCTATTGTCTTGCAAAGCGACCGGAACCGTCTGTCCAAGAGCCATCCAAATGGGAAAATATTCGATCGGGTCTCCCCTCCTTTCGATGCCGCTCCACTCTTGCGATTTATGGGAGCCAAGCGATAACCGTTCATAGCGGCGGTGACCGGCCGCGGCCTTTCCGAAACTTTTTAACGCGAGCGGCCCCTTCTTAACCTGGAATGCGACTCCTTGATCGTCGCCTTTAACGAGCGCCTCGTAATAACCCTCGCGTGCAGTGCCGAACAGTCTGATGTGTCCTCTTTCTAAATCGAGCTCGGCTGTAAACCCTTTAACCGGCCCTGAAAGCGGAAGAGAATGTTCAGAAAAAAGCGCGCCGTTTTTCAAAATATTAAGATGCGTCGGAAAAGGGTGTAAGACAAAAGGGGAATAAGGAATCGGAATTTTTGTCCCCGGAATATGAGTAAACGGCTTTAAGCGCCGAGCAATACGAATCAGCATAATAACCCAACAAGCGCGTCAGGTGCATTGTCGACCAGCTTGACGCGGACGAGCTGGTTGGGCTGAACAGAACCCGACTTAAGTTTGACCTCCAAAAAATTATCGGTATGTCCCCTGTCTGCACTCTCAGTCAAGATCGTCATCGTTTCACCAACGTATTGATTCCTCAAGTCGAATGCAAGCTTTTCAGCATGTCTCAAGACCTGCTGCTTGCGCTTTTTGATCTCCTGTGACGAGACCTTATTGGGATATAAATTGGCTCTTGTTCGTGGCCTGTCGCTATAAGGAAACATATGCACCTTGGAAAACCGAACCTCTTCCATCACGGCAAGACTTTCTTGAAAGTCGTAGTCTGTTTCTCCGGGAAACCCGACAATCAAATCTGTTGTGAATGTGAATTTTGGACTTGCATTTTTCAAGCGGTTGATCGTTTCCATAAACATATGGCGCGTGTATTTGCGATTCATTCGTTTCAAGACAACATTTGAGCCCGATTGTAAGACGATATGCATGGAGTGGCAGGTCTTGTCGCCAGTGATGACCGCCTCGAGAAGATCATCATCCACTTCGTCGGGATCGATCGACGAAATCCGAATTCTCTCGACACCGGGGACTTGATCGACAAGTCTGACAAGCTCGGCCAAAGTTTTGGGTGTGTCGCCATTTTTGACTCCCCCGTCAAAATCTCCGATATTGATTCCGGTCAAGACGATTTCCTTGTAACCCGACTCCACGAGATTTTCCACTTCTTTGAGGATGTCATCAAGAGTGCGGCTTCTTGAGCGCCCCCGCACATAAGGGATGATGCAATACGTACAGAAAGAATTACAGCCATCTTGAACTTTGACGAAAGCGCGCGTGTGGGCGTCGAATCGTTTGATCGAAAATTCGGGGATCTCTTCTTCGGGAAATAGCTGCTCAATCAGAGATTCTTTGGCATCGTTTGAGACGATCTTAAGCTGATCGTCGAGACTGCGGACAGCTGCGGCGTCTCTTTCGGCAAAACAGCCGGTCACTACGACTTTCGCCCCGGGGTTATGCTTCAGAAGCTGCCTGATTTCATGCCGGCTGCTGCTGTCTGCAGACGCGGTCACGGTGCAGGTATTGACAATACAGAGGTCGGCGGCTTCTTCCGGCTCTGCCTGCTCCCAGCCGACAGCCTCCAATTGATCGCGAAACGCCTGTCCTTCATACTGGTTCGTTCGACATCCCAAGGCCACAATTTTAAATTTGCGATTGTTCATGCAGATAGTGTAACAATTTCGGAACTAAAATTGTAGCTTAAGCTGTTCTCTTAAGGAAAGAAAGCGCCCGTTTCCCACAATAATATGGTCCCGTAATGGCAGACCCATCAGTCTGCCGGCCTTAATTAAATCTTTTGTTATCAGAATGTCTTCCTTCGAGGGGGTGGGATCGCCGCTTGGATGGTTATGCGCCAAGATCAAGGAGGCGCCACACTTTCGGATAGCGGGAGAGAAGACTTCCCTAGGATGAACTAAAGAGGCGCTCAGCGTCCCGATCGAAATCAGCTCGATAGCAATCACGCCCCCTTTTGTATCGCAGATAATTTCGAGAAGATGTTCGCGCTCCTGCGTTTCTAAACGATCTTTGACAAGGCGGTAGGCGTCAATCGGATGTTTTATCCGAGGGCGCTCATCAAATCGATGGCGGGAAAGGCGGATACCGAGCTCGAAGGCAGCCTTCAGCTGCAGCGCTTTAGCCGGTCCTATCCCGCTGATTTGGCAAAGCTCTTCGACTGACACAAGTGAAAGCTCTTTTATGTTCGGGAAACGAGACACGACTTCCCTTGCGAGATGATCAACAGGAAATGTTTTCGATCCGGTTCCCAAAAGGATTGCGATCAATTCAACCAAGGAGAGGTCGCCAGATAATCCGCGAAGGAGTTTTTCCCTTGGCCTTTCACTAATTGGGAGCTGTTTGATTCCGACCATCGTTTTCATCAATATAAGGGGTAAGCTTCCCGTAAAGCGGAATCGACACTTCGGCTTTCAATACGACATCATTTTCTTCATAGGTGCGGCTCTTTACGATGCCGTTTTCCATCACCTCGCTGACTAGGGCGTACTCACTTTGAGGAATGCGAAAGCGGGCCACTTTTCTCTGCTTGCTCAGCTCTTTGACCATCAAGTCCTGAAGATCGTCTAATCCCTCTCCCTTCAACGCAGAAATCGGCACTGTTCGGGGAAAGCGCGTACGGAAATAGACAAGTCTTGAAGGATCATCGAGCTGATCAACCTTATTCAGGACAGTGATGATCGGTTTGTCTTCTGCATTCAGCTCTTCTAAAACCTCGAAAGAGGCCGCTGCGTGCTCCTCTGCATGAGGATCGCTGACATCGATCAGATGAATCAAGATATCGGCCTGAAGCGACTCTTCGAGAGTTCCTTTAAACGCGGCGACAAGAAGATGGGGAAGTTTTCGAATGAACCCAACTGTATCGATGAGAAGAATTTCTTGCTTGTTGGGCAAAGAAAACTTTCGGGTGGTGGTGTCAAGGGTGGCAAACAGCTTATCTTCAACAAAGACGCCCGCTTTGGTCATTTCATTGAGAAGCGTTGATTTCCCGGCATTTGTGTAACCGATAATGGCAAACACCGGAATGCCGGTGCGTTTTCTGAGCAACCGCTGCGTTTTTCGGTGCCCCTCCACTTCTTTCAGCTCCTTAGACAAGCGATCAATGTTCGCTTGCACAAGACGCTTGTCGATTTCGATCTGCTTTTCTCCTTCTCCTTTGACATAGACTCCTGATCCCCCGGAGCCCGTTTGACGATGAAGGTGCGTCCACATGCGCTTCAATCGAGGCAAAAGGTACTTTTCTTGTGCCAGATCGATTTGAAGGCGCGCTTCTTTCGTCTGCGCTCTTTGAGAAAAAACGCCTAAGATCAATTCGGTTCGATCCATCACCGTCAGACCAAACGCCTTTTCCAAATTGCGCTGCTGCGCTGGAGAGATCTCCTCGTCAAAGATCACAAGGCGAACGCCCCGTTCTTTCGAAAGATCGACAAGCTCGGCAAGCTTTCCGGAGCCGATAAATGTCGAAGGATCGAAGCGTCTTAAGGGACACGCCACTTTTTCGGCCACCTCAACTCCGTAGGTGTCGGCCAAAAGCGCGAGCTCTTCTAAATGGGCGATGCACTGATCTTTGCCTGCGCCCGATTTAAACGTTGCGACGAGAAGCGCTTTATCTTTCTTTTCATTTTCCATATGGGAAATGATAACACAACAGGCAATATCGAGAAAATAGGCTTCAGATTAGGGGGCATCTTCAAAGTCAATTCTCGAACGAGAGCTCCAATCCATCATAGGCCAACTGAATGCCTGTCGGCAGCTCGGCATTGATAGCCTCATGTTCAAGTTCATGGGCGATGTGGGTCAGCCAGGTCTGTTTGGCTCCCACTTTGCGAGAAAAAGCGATCGCTTCTTCGATATTGAAATGAATCGGATTCTGCTCTTTTCTAAGAGCGCTGACAATCAAAGTTTTTGTTCCCTTCAGGTCGTCGAAAATACTGTCGGGATGCTCTTTGATGTCGGAAATGTAGGCCAGATCCCCGATTTTGAATCCATTGACTTTCATTCCGACCTGAGAAAAGGTGACATATTTAAAAGGAAGGCCTTCAATGCACAGGCTGCCTCTCTCCCCCTCAAAACAATGAAAATCGAGTTTTGGAACGATCGTTCTTTTATGAGGGCTGCCATCAAAAATATAGGGAAACCGAGTCTCGATATCTCGCGCGGTCTCCTCGGATAGGAAGCATGAGATCGGCCCTTTGTGATAAAAAAACAAGGGGCGTAAATCATCTATCCCGCCGACATGGTCTTGATGGGCGTGGGTGAAAATAATCGCGTCGATTGTTTGGATTCTGTGCTTTAAGGCCTGGCTTCGAAAGTCCGCGCTTGCGTCGATGAGGACTGTTTTTCCGTTCGCTCGAACGAGGCACCCTGAACGTGTCCGTTTGTTGTGATCATTCGATGACGTGCAGACGCTGCATGAACACCCCACAACCGGGATGCCCATGGAGCCCCCTGTCCCCATAATCAAAAAGGTTCCCTTCATCGCTTCAATAGGTTCATCGCTTGTGTGTAGACGTTATCGCGGGTAAAATAGGCCCAGCGATTGTCTCGATTGTCTTCTTTCAGTTCCACCCGGTAGGCATTTCCGCTCGAAGAAAATTGAATCTGTTGGAAATGATCGGTTGCGTTTGTGACAGAACCGGTCCCGTTTGTCGACGATTTGATCAGGATCGTAGCGGAAGGGGTTTCGTCGAACTCTTGCACGAGCTTCGCATTATCGGATGACCCGACGTCCCCGTCGACCAGTCGGTAAAAATCACCATATTTTTGTAAAGACACTTCCTGAGAAACATATCGGGAATTCTTTTGGTCGAAATAAAGGAGTTCGATTTCTTGAAAAGAAAAGCGGCTTCTTTCACCCCTTGTCGAGGCTGTGTTTGTCGTGTACCACAGTTTTTCAAGGACATCAGGCGATAAGAGCACATTTTTGGCGTAAAAGGTATCGCTTGGTCCGTAGGAGTAAAGAAGGGTCAGCACGACCAAAAAACCGGCTGCAGTTCCCCCAATGATCACAATCAAAAAATTGCGAATCCGGGTGTATGATGATTCGTTCATAAACGCTCGCTTGATAACTGACTAGAAAAAAATCGGTCGATTCTTTTGGAAACGGTGAACATATGCGCATGCCTTCATCTGTTCCGAAGAAAACTCAGCAAATCATAATCACGTTTTTTTTTCAACGGATTGCAAACATGATTGTGTCAGCTCTTCTGCCAAAAGGGCGTGATAAAGCAATCCTTTCGACCCCATTCCAGTGAGCGTCCATGTACGGGTGTCAATTTGTTCAAAGAAGGGGCGCTTGTCGGGAGCGAACGCCCGAATGCCCGCCTGAACATCGAGCACCTCGGACTCCGCAAGCAAAGGGATCATCTGTCTGAGACCGCTTAATATTTCACCTCTTGCCGACGCCGGATCGGTCTTTTCATCGGTCGCTCCCCTTTCGTACGTTGCACCCACCCAGCACGTCTTTTGATCTTTTTCCATCACCACGTATTTTTTTCCGATCAATGAGTGGCCGAGAGGAGGCAGGGAGGCCGGCCATTTGAGTTTGAGGAGCTGCCCCTTGATGAAGTTCAGCGGAAGGGCAAATAACTTTTTAGCTAGAAGTCCGCTGCACACCACCACGCGATCAAACGAGGCGAGCGTGTTGAGGTCTGCAATCTCATCAATAATGAGCTGCCCGCCTCTGGCCTCGATCGCCTTCCATAAACAGCAAAGGTATTGAAATCCGTCGACAGTCAACCCTGATTGAATCAGCAGGGCTTTTTTTGCGATGATCCCGAGGTGATCGAATGGAATCATTTCGAGATCATCATGACGCTTGGCCGCCTCTTGAAAATAGTGGAACTGCTCTTCCGATGCGGCAATGCGGATAATTCCCCGGCGATAAGAGCTTGGGGCTGCGGCTTGAATCAGTTTTTGCGACGCTTCGAGCGCTTCACGCCCCCTCCAATTCAGCCGCCCCTTAAATCCCACGTAAGGATGGAGAAGGCCTGCGGCTATTCCTGACGCGCCGCCCCCAATCCCTTTTTTGTCGATGACAGTGACAAGATGCCCTTCTCTTGATAAAAAATAGGCGAGGGCGAGTCCTGAAAATCCCGCGCCGATGACAGCACATTTCATGCAGACAGTATAAAGAAAGTCTATGAATTAATAAATAATACGAAAATCTTCAAAAGGACTTTCGCTTTCGCTCAGTTCTTTCTTGTAGGGTTGGCCGGGATCGAGGTAGAATTGCTGGGACAGTTTCAGGATGAAAGCCTCAATCGTCTCTTCGTCCCCCTGTACGAAAACCTCGACAGATCCGCTTGGAAGGTTTTTGACAGTCCCCTTCAGGCTCATTCTTTGCGCGATATCCCGAGCAGTCGCGCGGAAGAAGACCCCTTGCACTTGTCCGTAAAAGACAACTCTTACCTCAGCCATGAGCTATTGCTCCTTAAAGTAGTACTTTGGGCGAATAATCGGAGTTCCTTTTCCATCTCTTGCTTCTGTTCGCTCGTAAACGATCTGCC
The DNA here is from genome assembly GCA_964629645.1 of uncultured bacterium. Taxonomy (GTDB): domain Bacteria; phylum Chlamydiota; class Chlamydiia; order Chlamydiales; family SLFE01; genus JAAKFL01. The sequence continues at coordinate 20,803 of CAZVSU010000017.1, read as the reverse complement.
GCGCAATCCCGACGCAGCGCGAGAGGCCGAACAAAACTGTGAAGTATTCGGGATAGGGAAATCCGGCCGCCGAAAGAAGCGTTCCCGAAATGGCGTCGACATTGGGATAAGGGTCGGATACCTTCGGGTTTTCTGACAGCACCTTTGTTCCCATGTCGCGAAGCAAAAGGGCAATCCCCACGAGAGGATCGTCGGGGTAGTGTTCAGAGGCTGTGGCGTAAAGGATCGTCGCTCTTGGATCTTCAACGCGGAGCACTGCATGCCCAAATCCATATATAAGCTCATTCTTGTCGAGCTTTTGCCGAATCAACTCTTCTACTTGCTTTGCCGTCGCCTCTTTTCCTAGTTCATCTAAGACATCCCTCACAAATTGCAGGCAATCCTGATTCGCTTTTCCATGTCTCGGCCCGGACAGTGCATCCATCGCAGCTGCAAGCGACGCGTACATATCGGCGAGGCCCGACGCCACCCCTTTGCCTGTAAACGCCGACAAGTTGCCCCCGCCGTGATCATAGTGGAGAACATTAAATAAGCGGAAAACACGGATCAGGTCGTCAAGCTGCGCGCCAGGGACGTTCAGCATCTGAGCAAAATTTTCCATGTAGCCGAGGTGCGGCTTGGAGGGCTTCATCTCCTTCCAGCCAGCGTGGTGGTTGATCAGCGTCGCCACGATCTCAGGCATTTTTGCAATGACCCCGAGGCAGTCTTCTCGATAATCCCCTGTTCCTTCAAACATGCCCGCAATCAGGAGGGCGCATGAAAAAAGCTTCATCGGGTGTCCTTCCCTAGGAAGGCGCCGGATCGCTTCAATTGTTTTGCTGTTCAGCTGGGCTTTTTTTTCAAGTTCCTTGCCAAATGCGCGGATCTCCTCTTCAGACCCTTCTTTTCCGTGATAAATGAGGTAAATCACCTCTTCCGGAGAGGATTTTGCCATTTCAGACAAAGGCTTGCCCACGTAGAAAAGCCCTTTTTTCGGGTGAACAGACGATGTCACACAATACCCGACAGGATAGCCTCTCATACCCGTTTCAAGATGCTCGGATGTCACTTCAAATAATATGTCACTCATAACTTACACCTTTTTTGCGAGAAGATCCTGTATGGCTTCCTTTTCTTCCACTAATTCTTTTTCCGATGCCTTGATTTTTTCTTTGAGAAACGAGTCCCAGGGAACATCGGGAACAATTTCATAGCGACCGTCGCCGCTGGACCGGCAGGGAAAAGAAAAGATGAGATCCTCGGCGATTCCGTAGGGATTGCCGTCGCTGCATACCGCAAGAGAAAACCAGTCCCCTTCGGGAGTTTTGGAAGTGAGGGACTGAATCGAATCAATGACAGCGTTGGCAGCGGAGGCTGCAGAAGATTTTCCTCTGGCTTTTATGATCGATGCGCCTCGCTGTTGAATGGTTTGGATATAGTCTGTTTCTAGCCAATGACGGTCGGGAATCAGTTCACACGTGCCATGTCCTCTGATTTTTGCGTTCACAAAGTCGGGCACCTGGGTCGCCGAGTGATTGCCCCAAATTGCGACGTTGCTGACGTCGCAAACATCAGCGTTGGCTTTGTGCGCAAGAAGCGACATGGCCCGATTTTGATCGAGCCTTGTCATGGCCATAAAATTTGTCCGCTTGATCCTTGGTGCTGCATTCATGGCGATGAGAGCATTGGTGTTGCAAGGGTTGCCGACCACTAAGACTTTCACATCCAAAGAGGCGCATTCATTGAGGGCTCTTCCATGTTCGATAAAGATCTTGCCGTTTTCAGCGAGCAGGTCTTTTCTTTCCATCCCGGGACCTCTCGGTTTGGCTCCCACTAACAAAGCGAAGTCGACGTCGCGGAACATGATGCTCGGGTCGGTGCCGATACGGATCTCCTTGAGAAGCGGAAACGCGCAATCTTCCAGTTCCATGCGCACTCCTTCAAGTCCCTCTAAAGCGTCGGGGATATCGAGAATGTTCAAGGCAACCGCTTGATTTAAGCCGAGCATCTCACCACTTGCAATGCGAAAAAGAAGCGAGTAGGCAATCTGTCCGGCGCCTCCTGTCACGACAACTCTTTTGACCGGTAACGACATAAAATTCCTCCGTCTTAATTTCAAAGCTTAGTGAATCCTTCAATAAATTTATACCCTTTTCAATTATGAATGAAAGCATTAAGCTCTTAAGCTGTATGAATGAAACACTCAACCTCATCGAAGTTTTTCAAAGCGTTCAAGGAGAAAGCTCTTTCGTGGGATACCCCACCACATTTATCCGCCTCGCAGCGTGCAACTTGCGATGCAGATGGTGCGACACACCCTACTCTTTTGGCAAAGGTGCTCCGCAGTCTTTAGAAACGATCCTTGCCCAAGTTGAAGAGAACGGCAGCCGCTTCGTTTGCATCACAGGGGGCGAGCCTTTGCTTCAAAAAGGTGTCCACTTGTTAATGAACAGGCTGGTCGAAAAAAAATACCGCGTCAGTCTTGAAACAGGAGGATCGCTGCCGATTCAGGATGTGCACCCGGGCGTCAAAATCATTCTCGATGTCAAGTGCCCGGGCAGCGGCATGAGTCACAAAAACGATGTCGCCAACTTCAAGTTGTTAACAGCAAAAGATGAAGTGAAATTTGTGATTCTGGACAGAAAAGACTACACCTTTGCAAAACAGATTTGCACCGATTACCCGAGCCCGGCAGAAGTGCTCTTTTCCCCTGTTTTCGATCGCCTGGAACCCAAAACACTTGTCGAGTGGATCCTAGAAGATAAGCTCAACGTGCGCCTGAACTTGCAAATGCATAAATTCATATGGGATCCCGAGACCCAAGGAGTATAATCTATGGAACATTTCGACACCCTTGTCCTGCTCAGCGGCGGCCTTGATTCAGGGGTCATTCTTGCCGATGCGGTTTCGGAAAAGAAAAAAGTGATGGCGTTAAGCTTCGATTACTGCCAGCGCCATCGCCAAGAGCTTCATTTTGCCAAAAGGCTTGCAGATCACTACGGCGTGAAGCACCTGGTGCTGAAAATTGATCCTCAAGCTTTTGGCCAATCGAGTCTTGTGACCCAAGGCTCTGTCCCTAAAAATCGAACTTTGGAGGCCATCATCGCAGGAGGGCAATGCAGCACCTACGTTCCCGCGCGCAATACTATTTTTCTTTCCTTTGCATTCGGGCAAGCCGAAATGCACCAAATCGAAGAAATTCGTTTTGGACCAAACGCTGTTGACGCTCCCTGTTTTTCTGACTGCACAGAAGAGTATGTCGCCGCTTTCCAAAATTTGATCGCATCGACAGGATCCGATCATCCAAAAATTGTGACGCCCCTCATCAAAATGAACAAAAAGCAAATTGTCGAAAAGGCAATCAAGCTCGATTTGCCGATCGACAAAACGTTGAGTTGTTACGACCCTCTGCCGAGCGGCGAGCATTGCCTGCAGTGCGACGCCTGCATCATTCGTTTCAATGCATTATCTCAGGCGCAAAGACAGTCTGTGGTCTGAATCTTTGTATAAGCAAAATGTGCGGGAATCGGTCAACCACTTCATCATGAGCTGACGCGGCATGCCCATCCACTCTTTTGCCAGCTCTTTTTCCATAAGGCTGACGAGGGTGGTCAGAGGATAGCTTAGGTCGCGCCGGTAAAAGTAGGTCATCGCCAGTTGTTTAATTTTTGCAAACTCTTGCGCACAGTCAGCCCTTGCGGCAAACAGCGCCTCTTCTACCATGATAAGAGAGGAGTCGTCTTGGATGAATGGCGTTTTCGTCGTCCGTTCGAGGCGCTCGTCTATTTCATCCTTCGTCGCAAGCCCGCCTCTCCTCTCGATCCAGGGGATCAGCACCTGATCGGAAGGGTAGGGAGTGCAAGGGGCGATCGGAAGCGGAAGCTGCGTCGATTCCGAGACCGCGAGGGGGGCCGGTATGAAGCCGAAATCTTCTTTTTTTTGTGCCGCCGCAAGAGGTTTTACAGTTTTAAGATCAATTGTTTCAGGCGCATAAATCGAATCGAGGGATCGACAAGCCCGCTCTTCATGCTTGGGATCGACTGGCGAGTGTTTGGCTCTTTCCTGAACAATAGCGGAGAGAATCTGATCGCCATGCAACTCAGCTTCTTCACTTTGCGAACGCCCCCAGCTTTTCCGCAAATGTCCTATAAACGCCATGAAAGATCCTTTTGCTCCATCATAGTCTCTTTTTCCGTTTTGGGAAAGATTAAGGCAGGTTCCTCGGGTCGGTTCTTTTGATGATGTTGCTCACATTTTTTTGATTAAACCCTTTATAACCCGCTCGCCTTTGCAGATTTTCCATATGGCTGCCGACAGCGCCGTTTTTGCGGAACGATTCGGCCTGCTCGCTGGAAATAGTGCCCGCGTCTTGAAGGGATTGAATCCGAAAATCATCAACGCGCCACACCTCTCCCTTTGTAAACGCTTGCTTTAAGTAATCAAAATGACTGAAAGGGGCCATCATCCCTATGCCGAGCTGGTCCAAATCTTTTCGCAAATCTTCGAAATTAAATTGCAATTCGAGGTGATGCATCCCCCCTTTTAAAATGGAGTCGCCGTGAAGCGCGCACCAAAGTCCGATCGTCCCTAGCTCTTTCTCTTTTGGGAGCTCGCCCTTGGCAAAATCGACAGCCACTTCTTCAGGGCTTAAATCGACATCCAAAAACAGAACAAGCCCTGCGTTGCCGTTTTCCATCACCTGCGCGCCCCAGCCTGCTTCTTCGCCCGCATAAAAACGCTCACGGCATGAGAAACCCAAAGTTTCAAAAAGCTGGACAAGCGGCATAAATCCTTCACGCGAAGAGCGGAAGGTGTGGTGGTCGTGATTTGACCATCCCAGTCCCAAACGATCCTGCCTTCCTTTTTGAATGTGTCCTGCGGTGTTGCGCGCTTGCCAATAGTCTCTTTCTACTTCGCAGACGATCGAAGCGGCAAGATCGCGCCCTATCATCGCCACCATATCGGCTGCAATTTTGCGGGCCTCTTCCATTTCCTTAGGGATGTTGAGCGATTCTCTAGGTCTTGTCTTCCAGAGTTCTTTAGCCGTCAAATAATCAGAGAGGTAATCAGGCGATGGGAATGAGGCCTCCATTGTTCTCGTCCCCTTTCGCTCAACAACCCAAAAATGACTGCCGTTCTCTTCATGAACCAGACATCTGCGGTAAGGACTCAAAAGAGACCCTTGGATGGGACGATTGAGACCCCGTACCATCAAAAAATCGGAGATGTGATCCACTGTGACAGCGACCCCTTCTTCAGATCCCAAGACAATAGTCGGAAGCTGAGCGCCGAAATGGCGGTAGGACTGAAGGCGGGAAAACGCCCCCTCCTCTTCATAGCCGCAATCCAATAAGGACTGCTTGAGTTCAGGATGATCCAGAGCGGAAATATGATCGACCCAATCAAAAAGCCTTGTGCTTGTGAGCGCATGCATGTCGTTTTCCAGCTTTTTAAGATGGGAGTTTTTCGCTTTTGCCTTGTCGAGAAGCGACATCGCCAGCGCTTCTGCTCTCGGATGCTGCTCCCACATAAATGCAGCATTAGGATCTTTCATGGAGCCTCCTCTCATTCTCTATATTTGTCACCTGATCTATTTTTTTGAGTTCATGACCACCATAAACATATATATCAGACGGCTTGATCATATGGCACAGTTTTTGGAAGCTTCCGGGATTCTGAATGATGTAGTGGACATTTTTTAGCGAAGATAAGATGTGGACGAGCTCCTCGCAAGGAGAGCCATCCCTTAGGTAAACCATCAGGTCGCGATCCGACACAGATAAAGTACGGATCGTTTTGAGAAGATCGGCGGAAAGGGAGGTGTCTTTTTCAATGCCGAGCAGCGTGAGTTTTTTTCCTGCCAAGACCACTTCAAGCGCATGAAAATGCTCGTCGCTGAAGATTTTATTGTCAGCATCTTCTTCCAGCAGTCGAGCCGCGAGTTGACTCAAGGTGATTCGGCCGCAGCCGAGCACTTCGACGGCCAGTCCGGCCGCAATATTAGACAGGCGGCAGGCCAGTTCCATTGGGAAACGATGCGCAAGCGCAAAGGCGATCACAGCAAGAACAGTGTCCCCTGCCCCTGTGACATCTTTGACCTCACGAACTTTAACCGGGAAATCTTGTCTTGGCCCTTTTTGAGGGAAATAGGAAATCCCCTTCTCGGAGCGAGTGATCAGAAGTTCATCACAAAGCGATTTTTGCAAAACTGCCTGCCCTATCCGGTCAAAATCGGCATCAGCGCCAAGCCCGGAAGCATCTTCAGCCTCCTTCAAGTTGGGTTTGATCAAGCTCGAACGAGCGTATTTTGAAAAATCAGTTCCCTTCGGATCCGTCAATACCGGGATCTCGGCTTGTCTCGCTTCCTCAATAAGGACCCGAAGAATCTTATCGGTTAGAAATCCTTTCCCATAATCGGAAATCAGGGCGACATCAATGCCTTCCAGAAGGCGGGGGATCGCCTCGGCCACTTCTTCTTCAAAACGGGCGCTTAAGGGGAGGATGTCTTCATAATCAATACGCACCATCTGCTGATTGCCGGCAATCATTCGATTTTTGATGGGCGTTCGCATTTGCTCTTCGGTGACAATGCCTGTGGTGTCAACCCCCTCGTCCAAGAGCAATTGTTTGAGCCGCTCCCCCGAACTGTCGCCGCCAATACGCCCTAAAGCCACCACATCGAGACCAAGCGATCGGCAGTTCAAGGCCACATTGCCCGCTCCCCCGGGCAGATGGAAAACCTCTCTGACCCTCACGATAGGGACAGGAGCTTCAGGAGAGATTCTTGACGCATCGCCGATGGTGTAGGTATCAAGAAGAAGATCTCCGGCCAAAAGGACTTTCTTCGGAGAAATTTGACTAAAAATATTGGATAGACTCATCTCGCGATCACCATCTATGACGAGGGACCAGATAATCTTTTACGTACTCCACAACAGCCTCCTCGAATGGTGTGATCGACAGTTTCCCGCCAAATGCAGAGCGTAGCTTACCCATATCTGCACACGTGTAATTTTGGTACTTCCCTTGCAAATCAGTCGGCATTTCGACGTAGGAGATTCTCTCTTGACGATTGAGTCCCTTGAAAACAGCTTTTGCAAGATCGTTCCAAGTGCGGGGCGATCCTGTGCCTACGTTATAAATGCCGAAGGCCTCTAAAGTCAAGAGATCGCATGTCCACCGGGCAGCATCTTTAACATAAATAAAATCGCGCATCTGCCCCCCATCGGCATAGCGGCCTTTATCGTTGGACTTAAAGAGCCTGACTTCGCCGTGCTCTTCAATTTGACGCACAAAATGCGTGATGGCGGAGGCCATGCGCCCTTTGTGAAACTCGTTCGGACCATACACATTGAAATATTTCAACCCAGTCACTTGGTCTAATAGTTCGGAGTTTTTGAGCCATTCGTCAAACATCTGCTTAGAATAGCCGTACATATTCAGCGGCCGAAGACGAGGCAATTGTTCATGGTCATCGGAAAACCCCTGACTGCCATCGCCGTAAGTGGCGGCTGATGAGGCATAGATAAACCGGATGCCGTTCTTCACTGCAATCTCTGCAAGCCGGACAGAATAGCGGTAATTGTTGTCAAAAAGATAGGACGCGTCGGTTTCAATGGTACTGGAGCAGGCTCCGAGGTGGAGAATCGCTTCTACTGACGACTCTTTGCCTTCTATCCAAGAAAAAAGGGAGTGGATCCCAATCATTTCCTGATACTGCTTTCCCACTAAATTTTTCCAGCTCTCTCCGCTGCCAAAGTCGTCGACTAAAACAAGATTTGCAAACCCTCGGTCGTTGAGGACCTTGACCACGCAAGACCCGATAAATCCTGCAGCCCCCGTGATCACGATGTGTTGATCTTTGTAAAGTTTCATGAGTACCAGTCTCCATTTTGACGATGAATAAAAGAGGCCTGCCGAACAGGCGCAATGGGAAGGGGCAGGAGAGGATCAAAAGAAAAAAATGCCGAACCCGACCCTGTCATGGCAAGGCGAGCCCCTGAACGCTGGTAGGCGTCTTTTACTTCTTTAAGTGCCGGCTCTAGTCGAAGAGCTCCCTCCTCTAAATCGTTTTCAAAGCGCTGCTTTCCGACAATAAATTCTTGAAGGAAAGCGCAGGAGCTGCTTTCAGAGCGAAAAGGGCCAGCAAAAGAAGCGTACACGCGTTTCGTACTTAATGGAACATCCGGGAGAACAAGCTGCAGCAAGCGGCCCGAAAAGGGCTTTAGCGGCGTCACAATATCTCCTCTCCCTGAGCAGTAAGCCGTCCCTGTTGAAAAGAAAAAAGGGACATCAGACCCAAGCTCCGATGCCCACTCCATTAACGCGGCCGTCTCAATCCTCAGCCCTGATAGCCGATTGAGGCCAAAGAGCAGCGTCGCCGCGTTGCTGCTCCCTCCACCAAGGCCGGCTTGGACGGGGATTTTTTTTGTCAGCGCGATAGCGACAGGGACTTGCCAACCCGTCTTTTGCCTAAAGAGGTCGCGCGCACGGCAGACAAGATTAGACGAGGTCTGCAATCCGGGTTCTGTGCACTGAAAGACATCGCGGCTGTGTTGGGAGAGCTCGATTTCATCAAATAAAGAAATCGTTTGCATCAAAGTCGCGATGTTGTGGTACCCATCCTCCCGCTTTCCCGTGAGGTGGAGAAATAAATTGAGTTTAGCAGGCGACCGAAGGTAAAGGGTCATGCCATGAAAGTCCCCTGATGAGAGATGCCGAAAGGGCACGCCATTTCGGCATAGGCTCTACTTTATCTTAAGCGTTTTGCTCTTCAGATGCCGCCTGGGCAGACTCACCCTCTTCGCCTCTCTCCTCTTGCACAGGAGCGATAGGCTTGACAACATCTTCTGACATCTGCTCTTCAATGATGCGGTCAGGAACCACCTTCAAAGCGACCGTGACCGGCACATCTTCTTTTAACTTGAGTTCAATGTCATGAACTCCGGTTGTTTTGATCGGATGGGGAAGTTTGACCATTTTTTTCGTCAATTCGAGCCCTCGCTCATCTTTCAACAATTTGATGATATCGAGTTGCGAGACCGATCCGAACATGTGGCCTTCTTGGTCGACTTTGACAACTGTCGACAGAACAACTCCCTCGAGAGACTTCGCGATTTCTTCCGATTCTTTACGGTCTATTGCAGCTTGCTTGTCCCTTTCTTCCTTCAGCTTCTCCTGCATCCGCAGAGTATACGTATCCGCGTTGACAGCAAATCCTTGCGGTAAAAGATAGTTTCTTGCAAACCCCGGCTTCACATCGACAACCTCGCCGCTGCGGCCTAGATCTTCGACGTCGTGAATCAGCAATAATTTTGTTTTTTGACTAGATGATTTAGTAGGCATGTGCGTTTCTCCTTCTACGAACGGTCAACAAAGGGAAGCAAAGCGACCATTCGCGCTTGTTTAATCGCCTTTGACAAGTGTTTTTGGTGCCATGCTGACACGCCTGTAATCCGACGAGGTAGAATTTTTCCTCTATCGGTGACAAATTTTTTTAAGGTCTCAATATCTTTATAATCAATGGTTTTGACACCGGCAGCGGTAAAAGGGCACCGCTTTTTCTTTTTAGGGCGAGACGATGAAGCGCCTCCTCTTGATCTTCCTTTCATGAATGGCTCTCCTATTCACTCTCTAAACTTTTAAATTGGATTTTTTCCATGACCTTTTCCGGAGTGGTGATCATGTAGCGGACGAGATCTTCCATCAAGCGATATTCCGTTTTGATCTCTTGGACAGCATGAGGTTCGACTTCGAAGTAAAGGACAAAGTAATGCCCCTCTCGATGGCCGGCAATTTCATAGGCCAATCGCTTCCTGCCGAAATCGTGATTTTTCAGGATAATGCCACCGCGACTCGTAATCCCGTCGATGACTTTATCTAAAGCTTTTGCTCTCGCGTCGTCAGTCAGCGAGGAGCTGATAATATACATCCCTTCATAGAGGTTTTTTTCTGTCTGACTCATCATTTATCTCCTGTCCCTTCTTCGGGACTTGTTTCACTCTTGTGTTCACTTCTTTCATCACATGATCGACATCGCAGACTAAAAGCTTTTCCAACGTTTTAGCGGCATCGTCAATGATGCGGGGCAGTTCGATCGATTCGCTGCCGGTAAAATTTTCCAGAACGTAGTCTTCTAAAGGCTTACGTCCAAAATGTTTTCCCGAAATGCCGATGCGAAGCCGCGTATATTGCCTGGTCCCCAGGTGCCTTTCGATGCTGACAAGGCCGTTATGACCTCCCGAACTGCCCGAAGAGCGAAGCCTTAATTCGCCAAAAGGCAAGGCGGCATCATCAATCACAACGCAAAGAGCGCTGGGAGGAAGACTGAAATAATCCAAATACTTTCTCACGGCGCGCCCGCTTTCGTTCATGAAAGTCGTCGGCTTGAGAAGATGGAGAGTGGCATCACCCTTCCGCGCTCTTCCTGCATAGGCATGGAACCGGCTATTTTCCGCCAGCGCGATTCCACATTTCGAGGCCAGTCGATCGATCACCATAAAGCCGATATTGTGCCTGGTCTTTTCGTATCTCTTCCCGATATTGCCGAGACCGACGACCACTTTATGCTGACCCGCAACCGTCATTATCGCTTCGCCACCACAACAGCGACGCAATCTTTATCCAATCTCGTCAATTTATCGGAAATCGACAGGTCGGAAATCTTGAAAAATTTATTCAGTCCCAAATTCGTGACATCCAATTCAAACATAGCGGGAATATCTTTGGGAAGGCATTGTATCTTGACTTTACGCACGACCATTCTCAAAACTCCTCCGAGTTTCACACCCACGCAATCAATCACTCCCGTGCACTCAATGGGGACTTTTACTTTCACAGGCACGTTTTGATCCAACACTTCAAAGTCTAGGTGGAGGATGTCGTAAGATGTCGGATAGTACTGTATATCTTTGACAAGACCTTGCACTTCTTGCCCGTTTTCGTCGACTAGGGTAAACACTGTTGTCGACAGACGCCCTTTAGGAATGGCTCTTAAAGCGGCTCCAAAATCTTGCCCGTCCACAGTGATCGGTTTAGCTTCGATGTCACGGCTGTACATCACGGCAGGAATATGACCGTCACGACGAAGTCGATTGGATTCCCGTTTTTTTTCAGTCGGTCGCTTACTGATTTTTAGTTTCATATCTATCATCCTCCGAAAGGAAACATATCGTAGTTTGAGCATTGAACTTTCACATTGCCGCCGGATAGTGGGGCAAACGGTCAAGGCTAAATGCCAATAAATCTGTATAGGGAATGAATGGACCCGGCCGAGTTGATGCAGTTAATCGCTTCTGCAAAATGGGAGCCGACGGAGACAACCTGATATCTGGTTAAATCTGCCAGCCGATCCGTTACAGGGATTGTATTGCTCATCAAGAGCTGCTCTATCGGACAGTCTTCAATTCGTTTCACCGAGTTGCCGACAAACAACCCGTGAGATAAAGAGCAGTAGATCCTAAGAGCCCCCTTCTCTCGGCACGCTTTCGCGGCTGATGCTAATGTGCCACCTGTTGAGCACATATCATCAGCGAGAAGTACATTCTTTCCATTTATATCACCAATCACGGTGGTGATTTCCACTTCCGTCGCACTGCTGCGAATCTTATCAATCACGGCATAGTCTACGCCAAGTAAAACGGCATAGTCTCTTGCCAACTTAATGCTCCCCGCATCCGGCGCAACGACGACATAGTTCTCAACGCTGAGTTCTTTAAATGCCGAGGCCATTAACGGCAGCGAACTTAAATTGTCTACAGGGATGTCAAAGAAACCCTGGATTTGTCCCGCGTGAAGGTCCATGGTGAGCACCCGGTTAACACCGGACGTCTCGAGCATGTTAGCAACCAGCTTGGCCGATATCGGCACACGCGGCTTATCTTTTCTATCTTGCCTGGCATACCCAAAATAAGGGATCACGGCAATGATACTTTTCGCTGAGGCTCTTTTGAGCGCGTCAACGATCATAAGGAGCTCAATAAGGTAATCGTTGGGTTCCAGCGCTATGGACTGAACAACGAAAACGTCTTTGCCTCGAACACTCTCTAATATCTGCACCGATATTTCGTTATCGGGAAATCGCTCCAGATGAATGTCTCCAACCGAGACACCGAGATGGGAAACGATTTCGCTTGCCAGTTCCGGATGTGACGAACCCGACAGAACGACATATTGGCGATCAGGCATTGTCATTCCCCACAGATGACGAGTGTTATTTGGGGTGGAAGGATTCGAACCTCCGCATGGCGGGACCAAAACCCGCTGCCTTACCGCTTGGCTACACCCCAATCTTAAAGCCACTGCCTTTAGGCACGTTTAAAGTAAAGATATTAATGGGCTTGAGAATTTACCGCAACGGTTAATCGCGCCAAACAAGAATAAAAAAAAGTTTTATCCATTTTCGGAGACGTGATTGACCACTTCCTGCTCCTTTTCAGAGAGAGGGTACACACGCTTCACGACGACATGAACACCGCTGACATGCAAACCGGTATATTCAGTGATCACTTTGGCAAGAGTCGCTTGAATCTCCTCGGTTTTTTTCGGGATCGAAATTCCGTATGCAATTTTCACCTCAACCTTTAAAAAGACCGAAGGAGCCCCTTCGGACTGTTCAACGTAAACCCCTTTGAGGCCGTCAACGCTGTCGCGCCCGAAAAGATGGTCAAAAAACCCGGCTCCGTCAAGAGCCACCCCCTCCATCTTGTCGAGACAGTTCAAAACAATCGTTTTAAAAACTTGATCGTCGATATCGCGAACAAAAACAGTCTCGGGTAAATCAAACTCCTGCGAGGACAGCTCTTCTGGAATTCGTTTCTGTGTGCTCATAAATTTGACTTCTTGTTTTGTCCAAGTTAATCTAAAGTGTAAGCAATGAAGGATTTTTCATGAATGTATTTTTCCTCCTCTTGATTTCCTTTATCTGGGGATGGGTGACAGCCTACTTCGCCAACAGGAGAGGGCGTGAGAAAATAACATGGTTCATCGCCGGATTTCTTTTCACCTTTCTCGCTCTGATTGTCTTGTACTTTCTCCCCGACTTAAGCGAAAAAGAGGATCCCCTCGAAGGCGAAGAGGATGTGCATGTGTCCGACCACACGTCTTTTGATCAACATCTTTGGTATTATCTTAGCAACGCGCGTCAAACCAATGGCCCGCTCACCTTCGACGAGCTCAGGCAAAGATGGACACAGGAGCAGCTGCAACCGACAACTTACATATGGAATGAAACAATGGACGGTTGGAAGCGAGCCGAAGACGTGAAACAATTTCTTGTGAAAGTTAAAGAAAAAGAAGAAAAGACAGATGACATGTAGACATCTGCCCTATTCGTTAAAAACTACCAGCTCGCTTTGGTGATGCCGGGGATGACCCCGTCAAGCGACATTTCTCTGAAACAGTTTCTTGAAATCCTAAACTTGCGGGAATACCCTCTGCTTCTCCCTGTCAATTCGCAACGGTTGCGAATACGAACGTGGGACGTATCTCGCGGCATTTTGTTAAGCTTGAGGCGCGCTTCTTCCCGTTCTTCCTCGGGCAAGCTCATATCTTTGGCTTTTTCCCTGAGCTCTTGCCGCTTATCAAAGGCTCGGTTCACTTTCTCTTCGCGGCGTTTGTTCTTGGCGATCGCTGACTTCTTAGCCATGGTTCTCCTCTTTAAAATAATCTCGTTTCGCTCTTTTTCGAGCCGGCCCTTTTTGTCTCTGCTTTCGATTGGGATCTTTTTTGTTGACCACATAAAGACGGCCGCGACGTCGTACCAAAACGTCTCCCTTAGATGGATCTGCTTTGACAGATGCTTTTGATTTCATTGCGTTGATCCTTCGTTTTTTGCACGTTAGATGCCCCAAAGTATAGCGAACCTGCTCTTTTCGAACAAGAAAAACGGCAATTTAGTTTTTATCACGAGCGCATCTTTACATTTAAGCCCTTATTCTTTAAGATGGAAGCCGATTATCAGGAGGACTATTGTGAAAAGAACATACCAACCTAGTAAAAGACGACGCAAGACGACACATGGCTTTCTCAAGCGGATGAGCACAGCCAACGGCCGCAAAGTGATCAACAGCCGCCGTAGAAAAGGGCGCAAGCGATTAGCCGTCTGACGAATCGATTTCCCAAGTCAAAAAGATTGTTGACGCGGAGGGACTACCGCCGCGTTCATTCTCATTCAATGCGGCTTGTCGGCCGCACCCTCCTGATCCTTGCATCTCCTGCTGCCGAAACAAAAATCGGAATCGCGGCTTCGAAAAAATATGGGAATGCCGTGGCCCGCAACCGTTTTAAAAGACTGGTAAGAGAGGCGTTCCGGACGTCCCAACAGGCATTTCCACAGCCGGTTGCCATGATTGTGAAACCCCGAAAAGAGGCACTGAGAGCCACTTCTTGCCAGATTGCCGAGGAGTTGCTATTCTTGCTCCATGAATCAGCTTCTTCAATCACTGAATCCCGAACAAAAAAAAGCCGTTGAAACCACTGACGGCCGCGTCTTAATCCTGGCTGGAGCCGGCACCGGTAAAACCCTGGCGCTGACAACCCGTATCGCGTACCTTTTAGAGGAAAAACATGTCTTGCCGGAGTCCATCTTAGGCCTTACCTTTACCAATAAGGCCGCCGGTGAAATGCGGGCCCGCCTTGCCACTCTTGTCAATCCAAGACAAGCCAAAAAAGTGCCGCTGTCCACGTTTCACAGTTTTTGCATGAAGATACTGCGCCAGGAGATTCATCGTTTGGGCTATACCGCAAACTTTACTCTGTACCAGCCAAGCGATGTCGAACGCCTTGCCAAAGCGATTACTTCAGATATATTAGGGACAACCGGAGAGCTTCCCTCGCTTGCAGCAGCGCTTAGCGAAATCAACAAAGCGAAAAACTTAGGACTCTCCCCTGATGACTTCGAAAACAGGTCGGAAACATGGCATGACGGTTTTGTCAAGAAGCTCTACAGGCGGCTCCTTGAAGGCATGCGGGCTCACAACGCAGTCGACTTTGACGGTTTACTGACGTTGACTGTTGATCTTCTGACCCGCTTTCCGGATGTGGCCGCCGTGTATCAAGACCGCTATCGCTACATCATGATCGACGAATACCAAGACACCAATCCCATTCAATATCGCCTCGCGTCGCTTCTTTCCTCTCGGCATGGCAATTTATGCGTTGTGGGGGACGACGACCAGTCCATCTATGGCTGGCGTGGGGCCGACGTCCGCAATATCTTAGACTTTGCAGACGCCTGCGTGATTAAGCTCGAACAAAATTACAGGTCGACCCCAAATATACTGAACGCAGCCAATGCCGTGATCCAAAACAACGAGTCGCGGCACGGCAAACGGCTCTGGAGCCCAAACCGCGAAGGCCACCCCATCACCGTCTTCCACGCCCCGACAGAAAAACTTGAAGCAGAAGCCGTTGTCTACAGAATTTTGAAACTCAAGCAAAAGGGAGGGTACAAATGGTCCGACTTTGCCATCCTCTACCGTTCCAATGCCCTTTCGAGGCAATTTGAGCAAGTGCTGATGCGGACGTCTTATAGAGACGGCGATCGATGGAAAAAAGGACTTCCCTACAAAATTTTTGGCGGCGTTGAGTTTTATGAGAGAAGAGAAATCAAAGATCTTTTCGCCTACCTCCGAGTGATCAACAATCCCAAAGATGAAATGGCCCTTCTTCGAACAATCAACCTACCGAGGAGAGGGATTGGAGACAAAACGCTTTCCGTTTTGACTCAATACAATCGAAAAAACGGACTGAGCTTATGGGAGGTTATGCAAAAGGGGGTGCAGGGGCTTCTCCCCGAAGAGATCCAAAAAGGGCTCACAAAGCACGCCTTGTCCCAGATTGCCTCTTATCTGACGGTCTTAGAACAGGCGGCAGAGACATTTGCTTCCTCCTCTTTAAAAGAAGGGCTGAGCTGGCTGGTTGAGGCGATTGATTTTAAACGCGCCATAAGAGAGGACGTCAAAAGTCAAAAAATGCGCGATTTTAAATGGGAAAACGTCGAAGAGTTTGTGAACTCTTGCGCGGAATTCGAGTCCGAGCGCAAGCTGTCAGGAGAACCTCACACCCTTCAGGAGTATCTTCAGTCGATCCCGCTTGACGAAAGCCGCAAGCAGCAGAAAAGCGCAGGAGGCGACGCCATCCAGTTGATGACCTTCCACAGCGCTAAGGGATTGGAATTCCCCGTCTGTTTTTTGGTCGGGATCGAAGACCATATTATTCCCCACGAAAAAAGCGTTCTCGAATCGGGCTTGGAAGAAGAGCGCCGGCTGATGTATGTGGCGCTGACGAGAGCCAAAGAAAAGCTCACTCTCAGCATGTCCCAGCAAAGGAGTCGGATGGGTGTGCCAAGCAACAGCAAGCCCAGTCGCTTTCTCTACGAAATCCCGAAAGATCTTTTGCACATTTCCCGTTTTGACCAACACGAGTCATAACATTGTCACCTTTCTCTGATTGTGGTAAAACTAAATCCATGAAAACAATTGTTTGGATCAGGCAAGACTTAAGGCTGAGCGATAATCCCGCGCTCTACCACGCTTGTCAAGAAAGTGATGAGGTGATCGTTCTTTTCATCTGGAGTCCGGAAGAAGACGGCGATTGGGCAGCGGGCGCAGCGGCGAAATGGTGGCTTCATCATTCTTTGATCCACTTTAGAGAACGATGTCTGGAAGAGAAGCTCCCTTTTGTGATCAAAAAAGGTCCGATCAAACAAGCCCTCGAACAAACGTTAAAAAAGACTCAAGCGTCAAAAGTTGTCTGGAACCGCCGCTACGAACCTGCCGGAAGGGCCGTCGACGCGAAGTTGCGAAGCGCACTTGGCGTGGAAACAGACACGTTCCCCGGAAGTCTTCTCTTTGAACCGGAGGAAATCAAAACGCAGCAAGGAAGTCCCTATCAGGTCTTCACCCCGTTTTGGCGCATGTGCATGAAAAAAGGGGGGATCGCCTCTCCCCTTCAAAAGCCGGTCATCCCCAAAAGCCGGTCTACCTACGACTCGCTATCGGTCGACGACCTTGGACTGCTCCCCGACATCCGTTGGGATAAGAAACTAGAAGATCACTGGAAGATCGGAGAAGAAGACGCGCAAAGAAAGTTTAAAAACTTCATCAATTCCGGGATCACCGACTACAAAACACAAAGAGACTTCCCGGCTGAAGAGGGGGTTTCTCGAATGTCCCCCCACCTCCACTTCGGCGAAGTATCGCCAAGATGGCTTTGGCATCAAATACACCTGAAGCACTCAGGTCAGCAGGCAGGCGTCAAAACCTACCTATCCGAAATAGGCTGGCGGGAATTTGCCTACCATCTCCTTTTCCATTTTCCTAAAACGCCAAAAGAGCCTTTGCACTCCAAATTCAAAAAGATGAAATGGAGCCAAAGTCAAAAAAACCTGGAAGCCTGGCAAAAAGGAATGACCGGTTATCCCATCGTCGACGCGGGCATGCGTCAGCTTTGGGCGACGGGCTGGATGCATAATCGGCTTCGTATGATTGTGGGTTCTTTTCTCGTCAAAGATCTGTTGATTTCATGGACGGAAGGGGCAAAATGGTTTTGGGACACACTTGTGGATGCCGACCTTGCCAGCAACACGCTCGGATGGCAGTGGGTAGGCGGCTGCGGAGCTGACGCGGCCCCGTTTTTTCGAATTTTCAACCCTGTCACGCAAAGTGAAAAATTCGATCCCGAGGGCGCGTACATCAAAACTTGGGTGCCTGAACTCAGAAACGTCCCTGCAAAACGGATCCATCAGCCTTGGGAAACGCCGCTTGATCTTGGAGGTGTCAAACTGGGTGATGACTACCCCTATCCCATCGTTGACCATAGCGCGGCGAGAAAAAAAGCGCTCGATGCCTTCGACCAAGTGAAGGAAGGAAAATGAAGACCTACGTCAAAAAAACGCGCTTGCCTGCTTCGTCCAAGGATGTGTTTCAATGGCACCAAAGGCCGGGAGCCTTCGGGCGTTTAACTCCCCCTTTGGCGCCTGTCACGATCATCGAAAAAACCGGCTCGATCAAAGACGGCGACCGTCTCAAACTGCAGATCGTTCAGGGTGGAATTCCCATAACCGCCGTCTATGAGCATTTCGACTATATCGAAAATCGGCAGTTTTGCGATCGGCAGTTGAAAGGCCCTTTTAAAATGTGGGAGCACAAGCACCGCTTCGCCGCGATTGATGACCAGGCTTCGGAAATGATTGACGAAGTGACCTTTGCCCTTCCCTGGTACCTGGGATTCATGGCGAAAAATATTGTCCAAAAACTTGAGGATTTATTCGATTATCGCCATACACAGTTGATGAAGGACATGAAAGCGCACAAGGGAGTGGCCGCTATGAAAATCGCGATCGCAGGCTCATCCGGTCTTATTGGAACTGCTCTTAAAGATTTTCTGACAACAGGGGGACACGACGTGATCCCTTTAGTCCGAGACAACCAAGACGGCATTCATTGGGACCCGAAAAATAAACAGATCGACGCTGCAAAGCTTGAAGGCTTCGATGCGGTCGTCAACCTCTCGGGGGAAAATATCGTCTCTTCCCGCTGGACTGACAAGCAAAAAAGGAAAATTCGAAGCAGCCGCGTCGAGTCCACTCGATTCCTCGCCGAAACAATCAAAAAGCTGTCGTCCCCGCCCAAAGTTTTGATCAACGCCTCTGCAATCGGCTACTACGGCCATGTGGAAAAAGGAAAAGTCACCGAATCATATCTTAGCGGTGAAGGCTTCCTCGCATCGGTCTGTGAGGAATGGGAAGCGGCGACAGAGTGTCTCATGGGCGAACAAATCCGCATTGTGAATCCCAGAATAGGAGTCGCTCTTTCGCCGAAGGGAGGGGCTCTGGCTAAAATGCTCACCCCTTTTAAATTAGGCCTCGGGGGTGTGATCGGATCGGGAGACCAGTTTATGAGCTGGATCGACATCGAAGATTTGATCCGCGCGTTTTATTTTTGCCTGCTGACAGACTCCATCCACGGCCCTGTCAATCTGACGGCCCCCAATCCTGTCACCAACAAAACGTTCACGAAAACATTGGGCCGCATTTTAAAGCGCCCCACAATCTTTCCCATGCCGGCGCTTATCGCCCGCCTCGCTTTTGGAGAAATGGCCGATGAAATGCTCCTAAGAGGCGCTCCTGTCGTTCCGGAAAAGCTTTTGTCCGCCGGCTTTCGTTTCGAGTATCAAACTCTTGAGGATTCCCTCAAACATTTACTCACCAGCTGACCGCTTAATGAGAGAGATTTGGCTCAGGCGGAGCTCTCCTGAGCGAAATAAACTATCTTTTTTCTTTTGGTTATGGTATTCTCTTGGAACGTAAACACCCTTTACCTTGGAATCACATGTCCTTTCAAAATTTTCCTTTGAGCCCAAACATTCTCAAAGCTGTGGCCGCTAAAGGCTACGAGACCCCAACAGAAATCCAGCTAAAGGCCATCCCTAAAATTCTGGCCGGCTTCGATATTAGAGCTTCAGCTCCAACAGGAACGGGTAAAACCGCTTCCTTCCTTCTCCCTGCACTCAACCTTTGCACACAGCCCCCTAAAATGCCGGGAAAAGGACCGAGAATCCTTATTCTCTCCCCTACCCGCGAGCTCGCTATGCAGATCGCAGCGGAAGCCGAAGTCTACAGCCGCTTTTTGAAAAAAGTCGGCACTGTCTGCATCAGCGGAGGCGTTTCTTACCATCCTCAGCTCAAAAAGCTTTCACGGCCTCATGAGGTCCTGATCGCCACTCCCGGACGGCTTCAAGATCTTATCGACCGCAAGAAGGTGACTCTTTCGCGTGTTGAAATGGTCATCTTAGATGAAGCTGACCGAATGCTTGATATGGGATTTATCGGCCCTGTTGAAAAAATTGTCGCCAAAACTCCCGCTGAAAGGCAAACGCTTCTCTTTTCGGCAACAATGAAAGGAAGCGTCCTCAAACTGTCTGAAAAACTGCTGACGCGTCCTCTCGACATTGTGGTCCAAAAAGAAAAAGAAAACAGAGGGCAGATACAGGAGCGGCTCCATTATGTTGACAACATCGCTCACAAAAATCGAATCCTCGAACACATTTTGCAGCAAGACGACTGCGAAACAGCCATCATTTTCACTTCGACAAAGCGACATGCCGCTCAGCTCGCCCTCGATTTAGCCGACCGCGGTCACAAGGCCGCTGTTTTGCATGGCGACATCAAGCAAAATCAGCGGACAAAAACCGTGGCAAAATTGAGGAAAGGATTAATCAACATCCTTGTTGCCACAGATGTCGCGGCAAGAGGCATTGACGTGCCTGAAATTTCTCATGTCATCAACTTCGACCTCCCCACCTTCGCAGAAGACTACGTCCACCGTATCGGAAGAACAGGACGTGCAGGAGCAGAAGGGACAGCCCTTTCTTTTGCCGCAAGCCGCGATGCCGGAATGCTCCGGAAGATTGAGCAGTTCACCGGCCATAAGCTCAATGTTGTCGAAATCGCTGGACTTGAAGCGAAAAAAACCCAGCAAACACAGTTCAAGAGGCACAAAAAAAGCGCTCCGCAAAGAGCAAAGAAAAACGACCGCTCTCAGTTTTCAAGGCGAAGACGCTAAGACTCATCCCCTTGTCAACTCACAAAAAGACGCTTCAGGCGCCTTTTTTTATCATCTTTCGCCGAAACACCCTTTCATTCATGAGGGGGATGTAAGGCGAACAAGAGCCTTTGTTATTTTTAAATAACATCGGCTCTTTTAGCTTTCCGGTTTTGTTTGGTTCTCAATGTATTCTTTGATCGTCTCTAAAGGAGCTCCCCCGCATGTGCCGGCAAAATAGCTTGGCGACCAGAGGGCGCTTTTTTTGCATAGCCTGTGAA
>CAZVSU010000016.1:0-35832 GCA_964629645.1 uncultured bacterium | reverse complement strand
TCAGCCTGCGGAGGCACTAAGGCTGCTTAGCCTTTGGCCCAGGAATCCCTCTTGCCTAGCGCAAGGGGAGGATGTCAATTTCATGACATAGCAGATTACTGACTAGATTGAAAAGGGAAGAATGCACTATCAATAATGGGTGTATGGATCCATTTTATTGGAAAGAGGCAATCGGTTATCTGGCCCCGGTGTTCATTGTGCTTTCGATGGCGCAGTCGAACTTACGCCTCGTGCGCTTATTGATGTTGGCAGGATGCCTCACCTTTGTCGTCTATGGGGTCGTTGTCGAGGCGTGGCCGGTGGTTGTGGCCAATGCTCTCATCGGCATCGTGACCCTCTACTACCTCGTCCGTTCACAAAACGTGAAGCAAGAGTTTTCATTGCTGAATCTTAAAGCCTTGAATCCCGATTTGCTCAAGCGGTTCATCGAAGCCCATCGCAGCGACTTGAACGTGTGGTACCCGCGGATTGACGACATCCTAAGGTCGGACGAAAATGCGGTCCTTTTTTTCATGCATGAGCTCGAGCCGGTCGGGATTTTTTCTTACAGGAAAGGAGAAGCGGGCGTTGTTGAACTCTTAGCCGACTACGTGGCCCCGCAGTTTCGTGACGAAAGAACAGAAAATTACTTGTACGGAACCAATGAAGGGCATTTGATTCAGGAGGGAGTGCAGAAAGTAATCATGCGCACTCAAGAATCGTGTGTTAAAGAAGAGATGCAGCGCTTCGGATTCGAAGAGCAAGAACCGGGAGTCTTAGTCAAACACCTCTGACGGCCATAAGCTCGCTTTGGACTTGGCTGTGAATCAAGCCATTCGTTCCCAAGATCACTCCCGAGTAGATATCGAGCGGCTCACTGTTCAGAAGTGTGACTTTGCCTCCCGCCTCCTCAATCAAAAGAGCCCCTGCGGCGACATCCCAAGGTTTGAGACCGATTTCCCAGTGGCCGTCGAGTCGGCCGCACGCGACATAAGCTAAGTCAAGGGCGGCGGAGCCGGCGCGGCGGACTCCCTGGCAGGAGTTGGTCAAATGGCAAAATTCCGCATAATTGTTATCCGGTCTTTCTCTTCTGTTGTAGGCAAATCCCGTGGCCAGAAGACTTTTTTCCAGCTTTGAGACTTGAGAGACGTGGATTGGTTTGTCGTTGAGTGTTGCCCCTTTTCCTTTTTCTGCTTCGAAATACTCCCCGGTGATGGGATTGTAAACGATTCCGATAGCGGGTAAGCCTTTGATGTAAAGAGCAATCGAGACGGAGACCATCGGAAACTGATGGGTGTAATTTGTGGTGCCGTCTAGAGGGTCGATGACCCAGAGATACTCCTGGTTTTTAGCTCTATGCATGCCCGATTCTTCGGATAAGATTTCGTGCTGCGGAAAGTGGCGGCGCAAAATTGTGATGATGGCGCTTTCAGAATTTTTATCCGCCTCGGTGACCAGGTCCCCCTCGACACTTTTGATTTGTATGTTTTCAAGGCGGCCCCAGTGTGTTTTGAGAACCTCGCCGGCAGCGATTGCTGCTTCTCTTGCCGCTTCAATCATGATTGGCTCCATTTTTCGTTTCCGTAGTCGAAAAGCAGCTGTTCTCCTTTGTCAATGTTGCGAAGGGCCCTCAAACACATATGAAAAAGGTCGCCGTGGAAAGCGACAGCCGCCTCGCAGTTGGGATGATTGCTGTGATTCATAAAGCTGATCTCGTTCCCCCACATTTTAGCATCGATTGTATAAACGACAAGTAAAGGAGAATAAAGAGGGTAGCGGAAACAGTATTCGTTCACCTCGCCGGTGAAGAGCGTACAGGGCCTGATCAACCCTGTGTATTCTCCAATAAAGGCGTGTTTGTGGACGGGAGTTTCGGTAAAAAGGCCATACTCCATATGACGATCGACCCACCTTACGGCAACGTCGTGAACATATCCCGCATCGAGAAGATCGCCAAAATGGTCGCCAAGCCAAAGCGCTCTTTGACTGATCTTTTGTGTCTCAACAGCTTTTAAGGTGAGGCGCCGCACTCTTTCGTAGCTCCCTTTGCTGCGGAAAGCGAGCTCAGAAACATACGTCATGTCGGAGATGTCTTCGAATTCAGCGAGCGAGAGTTGGCTTGCGGCCCTGTCGCCTTTTCTTTGAAATTTGATTCTGTGCGACTCCTTGTGGGAAGAATTTCCTTTGGGAAAATAGAGGGGTCGAGACAGCGCATCAAACATGAACCCTCATTAAACTCTAACCGTGTTTTTTAGCAAACCGCGATTGTGTCAAAAAGAGCTTGGGGACTCCTTTTTTTTGTTCTTGAGAAAAATTGGTTGACGTCTTACGTTTCATCAAAATGCTTGGCCAAAAGGAAAAGAGGTTATCGCTCATTCATTCATCGAGATTTTCAGGAAAAGGCTCAACTGCTCGTCGATTTCAATCGAAAGAGAGGGGAGCAGCGAGCTGAACGCATTTCAAATCGTCAAAACAGAGAAGGGGCGTTTTTTTGTGAAATACGCCCTGAACCAGCGGCTCAAGATGCTGGAAGCGGAGGCTAGAGGGCTTCAGATCATTGCTGAAACCCATACTGTCCGCGTGCCGAGAGTGGAACTAACAGGAGTTTCAGGCAATAAAGCGTTTTTGATTATGGAGCATCTTCCCCTTCATCCACACACAGCGAGCAGCCAGGAGGTGTTGGGGCGCCAGCTCGCGGCTCTGCACGGGGCGCGAGGATCGGATCGGTTTGGCCTTGACTTTGATAATACCATCGGCCTCACCCCTCAGATCAATACCTGGAGTCACCATTGGGTCTCATTTTTGAAAGATCATCGGCTCGGGTTCCAATTGAAGGCGATTGAAAAAAAATATGGCGACACAAAGATCAAGGAGGCCGGAGAGCGCCTTTTAGAAAAACTCGACACTTTTTTTGAAGGAATCGATGTTTGGCCCTCGCTTCTTCATGGCGATCTTTGGTCGGGAAACACAGCCGCCCTAACAGACGGAACGCCTGTGATCTACGACCCCGCGTGTTATTATGGCCATCACGAAGCTGATTTGTCTATGATGTCTCTATTTGGAGGGTTCTCCTCCCACTTTTTTGACGCGTACCATGAGCGGCTGCCTAAGCAGGCGGGGTTTGAAGAGAGAAGCCAGCTTTATCAACTCTATCACGTTTTGAATCATTACCTGCTTTTCGGAGGCTCCTATCGCGGAAGCGCTCTGTCGCTGCTTTCAACATTGTCTTCTTGAGACTTAACGTCATATCGATGTATCATCGGCCGTTTGAAAGGAGTTGTCTTATGCAAATCTCAAACAGTCAGTCAATTTTAAATCGAAACGAATGCGCCCCTTTTCTCGCTCAACCAACGGCCTATGAAAAAATCGCCCATGTCGCCTACAATCTCCTCACCATTTCAACTCCTTGTGCGGCTGTATCGGCCCTCTTATTTCCTGTCAGCTGGTGGACCTATCTGACGGCTGTTCCCGCTTTTTTGACAGCCCGAAAAGGGCTTGAGGTGCTATTTGGATATATGTCCTACCCGGCCGCCCAGCACTCCATGTCGCATTCTTTTCGAATGAGGCTTAACGTCATTCGAAGCAAACATGTCAAACAATTAAGAGCGCAAGGTTTTGACGTCTCTCCTTTGACCCTGCAGAAATCGGGCATATCGTATGCAGCGTTTGTGATCACCCATCCCGAAGCCCGCAGCCGGGACTGGGCAATCGAAGCGCTCGGCGCCGCCATGTTCATGGAGGGGCCAATGGAACGAATCGCCAACAGGAACCGATGTCTGAAAGTGAACACGTTGATGATCAATGGTCCTTCAGTCGGAGAGAGCAGTGGTGCTCCCACTCGCTATCAATTCGGAGCCGGATTTGAGGCGGGCATGCAATATCTTGAAAAAGAAAAAAAAGCGCGCCACATCATCCTGCATGGCTTTTCTCTCGGGGGAGGGATGATGGCGGAAGGGATTTTGCAGCACCATTTTATCAGATCCGATGTCGAGTATCTCGTGATTTTCGACCGCACATTTAGCCGGGTTTCCGAAATCGTGAAAGAGAGGTACGGCCCTTGGGCTGACGCTCTTTTTCGAGCAAGCGGTCAGCAGCTCGATGGAGTGAAGGCGGTTGAAAAGCTGAGCCGGCTTAAGATCCGGCATATTGTGATTAATCACTTCAACTATTATCCGGAAGGTGACGATACCGATGGCGCCATTCCGGACATCGCGAGTCTCGCTGCCGCAGTTGAAGAATCTGAAACGGTCTCGCTTTTGGTTTCCTCACAAGTTTTTCATACAGCCGCACTCCCTGAAAATGTTAAAAATCAGCTCAATCGTCAGATTGCCGAGTTTTTGTCTGAAGGAGACGACCAGCCGGTGTGAATCATGCCGCAGAATCGAGTATCTCCATTCAGCTGGGGAGCCTGCCCCCTTTTGAAGCGGAGACGACGTTTAAAGAAAAAGCGATTCGGACGTCGCGGCGTCTTCTGGCGGCAGTGTGTCCATTTTCATGTCTTTATGCGATTTATTCTTTCAGTTCAGGACCGGTGGGGTGGCTCGCCTATGCGTCTCTTATTCCGGCGCTGCTGACGGCGAAGAAAGCGCTCGAAGTGGCAACGGGCTGTTTGATCTATCCGATGGCCCGGAATTCTTTTTCCACATGTTTTCAGAGAAGAGTGTGTGTCTATCAAAACCGTTTTGTCTATCAGATGCATGAGAAGGGGTACAACGTCGAGAGAATGACCCTTGAAAAGTCGGGCGCCTGCTACTCGGCTTTTCTTGTGACGCAAACAGATTTTCCCGAAAACGTTTGGACCGTTCATGATTTTGCCGCCACAGTGTTTTTTGAGGAAAACCGCCGTTTATTTGTGAAACAGGATATCGACTTCTGGACGAATGCGCTCATTGTCAGCGGTCCAACGGTTGGAGAGAGCAGCGGCACGCCCACTCGTTTTCAAATGGGAGCCGGCATTGAGGCAGGCATGCAATTTCTTGAAAAAGATAAAAAAGCGACCCATATCATACTCCATGGCATCTACCACGGCGGCGGCGCGGTGGCGGAAGCGGTTTTGCAGCACAATTTTCCCTCCTCCCTCTCGACACGTTATTTGGTGATTTCAGAGTGTGCCTACTCTCGTTTGACTGATGTGATCGGAAGTGCATGCGGTCCTCTTGTGAAAGCTCCCTGCAAATGGCTGGGACACGAACTCGACGGCGTCGCGGCTGCCAAAAAGCTGAGCGAGCTTGGCATCACGCAGATCGTGATCCAACACGGCGAGGACCAGCGTTGTGACTGTTTTGTCCCCAAAGAGGTCTCACTCGCTTCTGAGGTGGCCTCGCTGCCTCATAAAATTGTGATCGCTGCAGAAGAAGAGAGTCCGAGCGGCCGCCGCTCTCAAGCTGTCGATAAACAGATCCGCATCCTCATCGCAGCATTTCTTTTGACTTATACCCCTGATCGTGACTCAAAATTAAGCGGATGAAGTGCTAGACAAAGCGGGAGATGATCCAGGCGCTGGAGACAAAGGTGCCGAGCATACTTCCGATGTTGGCCAGCATCACAACGAGAAGGATTCTCGTTGCCGGGTTTTTCCAAAATCCCGGGACTGTTTTGATCGCCTGGGGGAGAGACTCCAAATCGGCCACGGTCGGTTTTTTGACCCATGCTTGCGCAAGGCCTGCAAACCATCCGGCAGCGAGTATGGGATTTAAGCTGGTGAGGGGGGAAGCAAACGCGCCGACAAAAATCGCGAGAGGATGCCCGAAGGCAAGCGCTGTCCCTGCTCCAGCCAAAATCCAATGGGACATGAACCAAACCGATATTGAATCGTAGGATTCTTGCGGAACGCCTTGCATGAAGCTTAAGATCGGGTAGGAGATAAAGAGAAGAGGTATCGACCACTTGAGCAGTTTGCCGGCCGATGAAGGGGGGGGAATCTCTTCTAAAGGCTCAAGCGGCGTCTCTTTTTGTATCTCTTTTAAAATGCCTTCGACATGTCCAGCTCCAACGACCGCCACTATCTTTTTGGCTGGCGTGTGGCGGATTTTTTGCGCGAGGTAGACATCGCGTTCGTCAATCAAGCGCGCTTTGACGCCGGGAAAGGACTTGGCAAAAAGTTCCATGACATCTTCAAGCTGCGCCGAATTTTTCAGCTCCTCAATCATTTCCTCGTCGACGTCGTCTACTTCGAAGAGTCCTTTTGTGATTTGGAACATCATTTTAAATTTTTGCCCGAATGTCAATCCCCGCCAGATGCGTTTCAGCGTCGTTTCAATGGCTCGGTCAATGACGACGATTTCCGCTTGGCAGGCTTTTGCCGATTCAATCGCGGCGACCATTTCAGCGCCCGGCTGGATGCCAAGTTGATCGCCGATCCTTTGGTAAAATGAGGACATGATCAACTGTGCGAGGAGAAAGAGTGCCTTGCCCTTACGGATGACTTGAAAAATGTCCATATTTCTCCAGCCCTCCTTTTCAGTCAGCGCTTTAAAGCGAGAGGGGCAGAGTTCGACACAGACAGCTTCGGGTTGGACGGCATCTATGGTGGAGCGCACCTCTTCGACGCTGGCATGAGAGAGGTGGGCGGTTCCGATAAGAATGATCTCCTTCCCTTCGATTTCAATAAGGCGATGAGAAGGAGGTAATGAATGTGTCGTGATCAAAAGGGCCTCTTTTCTTTAAGCGATCGTGATCTCGGGGTTCAAGTAGACATCCTGTATGGCATGAAATAGCTTGATCCCTTCCTCCATAGGCTTTTGAAAGGTTTTTCGCCCGCTGATCAGTCCCATGCCTCCAGCCCTTTTATTGATAATGGCTGTTCGTACGGCATCCGCTTTGTCATTTTTTCCGGAAGAGCCCCCGGAATTGATGAGGCCGGCTTTTCCTGCAAAATTATTGAGGACCTGATAGCGGCAAAGATCAATAGGGTGATCAGTGCATAGCTTATCATACATCAAATCGCTATATTTGCCGTAGCCTTTATGATGTTTATTGACAGCGGCGTAGCCTCCATTGACCGTCGGCAGCTTTTGCTTGATGATATCGGCTTGGATGGTGGCGCCGAGGTAATTCGCTTGCCCGGTGAGGTCGGCGCTGCTGTGATAGTCGACCCCTTCGATTTTAAAATCGGGATTGCGGAGGTAGCACCAAAGAATCGTGCACATCCCAAGGTCATGTGCGAGCTCAAAGGCTTCCGAGACCTCTTGGATCTGCCGGTCGCTTTCTTTTGAACCGAAGTAGATCGTCGCGCCGACACCGACAGCACCCATGTCGAAAGCCTGTTTCACGCTGCCGTAGAGGGTTTGGTCGTAGTGGTTGGGGTAGGTGAGCAGTTCGTTGTGGTTGATTTTGACGATGAAGGGGATTTTGTGCGCATACTTGCGCGCGACGATTCCCAAAATGCCTAGTGTCGAGGCGACGCCGTTGCAGCCGGCTTCGATCGCAAAACGCACGATATTTTCGGGGTCGAAATAGAGCGGGTTGGGAGCAAAGGAGGCTCCTGCCGAGTGCTCAACCCCTTGGTCGACAGGGAGAAGGGAAAGATAGCCGGTTCCGCTGAGGCGACCGTGGCCAAAGAGGCTCTGCAAACTCCTGAGGACGCGATTGTTACGGTCGCTGTTCGCCGTCACCTGATCGACCCACGACACGCTCGGAAGAGTGAGCGTGTCTTTGGGAACAGCCGTACAGGTGTAAGTGAGAAGATCTTCGGCATCTCCTCCTAAAAGTTCTTCAATGTGAGAGGCTTGTGCAGTCATGATGAATTCCTTCTTTTAGGTTGATAACTTTTTTGTCATTCATCTTTCGTTAAAATGCCATCTCTTTTTTATAAAATTCAACCCTTTCAGCGAGAGTTTCATCGGTCAGCTTTCGATGGGGCAGCATCATATAAACAAAGTTTTGGCAGCTCTGGCAAAGTCGTCCAAATTTTTGGCCGAGGAATCGAAAAGGGGATGTGGGGCTCGTGCATGCAGTGGGCGTTTTGATACAGGGGAATTCAAACGAGGGGAGATAAAAGTCCTCCTCCACAACGATGACATGCATATGCCAATGGGGAACTGTCTGCCCCGCCATTTCTCCCGATTTATGAAAGAGATGGAGCGTGCTTTGCGGGTGCTTTTTTCTGAAGTAATCCCCAATTTTTTGGGCCAAAACCATCGCCTCTTGATACTCCGATGACGATAGTTCACTGAAAGTGGGCTTATGTTTTTTGGGAATGATCAGAAAATGGGGGCTGTCATCGACGAGGCGAACCGGGGCGTAGTTATAGAGCACCATCATTTCTCTGCCCTCATAGATCCCTTGCTTTTTTAACACTACGGGATCGCAAAAAGGATCGTCGCTTTTTTCAAAGGCACGCTCAATGCGGTATGGGGATGATAACGTCGCCATAGGCGCTTTCAGCGCCTCTGCTGCCGCGATTCGCTCCTTTTCTGCTAAAGGATCCACGCCAAATGACGCGTTCCAAACCACGCTGATTTGCTTCAGAGCCGGCCATCCTTTTTCAGAATAGGGGACCACTTGCCAGTGGAACGTCTCCGAGCGCAAGTTGGGAGATGTGCGGCCGTAGACAAGGTAGGAATCGGCAGCGCCGCATCGGCTCCAGCACGAACGAACCCTCTGGATCATGTCATAGGCTTCATAGTGCTCGGCATGGGTCCAGTCTTGGAAGCGTTGATGATTGTTGATGCTTTGGATCTCGATGGCGTCATTGGCAAGGGGGCAGCGGGGGACGCACGCTTTCAATGATTCCCCCCGCAAGAAATCGTATGGCTGAAGATTGATAACAGGCTTGGGGACGCCGCACAGCGATGCGGAGAGGAAAATAAGTGAGGCGTAAAGAACGGACTTCATAAAACCCATGGCTTAAAGCGGTATCATAAGTCATGGTTTTTCTGAAGTCCAGTGAATTGACCAGCCTTTTGACTCTGATAGGCGGCTCATGAAGCTTGAATGAAGGTGATCTCTTCTTTAAGGAGTGCAATTACCTCCAAGGGATGATCGATGGCATTAATGGGAGGGTTGGACCCTTTTTGGAAGCTTAAGATGTTGCCTTTCTCTAGCTTGATATCAACATTTGTTAGATTCCGTCTGAGAAGCTCAAGCATTTTTTTGCTCAACTCCTGCTGCCCCGATTCGACGACTTCAGGGTAAAGAATGACGGTGGCCAGGGCAAAGAAATGAGAGGTGATTTCTTTGGACAATGGATGGTCGGGATACTGCTCATCAAACGTTCTGACAAGAAGCGTTTCCCCGTGCATCTTCGTAAGTCCGATGCCACTGTCGAGGATTTGAATAAAATTAAAAATGTTGACGTCATGGTTAAGACTGTCTTGAGGATTAAGGACATCGGGGGAGACATTATCGACCCACATCGTACAAATCGAAAGAAGCTGCTTCAGCTCTAATTCAAGGTTTGTTTTTTTATCAACACTGCGCGCATCACGAGCGAGTTCGGTTTGGGTTGTCTTGATAAAACTTCGAATCGGGTTGATCGTGCGACCAATGGTCTCCCTAACCGAAGAATAATTTCCCTGAACTCTCATCAAAAGCTCCGGCACCAAATGGGCGAGGTGATCATGAAGAAACTCAACATCTTCCGACAAGATATTCTTGCCGTCGTCGTAGAGATCGAGAAAGGCGTCATCGGAGGCAATGCCGACCATTTCGACGGCTTCGAAAGAGGACAATCCAGGATACTCAGCCTTCAGGCTTTGGGCTTTGGCATTGAGAAGCGGGCCGTCCGGCACCGTCACGAGTTTCCTTTCAAAGTCGATGTCGTATCCGAGCTCTTTGAGGACATTCCATAATTCGGGAAAACGTTCTTTCATGGAGTCCAGCCTTTCTAAATTGAAAACAACAGCCGGAAAAAGCTCTATCGAGATCGATAGATACTCTTCGTGGGTCATGTCTTTTTCCCGAAAGGTGTAGGCATTACCTTCAGGGTACTGATGCGCTTCGATAAAATCGTAAACCGTCGAATGCTCGGGAAGGGTGAATATTGGGCCCCCTTTGAGAATATGGCTTCGCAAGACTTCGGCTTTTCGCATCGTTTGAAAGACTTGATCGCCGATCGTTTCGATCAAATCGACATTTTTTTCGCTTTTTTCAGAGAAGGCTTTTGTGCGTTCTCGGTCGAGCGTTTTGATGAGTTCTTTCAGTTTCCATTGTTGAACATAAACAATTTTTGACGGATTCTTAGAGGTTTCAATATTTTCGAGTTCGGACTGTATATTTTCCAATGAATTGTGTATATTTTGAAAAACATTATTATCAGATGTAGGTTGCATATATATATAACCTTTCTTATAATTATAACATATTATTATAAATTTATTTTATTAATTTGAATTTTCAATACGTCAACGAGCGTTCTTAAGACGAAGGGGATATGTTCTCATTTATGAGTTGAATGATCTCCAAGGGGTGGTCTTCGATATTCAAGGGGGGATTGGATCCTTTTTGAAAGCTTAAACTATTATCCTTCTCTACCTTGATATCAACATTTGTTAGATTCTGCCTGAGAAGCTCCAGCATTTTTTTGCTCAATTCCTCCTGTCCCGATTCGACGGCTTCAGGGTAAAGAATAACGGTTGCCAGGGCAAAATTATGAGAGGTGATTTCTTTGGACAATGGATGGTCGGGATACTGCTCATTAAATGTCCTGACAAGAAGCGTTTCCGAGCGAATCTTCGAAAGTCCGATGCCGCTGTCGAGGGCCTGAATAAAATTAAAAAGGTTCATGTCATGGTTAAGGCTGTCTTGAGGATTGAAGACATCGGAGGAGACATTATCGACCCACATCGTACAAATCGAAAGGAGCTGCTTCAGCTCTAATTCAAGGTTTGTTTTTTTATCTTCACTGGCCGCATCACGGGCGAGTTCGGTTTTCGTTTTCTCGATAAAACTGCGAATCGGATTGATCGTGCGGCCGATTGTCTCCCTGACCGAAGAATAATTTCCCTGAATTCTCATCAAAAGCTCAGGCACCAAATGGGCGAGGTGATCATGAAGAAACTCAACGTCTTCCGACAAGATATTCTTGCCGTCGTCGTAGAGATCGAGAAAAGCTTCATCGGAGGCAATGCCGGTCATTTCGACGGCTTTGAAAGAGGACAATCCGGGATAAGCAGCCTTCAGGCTTTGGGCTTTGGCATTGAGAAGCCGGCCGTCCGGCACCGTCACGAGTTTCCTTTCAAAGTCGATGTCGTATCCGAGCTTTTTGAGGACATCCCATGATTCGGAAAAATGTTCTTTTATGGGGTCCAGCCTCCTGAAATTGAAAACAGTAGCAGGAAAAAGCTCTATTGCGATCGATCGATATTCCTTGCGGGTCAAGTCCTTTTCCCGAAAGGTGTAAGCATTTCCTTCAGGGTATTGATGCGCTTCGATAAAATCGTAAACCTTGGAATATTCGGGGAGGGTAAATGCTGGGCCCTCTTTGAGAATATGGCTTCGCAAGGCTTCGGCCTTGCGCATCGTTTGAGAGACCTGAGCGCCGATCGTATCGATCCAATCAACAGTTTTTTGGCGATTTTCAGAGAAGGCTTTCTTGCGTTTTTTTGCCAGCGTTTTGCTGAGTTCTTTCAGTTTCCATTGCTGAACATAAACGATTTTTGACGGACTCTCTGAGGTTTCAATATTTTCGAGTGCGGACTGTATTGTTTCCAGTGAATATTGGATGTTTTGAAAAAGATTATTATCAGATATGGGTTGCATATAAATCCTTTACTAAGATTATAACATAACATTTAAAATTTATTATAAATTTGTTTTATAAATTAGTTAATTATAGTTTTTTTTAAATTATTCTGAGTGTGTGACTTACATATAAAAAACAGCGTCAAATCGAAACATTCGGATTCTTAATACGCGGACGCGCCTTCTTGAGAAGAAGGCGATAGGGTGTCTTTTATGAGTCGAATGATCTCCAAAGGATGATCTTCAATATTCAAGGGAGGGGCCGAGTCTCTTTTAAAAGTCAGGATACCATCTTTTCGCTGCTGGAGCTCGATTCGGGGCAGGCTTTGCTCCAGCAGGTTGAACATCTTAGCGCCCAGCTTTTTATGCCCTGATTTGACGACATTGGGAAAAACAACGATCGCGGCGAGGGCAAAATAGGTGGAGGCGCTCTGGCTCGTTATTGGGTCGTCGGGATAGTGATCGTTAAACGTTTTCACGAGGAGCGTCTCGAAACACACGGTAGATTGGTCAATATCGCTATCTAGTAACTGAATAAAGTTAAACAGATTCGCGTGGTGGTCAAAACCTTTTTGCGGATGAAAGAGATCTGAGGAGACATTATCGACCCACATCGTGCAAATGGAAAGGAGTTGAGCCATTTCGAGCTGAATGTTTGCTTTCTCATCTTTGCCAACAGCGCTTTTTTCAAGCGCGGCTTTGGTTCTTTTGATAAACCCTCGAATGGGATTGACTGTGGCAGCAATGGTCTTTCTAACTGGGGCATAGTGACCTTTTGCTCTCATCAAAAGCTCCGGAATCAAATGGCTAAGGTGGTCGTGAAGAAACTCGGTATCTTCAGAGAGGATGGTTTTTCCCTCGTTAAAAAGGTCGAGAAACTGTTCGTCGGAGGCGACTCCGCTTGTTTGAGCGGCTTGGAAAGAAGCCAGCTCCGGATACACCTCCTTGAGGGTCTCCACCCTTGCATTGAGAAGATCTCCATCAGGCACTGTCACAGTGCGGGCGTTAAAATCGATCGCGTATCCGAGCGCATGCAAGACGTTCCATGAATCCTTGGAGGCTCTTTGAAAGTCTCTCAGTCTGTCTGTGTCGAAAACAACGGCAGGAAAAAGCTGCACATTCAGCGACTCGTATTCATCGTCTGTCATGATTTTTTGTTGAAATGTGTAGGCATTGCCTTCAGGGAAGCTGGACGTTTCGAGAAAGTCGTAGATGGTGGAATTTTCAGGCCGGGTAAAGATGGGGTCGGCTTCTTTTCCTTCCAAAATTTGGCTTTTGAGCGTTTCGGTCTTTTCCAGGGCATCACGGACACGATCGCTTGCGATTTTGCGAGGGTCGGGGGTTCTTTTACGATTAAAAAGAGGTCTGTCTCCTAACGAGTTTTCAAGCCTTTTGGACAACGTTTCCTGCAGTTCGTTAAGCTGCGCTTTTTGAACATTGTGTATTTTAGACGCATCGCCTGAGCGATCGCCCCTCTCACGTTGGGAACGGGAGTTGTCTAACTGAACAACGGCTTCATTGATGATTTTATTTTTAAACAAAGGATTCATGATAAATCTTTTATTTTTATTATATCAACAAATAATTAAAATTAATAATTAAGTAAATTTAATAAAAACTAAGATTTTTTGTTATTTTTAGATGAATAAATCGACAAAATCTTTGACGGGGAGAGTGTCAATCTGAGGGAGGGGATCCATGATCTTGTAAAGAGCCTCGGCTCTTGGTTTTGGGAGATGGGCCGCAAAATTTTTCTTGGCTTTTTCGAAAATGAGAGGCTTGGCCTCGGCGCGGCGGCGCCTGTGGCCGAGGGGGACTTCCACTTCGATCCGATCAGTTCTTGAGCCATCTTTAAAGCTGATCTGGATTGCGTTGGCGATGGAGCGCTTTTCGGGGTCGAGATAGTCCTTAGAATAGCGAGGCTCTTCGCGGACATCCATTTTTTTTCTCAGTGTGTCAATTCTCATGTCTTGCGCGGCTGCCTCTTCATAGTCGCTCGCATTCAAGCTCCCCTTTAAAAGGGCGACAGCGACCATATATTGGAGGCAGTGGTCGCGATCGGCGGGATTGCTTAGCGGCCCCTTTTTGTCGATGATACGGAGGGCCGACTCATGGGTTTCAATTTGAATGCGCTCAATTTGGTCAAGCCTGTGGATCACCTTAGGATGGAGGGCGAAGGCGCACTCCACTGCGGTTTGCGCGTGAAATTCTGCGGGAAAAGAGACTTTAAACAGAATATTTTCCATCACGGTGCTGCCTAAAGGGTGTGAGAGGTCTAAAGGGAGCATACAGTCATTAAATCCCCAGCGTTTTGCAGTGAGCGCTTTTGGGTACCCCATTTCTCCAAGGCGGGTGATCATAGCGAGCTCAACGCCGCGCCGCGTTGCGTCGCCGGCCGCCCATGATTTTCGCGAGCCGGTGTTGGGTGCGTGGCGATAGGTGCGTAGCGGGCCGGTATCAATGAAGGCATGGGAAAGGGTGCTGGCGATCAGCTCGGCGTTTTCCCCGAAGAGGCGCGCCGCAACAGCAGCGGTCGCCGCTTTGACTAAGATCACATGGTCAAACCCGATCCGATTGAAGCTGTTGGAAAGGGCAAGCACCCCTTGGATTTCGTACGCTTTGATCATCGCCTCTAAAAGATCGCGGACTGTCAGGGAGCGCCTGCCGTCAGCGAGAGCGTGTTGACTCAAGTGGTCGGCAACAGCGAGCAGTCCGCCGATGTTGTCGGAGGGGTGGCCCCACTCTGCTGCGAGCCAAGTATCGTTGAAATCGAGCCAGCGGATCATGGTTCCGATATTGAACGCCCCCCGAACGGGATCGAGAACAAATTGCGTTCCGGGAACGCGGCAGCCGAAGGGAACCACTGTCCCGGGAAGGAGAGGGCCGAGGAGTTTGGTACACTCCGGAAACTGCAGAGCCAGCAGCGCGCAGCCCAGACTGTCGATCAGAGCAAGCCGCGCAGTCTCAAAAGCTTCTTCGCTCTCAATTTTTTTCTCGACGACGTAGCGGCTGATTTCGTGCAGGATTTCGTCCAACGTTATTTTCGCTCCCAAGTTATTGGCTCGGGGCCTGTATAGTGGGATAGGGGGCGGATAAGCTTGTTGTTTTCCCTTTGCTCAAGAAGGTGGGCCGACCAGCCGGTCACGCGCGACATCACAAAAAGCGGGGTGAACATAGGCGTTGGAATCCCGCAGAAGTGATAGGCGGCGGCGCTGTAGAAATCGAGATTGGGGAAGAGTGTTTTCTCCTTCCACATCACCTCTTCAATTGTCTCGGCAATGGGAACGATATGTTGGTCGCCAACTTTTCGTCCCAGTTTTTGCGCCCACTCTTTGATAATGGGAGAGCGGGGATCTTTGGTTGTATAGACTCTATGGCCAAAGCCCATGATCAGGTCTTTGTCCTCAAGTTTTTTCAAAATGTCCTTCTCGGCATGTGCGGGGCTGTTGTATGAGGAAATCAGCTCAAAAGCTCGCTCATTGGCTCCGCCATGAAGCGAGCCTCTCAGAGCGCCGATACCACCGATGATCGCCGAGTAAAAGTCTGAGAGTGTGCTGGCTATGGTGCGGACAGTAAATGTTGAGGCGTTGAACTCATGTTCGGCATAAAGAATCAAAGAGACGTCGAGGCAGCGGCGATGCTCTTCGTCGGGTCTTTTTCCCAAAAGGAGATGCAAAAAATGACCCGCTAGAGTGTCGTCGTCGGTGTCGACATTTATTTGATCCCCTTGAGTATGATATTTGTACCAGTAGAGGAGAATAGAAGGAAAAATGGCAATAAGACGATCGGCAATGGCGAATTTCGGGAGCCCTTCTTTTTCAGGTTCGAGATTTCCTAAAACCGAGCCTCCTGTGCGGAGCACATCCATCATATCCGCGTCGGCAGGCACCTGCTCTAAGACGCGCTTTAAGCCGGTAGGCAGATAGCGGAGATCTTTCAGCTCTTGACGATACATTTGCAGCTCTTCCCGGCTGGGAAGAGAGCCTCGCAGAAGCAGCCAAGCCACCTCTTCGAAAGAGCTGTGCTTTGCAAGATCTTCTATGCGATAGCCTCGGTAAAGAAGGCTTTCCTCTTCTGCCCCGCAAAGGCAAATTGACGAGTCGCCCGCGATAACGCCCGCCAGACCGCCCGATTTTGTGGAAGTGCCCATATGTGTCCTCTACAGTTGACTCTTAAGTTCTTGTTTTTCATAGTCGATGAGGCGATAGAGTTCATCGCGCGTCATCATCTTGTCTAAAAGATCCCCTTGAGTCCCTTCGTTGCGGAGCTCTTTCATTGCACCGCAGGCGGCCTTGTTCATGACTCGGGAGATCGTCAAGGGATAAAGGGCTAAATCAATTTCATATTCTTTGAGGTCCTCACACGTAAGGATCGGTGTTTTCCCAAACTCTGTCAGATTGGCGAGGATAGGGACGCCGATTCCTTTGAAACGGCGGTAGTCATTCGGGTCTTCAATGGCTTCCGGGAACAACATGTCGGCCCCGGCCTCCACATAGGCAGCGGCGCGTTCAAGGGCGGGTTCGATTCCCTCGACGGCAAGGGCGTCGGTTCTGGCCATGATGATAAAGTCGGGATTCTGCCTCGCTTGGACGGCAGCTTCGATCCGGCGGCACATCTGCTCTTGAGACACCAGCGTCTTGCCCGGCCGGTGCCCGCACCGCTTGTGCAAATGCTGGTCTTCGATATGCACAGCGGCCACTCCCGCCTGCTCCATCGCTTCGATGGTTCTTTTGATGTTGAGC
This sequence comes from uncultured bacterium, assembly GCA_964629645.1. Classification (GTDB taxonomy): domain Bacteria; phylum Chlamydiota; class Chlamydiia; order Chlamydiales; family SLFE01; genus JAAKFL01. Next base: position 19,429 of record CAZVSU010000016.1, on the reverse strand, counting down.
TCGTGACCAAAGCCGGTATCGATATCGACAAGAAGCGGCAGATCGGTCCTTTGTGTGATGCGGGAGGCGTCTTCGAGGACATTTTCAAGGCTTGTCACACCTAAGTCCGGAAGGCCGTAGGAGATATTGGAGACGCCCGCCCCCGATAGGTAGAGCGCGCGGTAGCCGAGATCTTCTGCCATCAACGCCATAAAAGGATTCAATACTCCAAGAACTTGGAGTGGTATTTCGTGTGACAGCGCCTCGTAGAGGGATCGTTTCATGGCCCACACATTAGGGCCTGCCCTACTCATTTGTCAACTGATGTTCATGTGACCGTTTTAGGGGACGTCTTCAAATTTCGAATGACTTAATTTGAATACGTCCCCTAACTCGATTCCGAAGAGGATAATTCATAGCGCGTCCATTGAAGAGCGACGGCAAGCAAGAAAAGAGCCAGGGCGGTTGAGTAAGGACTGCCGTTCAGCTTTTCTATCCTTCCTAAAACGTAATAGGCCAGTTCTAATAGAAAATGGGCTCTGTAATTTTTTCGCGATGCTTGTAACGCTAGCTGATAAGACGGGAAGGAAGGCAGCTGACTCAGTTTCGCTTCGATCAATTTGCGGTTTTTATTCACCCAGACATCGCAAAAATACGAACACACTTCAAAGGAAGGGTGACCGCTCGACCTCCGATAGGATAGGATCCAAAGGACCGCCGCTGCCAATTGGATTCGTTCCAGTTCATCATCACTTAAGGTGATGGGAGACGTGTTCATCGCCAACTTAGAAAGACCCTGTACGATGCGATCCATAAGAGTGAGTTGAGTGGCCCTTAAGCGATGGCGGGTTTTTTCAAGGGGGGTGTCTGTTTCATCGAGTGGAAAGACAAGTTCCTCGGGGATTTGCGCCCACCGCACGATTTTTGAGATGAGATTTTTTTGACTGATACTTGAGCGGACATCGACAATATCGCGGCAAAACACTTTATAGAAAAGTTCGGAGCAAAGCTGAGAGGGGCGTTCAACGTCTGCGCCTACGCTTTTCTCGATGAGTAATTGCCACTTCAAACTCCGCTTCCATTCCTTTTTTAGTGAAGCAAGATCACAGTCATCCGATTTAAAAAAGACAAGCGCGTCCACAACTTTGGTCAGCTCCCAAGCTTTTTCATAGTCATGGCCATCCAGAGCGAAATCGCGAAAGAAAACGACCTCTTCTTGAGGCACCTTTTTGACTGAAACAAATCGTTGCCAAAGTTCAGCGAAAATTTCAAAGTGGACAAGCGAGCCGTTTTCGCACTCTTCTTTCTGATGCCGAAAAAAACAAAGCAAAGAGTTGTCGACGAGGGAGGACACGTTTTTACGAGCGTAAAGACATTTGAGTCGATCAATCAGCTGTCTTTTCTCTCCTCTTCGGATTCGGAGCCGCAGTTCGTGGAGAAAAAGCTGGCTCCAAAGTTCACAATGCTGAGGGGGCAGTCCTATGTTGAGCCACGTATCGACCAGCTTGATCACAAGGGGTGGCTGAGAGTCGCATTCCTTGAGCCGGAGCGCAAGCTGACTGATGGCTGTTTGCTGCGCCTTTTTTTCGTTGTCATCGTGATCAAGTGCCGAGATCATCTCAAAAGCGGCAAAGGCCTCTTCGAGATCGAGTGACCGATCGGAAATGAGTGAAAACAACAAAGAGCGGTTTTCGAATGTCGCCCCATTGCGAAGAGAGGCAATCAAAAAGTGTAAAGCCAAACGGGACTCGATCACTTGGAGACGCCTTAGCCAGCTCGTAAGAAGCGGCTGCAGCTTAAGCCGAGACGCTCTCTTTGCCCCAAAAGAGATAAGGCTCTCTGAATGGTGTTGGATTTGATCGTCGGACAGCTCAGGCTGAAAGAGAAGCAGAAGCTCCGCTCTTAAGTCCCCCTCATCTTGAAAGTCGAGATTTTCGATGACTTGTCTTGCGAGGCAGGCAGCGCCGCCGATGTCCTTTGACGCTATGTTCGTTAACATTTCGGCGGCAAAACCCCACTCTCGTCGCTGGACAAAATAGTCGGCGGCATGAATGTTTTCACCTCTTCTCAAATTGACCGAATGACGGAACCATCTGTCGATGAGCCGATCGATCCTTTTGCTTTTTTGGGCTTGATTCCATGTGTGAATGGCCGCGATCACTTCACTTTGAGTCTTTACCGGGACGATGTCGATCAAATAGTTGAGAAACGTCGCCGCGCAAAGAAGAGCCTTTTTATTTAAAGGCTCTGTTTGCGCAAGTAGATCCCGCACTTCATGCAAAAGCGGCTTTATTTTATTTATTTTTCCATTGTGGTGACGAAAATTGTCGAGGAGCTTCCACCGTGTTTCACACTCTTTAACGGTCTTCGGATTGATCAGTGCTTTGCTCGCAAAAATACCGATTGTTTCAATAAAAAGGTCGCCGCATGGCTGTTTGGATAGAAAACGCAAGATAGTGTTTGCGGCAAGGCGAAGCGTCAGACACTCTTTTTCCGATAGTGATTTCATTGAAATTTTTCTGATATGTTCTTTGGCAAGCAACCATTGCGAGGTTTCGACCAGGGAAGTAATCAGTTGAAAGCGAATTGCAGTCGGGAGCTTGCTCTCGATTTCAGCGATCGTTTCAAGCGAGCGAGGGTATTTTTTTCCATCCTCTTTTTTTATGCAGGGCAACAATTTTTTTGCCAGCTTTGAAAAGCCGCACCTCAGAAACTGTTCGGCCAGCAGGAGAGGATTGACATTTCTTTCTTCGCAGGCCGTGAGAATCCGAGACGTCCAGACTGTTTGGCGGTAAGTAAAATGAGGGGCAATGAGTAAAAAAAAACTCCTGCTTAGGGTTCTTTCTTCAAGGTGAGGGGACGATAGAGACTCTTTCCAGATGGCAAATCCTAGTTCCTGGTCTTTTTGCTCTCCGCTTCCTAAAATCTTGATGATTTCCATGAATATGTCTGGAAATTGTGTGGCAGTCCCTTCTTGTAAAACGGTCACGATTTTGGAAAGAGGGCCTGTAAAACTCAAGGCTGCGAGTTTGTCGAGAAGATGCCTTTGATCGTTTTGGTTTTTAAGAAGGCTCAATGCCGGGGCGAGTGAGATGATGATCTCGCGCTCATTTTTTAGGCGGCCTGGATGAAGATAGTAAAAAACCGATGTCCAAAAGAGATGAAGCAGATGAAGAATCGGTTCTTCAGTGATGGCATTGCCTGTAAAAATTTGGTGGATGGCTTGGGGTTCGCAGATGAGCTTCAGGTGGCCTTTGCAATCATCAGGGCTCCACTTAACCCAAGAAAAAGGAAGGATTTTTCGGATAAAATCAAGCATGATGGGAACAATAAGCCGGGCCGTCTTCTGATCTTCGGCCGGGATTTTCGACCAGTGCTTAAAAAGATCGAGGAGTTTGCAAAATGTTTGCTCTGGATGAACGGAAAAAGAGACGCTTGCTGTTTTGTTAAAGGGGAGAACAAGACAATGAGAGCCGTTTTGCGCTGCAGGGTAAGTTCTCAGGATGCTTTGAGAAGACTCGGTTCTTTTAGAGATCGCTTTGACAGTATCGATCATGAGGGAGGAGGCCTCGAGCGCTGCGATCAAAAACCCGAGATGGGGCCCTCTGGTTTCGATAAAGTGTTTGATCTGCTCGAGAAGCTCTTTTTGGGGTTTTTCCGAAGTCAATAACGAGCATTTCTCCCAATACCTTTGTTTGTACTTTTCAGGATAAAATTCCTGGATCAAAACGATGAGATTGAGGCAGTAGGCTAACTCTGTTTTGGCATCGCGAAGTAGGTGGCTCTTGAGGTGCTGAAAGATATTTTCGAATTGTGCAACGCCGCTTTTTCTCTTGTTATACTCATACAGAATCGTCTTCACGATGCCGTCTTGGGGCGTCATCAGGCTGTATGTCCAGGCCTTCACCAATTTTTTAAAGGCTCCCGCGTTGATGTTTTTTCGATCCGGCACATAAAAAATTTTCGCGCACCGGTGGATGAAATATTCGCCCGCTGTGACACCTCCCAGAAATCTAGGATGCGTGTCACGTCTTGTGAGGTAATCGGAAATTGACAGATACGGGGCATCTAATGTTGTCAGAAACGGCGGCTCTGCTTTGGCCGTCTGTACAAAATCGATGTCGTAATTGTTTCCCGACCCTTTTTTGATCGGCAGGATCATAACTTTGTCTTCCGGTTGGAAGCACATCTTTTCCAAATGAGGCAGTTTGGCTTGGGTCATGCTCTCGAGTGCGGCAAGAATTGTATTGGCCTTCATTTCGGGCGGGGCGGCGAAGCGGAGATCGATATCGGGATAATCGTCTATGATATAATCGATGCTCTCAGTCAATAACGCCTTAAGTTTGTCGCTGCACTTTAAGTCTTTCAAAAAAAGGGAGTGCCAAAGACTCCTGAGCGGCTGTGAACTGCCAATCCATTGGATATCAATATAGGGAAAAAGTGTTTGATACGCCGCGACAAATTGCCTCAGAGTAAATGGCCGCTTTCCCGATGGAGTCTGTATGGTGAATGTTTGGCTAAGCATATTTTCAAAGGCCCGTTCCGATGCTGCGACAGGCCCTACTTTCGCGAAAAACCCTTTTGGGTTGAGGCCGCCGTCAGGCAGCAGCTCATTCTCTTGGATGAGCGCATGCCGAAGCCGGTAATGATTGAAAGGGCCATTGCCGGGTTGCGCCTCATGTATGTCGAAAAGCGATTGCGTCCGATTCCCTTGAAATGATCCGAGGCACCTTGAATCGGGAGAGAAAAGAGGAGAAAGAGGGGGCGAGCCGCGAATGGGGTCCATATTTGCCACGAACATGTTAGCTAAAGGAGTGAAATTATGAGCGAACAATGAAAAAAAGGCAATCAGTAGCGGTCGCGCATGGCTCTGACCTCTCTGAAGACAGCGAGTTCGTTTTGACCCGGCATGTCGAGTGCTTGTTTCAAGAGAGCGTCGTCTGCTCTCATGAAAGGATTTGTTGTCTTTTCCAAAGCGATCGTGCTCGGAACTGTCGGCTTGTTTGTTTTCGCCTCCTCCCACCGCCTTTCGACCTCCTGGTTGCCCGGCTCAAGTGAATGGGCAAAGGAACAATTTTTTTCGGTGTAGTCGTGACCGCAGTAAACGAGCGTGTCGTCGGGGAGTTGTTTTAACTTGTTGAGCGATGCGAGCATCTGCTCCGGCGTCCCTTCGAAAAGGCGTCCGCAGCCGGCGCAGAAAAGCGTATCGCCGGAAAACAGCCACCTTTGTTTTGGCTCGTAGTACACGACGTGGGTGCTTGTATGCCCTGGAGTTTCGATCACCTCGAATGTGAAAGGGCCGACAGTGACAGAATCCTCTTCGGAAAGCGCTTGGTTCAGGCCCGGGATCCGTTTGTCGTCGGGCCCGATGACTTTCGCTCCTGCCTCTTGAGTCAGTTCTTCGATACCTCCGGTGTGGTCTGCGTGGTGGTGCGTAATAAGAATGGCTTTAAGGGTCAAATGATCTTTCTCGCAGGCGTCCAACACCGGCTTTGCCTCGCTAGGATCGATCACAAGTGCGCTTTGGCCAAAAACAAGCAAATAAATAAAATTATCTGTGAGAGCTGTTAAGATCTGAAGCCGTATATCCATGGCAAAGAGACTGTCAAATTTTCTTTTTTCTTTCAAGATTCAAGGGCTCAATTCGTCGTCGTGCTGTAAGGCGGGGGGCCTTAAGTAACGCCCCCCAAAACGGCGAATGGCTTTGATTGCCTACATGAAGTCTCGATCCATGACTGTCTTGCGCTTATTGGCTTGAGCGTTGACAATGGCTTTATCAATCTCTTTTTCGACGATTCTGGTCAGAGCGTCGAACACGCTTGTCGAGGTGTTCATGCCCGATTTGTCTTTGATATACGTTTTCACTTTGCTTGCAACTACTTTAGATTCACTCATAATATTGACCTCTCATATGTGCATAAAAACTTTTTTCTTATCCTTTACTTCGATATAATTCAATCAATATAAAGGTGCAACACTCGCCATTAAACATTCGTAACATTCTGTATTCTTTGGACTTATGGAAATTCCTCTCCTTCGGGAGTTTGTCATCATCTTCGGTCTGGCCATTGTCGTCCTGTTGGTTTGCTACCGCCTTAAAATCCCGACGATCGTCGGTTTAATTATCACCGGTATTGTGGGGGGACCTCACGGCCTCGGCCTCGTTCAGGCGCAAGAACAAGTTGAGGTGCTCGCAAAAATTGGTGTGATCATCCTCTTGTTCACCATCGGGATGGAGTTTTCGCCTCGGAAAATTTTGTCAATGAAGAAAAGCTTTCTTCTCGGCGGCTCTTTACAGGTGGGTTTTTCTATCCTGGGGGGATTTTTGACCGCCTATTATCTGGGGCGAAGTTATGCAGAAGCGATTTTTCTCGGTTTCTTGATTTCTTTGAGCAGCACGGCGATTAATCTGAAGCTCTTAAGCGACCGCGGCGAGGCGAACTCGAGGCATGGAAGAATCACTTTGGCGATTTTGATTTTTCAGGATATTGTTGTCGTCCTCATGATGCTTTTGGTTCCTTATCTCGCGGGGAAGGGGGAAATTTTACTTGAGCCGATTCTTTGGGCGATCGGTCTTGGCGCCCTCATTATCGCTTTAGCTTTTGTGATGACGCTTTATGTTGTGACTCCCTTGCTCAACGTCGTCGCCAAGACAAGGAGCCGAGAGCTCTTTTTACTCTCTGTTTTGACCATTTGTTTTTCTGTCACTTGGGGAGCTTCTCTTGTCGGGATTCCGGTGTCCCTTGGAGCTTTTCTTTCGGGAATCATCCTTTCAGAATCCGAATACAGGCACCAAGCGCTCGGTAATATTCTCCCGTTCCAAGATGTCTTCACAAGCTTTTTTTTTATTTCGATCGGCATGCTTTTGCAGATCGGATTTTTAGCTTCCCATGCACTGACTGTCGTTGTTGTCTGCTTTCTTGTCTTGATCCTGAAGGCGTTCGTGGCTACAGGATCGACTTTGGCGCTCGGCATGCCGCTTCGCACCTCGCTTCTCGTGGGCTTTTCCCTCTCCCAAGTGGGAGAGTTTTCTTTTGTCCTGTCGACAGCTGGCATGAAAGCGGGACTCGGCGAGCCCTACCTGTATCAATTTTTCATCGCCGTGTCTTTGCTGAGCATGCTCCTGACGCCGCTTTTAAGTTTAGCCGCTCCTTACGTGTCGAAACTTCTTTATCGCCTTCCTCTTCCCAAAAGGCTTTTAATGGGTCGAGTCCAGGAGGTCGCTCAAGAAGAACAGTTTGAGGATCACCTGATCATTGCCGGATTCGGACCCTCAGGCCAAAATTTGGCTCGTGCCTGTCAAAATGCCGGCATCCGTTATGTCATTTTAGAGACGAGTCCCGATATTGTCCGCGAACAGCGGTTGGCCGGCCAGCCGATCTACTTCGGGGATGCAGGACATGTCGCCGTTCTCGATCATCTGCAGATTCGCAAAGCGCGCGCAATGGCGGTCCTTGTCAATGATAAAGGAGAAGAAAGGCGTGTGGCCGGCGCAGCCAAAAGAGCCAATCCCGACATTTTTCTTCTCGTGAGAACGCAGATTCTCACCGATAGAGAGGACTTAATCGGCGCCGGAGCTGACGATGTGATCGTCGACGAGTTTGTGACCTCCGCTGAAACCATCACCAGAGTGCTCATGTTGTATGAGGTTCAAATGGCTCAAGTCGATCAAGCGCTCAGTGAGCTTTCCGAATCCGAATATCGGTCAAGGAGGGGGATTTTAGGTCAAATCTTTCGTCTTTCCGATTTGGAGCTTCACCTCCCGAGAGTGTCTGTTCAAGCCTGGATTGTCGAAGAGGGATCCCCGCTGGCTGGCCAAACCCTTGAGGCCTCGGCGCTCAGACCAAGGCACGGTGTCACCGTGCTTGTGATTCACCGCAACGATGAAAACATCATCGACCTCGATCCACAAACAAGAATGGAAAGTGAAGACGTTTTGATTGTTTTCGGTGAAAAAAAAGACTTAAAAAAAGCGGCAAAGCTCGCTCGAGAGCCTGTCTGAACGTCATGGCGACAGTCTCACAAGGGACCACTCCTTGCCTTTCAAAGCATACAGGAAACGGTCGTGCCGACGGTTTCTTCGCCCGCTCCAAAATTCAAAAGATGTGGGGACAAGCCTGTAGCCGCTCCACTCTAGGGGGGCCGGTATCTCTTTGCCTTCGTATTCGTTTTCGAGCGTCTGAAACCGCTTTTCAAGTTCCTCGCGGCAAGACAAGACTTTTCCTTGATGGGAGGCCATCGCTTCGATTTGGCTCTTTCGAGGTCTCGAGGCGAAATACGTTTCTGTTCTCTTCCGGGTGACAGGTTCGACTGTCCCTTCGACAATCACTTGTCTTGGATATTCAAGCCACAAAAAGGTGAGCGCTGCCCTGGGATTTTCCGCTAGTTCGCGCGCCTTGCGGCTCCTGGTGTCAGTGTAGAAAATCAGCCCTGCTTCGTCGAGTTCTTTGAGCAGCACGGTGCGGCATGAGGGGCGCCCGTCTTTTGACGCTGTCGCCAAAACCATTGCATTTGGCTCCAAAAGCCCCTCTTCGACGGCGTCTTCGTACCAAAGGGTGAACTGCTCGAAAGGATCCGCTTTGAGAGTTTCTTTTGAAATCGGGTCATTGTCATAATCGCGCCTTTTTCGAACCTGCATTTTTGAAGACTCCATTGAGATCGTCTTTACATTTTTTCTATAACGCGCAAGCATAAAAGAAAAGGATTCAATATGGCAACACTTCCTACCCTGGAAAATCTAAGCGTCGCACACAAGACAGTGTTGATGAGAGTCGATTTTAACGTTCCTCTCGATGACAATCAAAAGATCGTTGATGATTCCCGTATACAAGCTGCTCTTCCGTCCATTCAATACATTCTCGATCATGGCGGGGCAGTTGTTTTAATGAGTCATCTCGGCAGACCAAAAGGGCGCGATCCAAAGCTCTCTCTTAAACCGTGCGCAGAGTGTCTTGAAGAAAAACTCAAAAGACCTGTCAGCTTTCTCAACATTGAGGATCCCTTGCCTGCTCTGAAACCCGGAGATGTCGTCTTACTTGAGAACCTGAGATTCTACGAGGGAGAAAAAAAGCCGCAATCAGACCCGTCTTTTGTTCAAAAGCTGGCTTCTTTTGGCGATCTTTATGTCAATGACGCATTTGGGACGGCGCACCGAAAGCATGCCTCAACTTATGAGGTGGTCAAAGAATTTCCGGGGAAAGCAGCTGCGGGATTTTTGATGGAAAAAGAAGTGGAGGCTCTAAAGGGGATTTTGGAAAAGCCGAAGCGCCCGTTTTATGCGATTATAGGCGGGGCTAAAATCAGTTCTAAAATCGGCGTTTTGCTCGCTCTTGTCGATAAAGTAGACGGCCTTTTGATTTGCGGGGCTATGGCGCACACTTTTTTGAAGGCGAAAGGGATCGAGGTCGGCGATTCCCTTTACGAAAAAGAGTGCGTGAATAAAGCTCAAGAGATCATTGAAAAGTGTTCTAAGCAATCCGTTTTTCTCGGCCTTCCGATCGACGAGGTGATCGCTGAGCGGGTAGAGGCTCAGGCTGAGCGGCGGACAGTTGATGTGGCTGATCATATTCCTTCGGGCTGGATGGGAGTCGACATCGGCCCCAAAACAATCGATCTTTTTGAAAAGACGCTAAAAGATGCGAAGACCATCCTTTGGAACGGCCCTGCCGGAGTGTTCGAGGTGCCTCCATTTGCCAAAGGGACAGAGTCTCTCGCTAAAATTTGCGCCTCAAGTTCCGCTGTAACGGTCGTCGGAGGAGGGGACTCGGTCGCTGCATTGAGAGCTCTTCACCTGACCGATCAAATGAGTCATATTTCGACGGGAGGAGGGGCTTCGCTGGAATTGATTGAAAAGGGGACGTTGCCGGGAATTGAGATCCTTTTGGAAGACAATAAAGAAATTATTGCAAACAATTGATTAACAAAGGTTTTAATTGAAATTATTGATTCCAATTCGTATTCGTGTTAAAATGGGGCCAGTTCCTGACGGGATTCAAATCAGAACAAAAACTTTATCACCCTTCGGGGGGAAATGTCGGAATCGGCACAATCAGAGTTTTCCGGTTGGAGGGGGTGTTTATGGCCCATCCACCGGCACGAGCTTCGGAAACTTCTTCCGATGCTTATCATCCTCTTCTTGATCACATTTGATTACAACATGCTGCGGACGATGAAAGATACCCTCGTTGTGGCTGCGGGGAAAGAGTCGGGCGCTGAGGTGATCCCCTTTATCAAACTTTGGGTGATGTTTCCCGGATCGATCGCCCTCACCTTTTTGTTCACGTGGCTTTCCAATCGATACAGCCGGGAACACGTGTTTTATCTGATGATGGGGGTGTTTCTCTCTTACTTCGCTCTTTTCGTCTTTGTCCTCTACCCAATGCGCGAACTCGTCCATCCCCACCAATTTGCCGACCGGCTGCAAGCGGCCCTTCCCATCGGCCTCAAGGGCTTTGTCGCGATGATTCGGAATTGGTCGTTCACTACTTTTTACGTGATGTCTGAACTTTGGGGAAACATTGTTCTCTTTCTTCTATTCTGGGGCTTTGCGAATCAGATCACAAAAATAGGGGAGGCCAAAAGGTTCTACGCCATATTGGGCATTGCCACCAACGTTTCTGGAATCATAGCAGGACTTGTCGCCGTAGAAGTGACGAAAACGACTTTTTTCTCATGGATCCCTTTTGGGTCGAATGCCTGGGATCAACAAATTTTAATCTTGATCTCTCTCGTCTTGATGTCCGGGCTTCTCTCAATGGCGATTTTTCGCTGGATGCACACCCATATCCTCGATTATGAAACCGGTGAGACTGTTTCGGAGTCGAAAGGAGAGGTCAAAGGGAAAATGTCGATGAAGGAAAACTTCCGCTACCTTCTCAATTCCCGCTATCTCATTTGTATCGCGATCATCGCCATCACCTATAATGTCGTCATTAACTTAGTTGAAGTGCTGTGGAAGGCCCAGGTTTATGAAATGTATCCGAATCCAAGCGACTATACCCGCTACATGAATATCGTCATGGTTGTGATCGGTCTGTTTGCGACGCTCACTTCCTTTGGAGTGACCGGAAATCTGATCCGGGTTGCCGGCTGGACACGAACGGCGATGATGACTCCTTTGATCCTGCTTCTGACAAGCGTGGCGTTCTTCGGTACCTTTTTCTGGAAAGAATTCTTGGGTCCGGAAAGCCTTATCTTCAATATCCCGCTCATTTCTTTGGTCGTTTTTTTCGGAACGGCTCAAAACTGTTTGAGCAGGGGAGCGAAATACACAATTTTTGACGCGACAAAAGAAATGGCCTTTGTTCCGCTCACTCAGGAGTGCAAAATTAAGGGAAAGGCCGCGATTGACGGCGTTTGTGTGCGAATGGGAAAGTCGGGAGGGTCGGCGATCCATCAAGTGCTTTTGGTGATGTTTTCCTCCCTTGCAGCAAGCGCGCCTTACGTCGCTGGGTTTCTCCTTCTTATGGTGAGCCTCTGGATGGGAGCCGTTTCCTCTTTAGGTCAAGAATTTGAGACTATGACAGCGAATGCGGACGATCCAGAGCCAACCTCCTTTCCTGAACCTGAAGCCGCTCTTCAGAGGCAAACATAAACTACTGAATATAAAATAATTAGTTGAAAATAATAAGGGTTTTATGATACAATTTTGGCGAGGAATTTAATCTATGACTTCATCGAGTTCTTCAGATTTCGGACCGATCCGGTCTATTTTGTGGCCCGTTTACCGGCAAGAGCTGAAAGTCGTTTTGCCGATGCTCTTTATGCTCTTTTTGACCTGCTTTAATTACAGCATGTTGAAGAACTTGAAAGATGTTATGGTTGTCACCGCTAAATCATCGGGCGGTGAAGTGATTCCGTTTATCAAAGTTTGGGCGATGCTCCCGATGGCGGTCTTATCCGCCTTCATCTTCACGAAACTTTCGAATCGCTACAGTCAAGAAAAAGTCTATTATCTGGTTCTTTCCGGGTTTCTTGCGGTCTACGCCCTTTTCGGGTTTGTGATCTACCCCTTTCGCGAACAACTTGAACTGGTCACGGTCGCCAATGGGCTGGAAAGCGTTCTCCCCTTGGGGGCTCGAGGGTTTATCGCTATGGTCCGCCACTGGACATTTACCGGCTTTTACGTCATGTGCGAGCTTTGGTCCAGTATTGTGTTGACCGTTTTATTTTGGGGATTTGCTAACGAAATCACAAAAGTAAAAGATGCCAAGCGTTGGTACAGCCTCCTCAGTGTCGTGGCGAGCTTTTCGGCGGTGATCGCCGGTATTATGGGGCGCTATTTTTCCAACCTCGAATACAACCCCTCCCTTCCATTTGGCAGCGATGCTTGGGAGCAAACAATTGTCGAGGTGATGATTGCTGTGATTGCAGTCGGTATTTTGATCATCGGCACCTTTTGGTGGCTGAATCAATATGTCTTGAATTCCGCCGAATACAAAGATTTGCACAGACCTAACAAAACATTTAAAATTAAGAAGAAACAATCGCTCAGAGAAAGCTTTACGATGCTTTCGAAGTCGAAGTACCTGATCTGCATTGCAGTGCTTGTCATCTCGTATAATTTGACGATCAATTTGGTCGAGGTTGTGTGGAAAGATCAGTTAAAGGAACTCTATCCTAAGAAGGGAGATTACTTTAATTACCTCTGCGATGTGACCGTGATTTTGGGGATTATTTCATCAATTGCTTCTTTCTTTGTCGGGACTGTTATCGCTCGATTTGGATGGACAAAAACAGCGTTGATCACGCCGGTTATGATTCTTGTGACAAGTTTTGGCTTTTTCGGGTTTCTCTTTTTCCGCGACAGCTTTGTCGAAATATCGATGAGCCTTCTTGGGATGACGCCTCTGGCTGTTGCTGTTTTGTTTGGCGGGGCGCAAAATTGCTTGAGCAAAGCGGCGAAGTTCTCTGTCTTCGACTCGACAAAAGAGATGGCTTTTATTCCCTTGGATCACGAAACTAAGCTCAAAGGAAAAGCTGCCATTGACGGCGTCGCTTCCCGATTCGGCAAGTCAGGAGGGTCCATTATCCATCAAGGCCTTCTTTTGGTGTGCTCCTCACTTATGCAAAGCACCCCGTATGTTGCGTCGATTCTGCTTCTCGTTGTGATCGGCTGGTTTGTGGCTGTCCGCATGCTCGGCGTTGAATTTGCCGCTCTCGCGCTCAAAAACCATGACGAGGCGACCGGCGTGACCGATCAGCTTGAACCGGAACCTGTCCCGGTGAATTCTTAAACCGCCGATTGCGGCCTTATCCGTGGTAAGGCGCTCCCTACCTATTTCTCTAAAATCGGGAGGCGAGATAGGCTCAAGCAAGGCGCCCTTCGTACCCCGCCCCTCTCGACACTATCAGGGTTTTACCCTTGGAGAGATCGGCCTCTTCTTTTAAGCAAGGGGCGTTAGGATCGGTGACAGACCCGCGATCATTAGGGGACGTCTTCAAATTTCATTTTGTCGGGAAAGCGGTGACAATTTGTCCGTTGCCTTCAGTGATCACAATGAGTGTATAGGCTCGAAAACCATTTGACGCTTTGCCTATTGCTTTTTTAAATTTATAACGATAACACAATCTTCCATTCCCGTTTTTAGAAGGACGCACGGACCCTTTCGTTAAGGCAATATGGCAAAGGCGGTTGAGTTTTGCCTCATTGATTGAGGGGTCAAATCGCGAGCTGCCTGATTGGGCGTTATACCAATGTCTCTTCTGAATATGGGAGAGGCTTGTTGGTGAAATCCTTCCCTCGGCAAGACAGGTCATTGCAAGAAAAATTGTTAAGAAGATAGTTTTTTTAATCATATTAGTGATTTATTTATCTATAAGGTCTTATTAAAGCCGATTTTTTTAAAAATGACATAAAGGAAATATTAATTTTCCGTGCGGAAGCCCTCTTATCGAAGAAGGGGCTGAGGTTGATCGAAATCCAGCAACAGAGGAGGGGAAATTAACCGCCCTATTTCTCAAAAATCGGGAGGCGAGATAGGCTTAAGCAAGCCGCCCTTCGTCACCCGCGCGTCTCAATACCATCAGGGGTTTTACCCTTGGACACATCGACGCCTGCCGTGTATAACCCTTAAAAAAGGGACGTGCGGATGAGTGACGGGCTTGCGATAATTCTCTACCTTGTTTTTGGCTTGGCTTTTCTTTGGGGAGGAGCCGAAGGGCTCATTCGAGGCGGCGCCTCTTTTGCCTTAAGGCTCGGCATTCCCACAATGATCATCGGCTTGACAGTCATTGGCTACGGCTCGGGTACCCCGGAGTTGATCGTCAGCCTCCAAGCCGGTTTAATCGGAAAGGGGGATATAGCCCTGGGCAACGTCATTGGATCTAACATCGCCAATTCAGCCCTCATCCTGGGAGTGGCTGCAATGATTTGTCCCATACCCATCAATCGGCAGTTTCTCGTGTACGACATTCCGATCATGATTGTCGTCTCAGTCACGCTGTGCATCGTCCTTGTTGTGACCCGATTTATCGGAGCCGCAATCGGGTTTTCCTTTCTCGTCGGCATCATTTTTTATTCTTACTGCACGATTAAGCAGGGACTCAAAAACAGTGTGTTAATCGCGATGGAACAAGAAGAGGTTCATCACTTGAAACTTTCGTGTTGGTGGCTGGAAATCCTTTTAATTGCTCTTGGCCTTTTTGCTCTCATTTTTGGGGGGAGTTTATTTTTAACAGGCTCAATACAATTAGCGAAATTGCTGAACGTCAGCGATGCTGTGATTGCAGTGACTGTTGTTGCATTCGGAACGAGCCTGCCGGAACTCGCGATCACAATCATTGCAGTCATCCGGAAGCACACCGATTTCGTGATGGGCAATATCGTCGGATCGAATATTTTCAATATATTGGCAATTGTCGGGTTGACAGCTGCGATCCAACCAATTGAGGTGTCCGATATTTCTTTACTTGATTATACCTCGATGATGGGCTTGGCTTTGCTGATTTGGATCTTTGGGTGGTCTAAACGCCGTGTTTCGAGGATCGAAGGAGGTATCCTCTGCATCCTCTATATGCTTTTTCTTGGTTACTATTCATTCAAAGTTATTTGACTCTCGTTTTCATGAATCAGTTCGAAATTAAATCTTCACCTCCACACCTTGTATCAATATGCACCTATATGGAAAGACAAGGCTTTCAATGCGGGGCAGGCAGTTGCTATTTCTCTGGATTGTCACACTTTCTACTACGGCAGTCTCTTTTATTTTGGAAAGAGGCCATAGAACTCGATCCAAATTTCTATAGAATCAAATTTTTGATTCATCCATATATGAAGTATGAAGCTTCATGAGTTCTGGGACTTAAGGATCATCGGATCTTACATCAAAGGAGAGCTGCTGACCTCGCCGACAGAGTCTCTTGTCAGTCCTCTCACGAATCAGGATTGGAAAACGGTGCATCGAGCCTCAAAGGGCGATGCCAAACACGCCATCGAAAGCGCCAAACACGCCCAGTGCATTTGGAAAGAGACGCCTGCTGTCGAAAAAGGGAGAATCCTCCGCCATATCGGAGAGATGATGCTTGAACATCGCGTCGCTTTAGCTGAAATCATGACCTACGAAATGGGGAAAACAAGGCGCGACGGCCTTGGTGAGGTCGCCTACGCCGCCGGCTTTTTCAGCTGGTTTGCTGGTGAAGCGGAGCGGATTTTTGAAAAGCGTATTGATGTCGGTCCAAAAACCCTTCTTTATCTTAAAGAACCCGTCGGTGTCTGCGGATTCATCACCCCTTGGAACTTTCCTCTTGCAATGCCCGCAAGGAAAATCGCCGCCGCTTTGGCTGCCGGCTGCTCAGTCGTCTTCAAGCCGTCGCCCGAATGTCCCGTTTCCGCTCTTTTTCTCGCTGTCGCCTGCTCTGAGGCTGGCGTTCCGCCGGGTGTGGTCAACGTCGTCAATGGCCCTGCCGAAGAGATTGGAAAAGAATTCCTTGAGTCCCATGTCGTTCGAAAGATCAGCTTTACAGGCAGCACAGCTGTCGGGCACTATCTCTACCGTTACTCTGCCGGTACGTTAAAAAAGTTGTCGCTAGAGCTTGGAGGGCACGCGCCTTTCATCGTTTTTGACGATGCCGACTTAGAGCACGCCGCCGATCAGCTTGTACGCTCAAAATTCAGAAACAGCGGCCAATCTTGTGTCGCACCCAATCGCGTCTTCGTACAAAAAAAAGTGGCCGAGCCTTTCCTTGAGAAGCTCTTGCCGAAAATAAAAGCGCTCAAGGTTGGGAATCCGCTCGAGGCCGCCACAGACCTCACAAATGTTTTGCATCCGACAGTTCGGGAGAAGGGAGAGCGCCATGTAAAAGATGCCATGACAAAAGGAGCAAAAGCCGCCCTGTTTGCTCAGAACGTCTATGAGCCTGTTGTTTTGACAGGAATTGATGACAGCATGCAGGTCATGCAAGAAGAGACTTTTGGCCCGATCTTGCCGATTTCATCGTTTGATTCTGACTATGATGCTTACCAAAAAGCCAACAATTCTCCTTATGGCCTCGCCTCTTATTTGTTCACAAAGTCATACGAAAGGGCAATGGAAGGAATGAAAAGGCTTGATTATGGAATTGTCGGTGTGAACGACGGTCTACCGAGCGCTCCGGAACTCTCTTTCGGCGGAAGGAAAGCCTCAGGATTCGGCGTCGAAGGAGGGCCGGACGGAATCCAGGAATATCTTGTGTCTAAGTGCGCCTCGTTTTATAAGTAGAGCTTTAGGGGGCGGAGCCGCATAATGGATACTGCAAAAATTATTTCTCAGCTTGGAAATGCCTTGATTATCGCGTTGTGTCTTTTCATGGGGATTTTTATTTTCAATCTCTACAGCGACGACACGACCGTGAGTGCGCGTCTTGCTTACACGGTGATATTCTCCGCTGCCATTTTCACCCTTCTTTACACATTTAAGGTCGCGGTCATCTGGTTCATTAAATCGATTAAGAAATAAACCGCAATCATTTATAATGGCAATCAATGGAGTCATTATGTTGAAACGATTTATTTTTATCATTTTATTTGTCTTTCCTCTCTTTGTGTATGCAAAGCCTCCGGCGATTAACCCGAACAGTGCGGGAGCAAAATTAAAAGAGATTATGAAGGCGCACGCCTCTGAAAAGCAGCTCAATCCCGAGATCATCAAAAGGACCCTTAGTAACTATATTGATGAACTCGATCCGACAAAGACCTACTTTATTGAATCGGATATCGATCTTTGGCTGAATCCAAGCGACAGATATCTGAATGAAGTGCTCAAGAGCGTCGAAGCCAACGACTACAGACATTTTAGAGAGATTTACAACAAAATGCTGGGCGCAATCGATCGCCGCGAGCGACTCGAAAGCATGATCGATGTCAACGCCCTGCCAGAAAAAGTTGATGCGAACCAATTCAAGGATTTGGAGTGGACCTCTTCTGAGCAAGACCTTCTCGCCAGGATTATGGAAGTGCGCGCCCTGCAGATTGAAACATCGAAACGATTGAATGACGAACTGCAAGAAAAATCGCTGCAAAGGATACAAAAACAAAGGCGGAAATACGAAGAAGAGCTCATGAATAGCGATCCTCAGTACCGGCAGCAGCTCATATTATCGAAGGCGCTCAAAGCGTTTGCTTCGGCCCTCGATGCTCACACGGCTTATTTCACACCGGAAGAAGCACAGCAGTTTCTGATCAATGTCCAGCAAAGATTATTCGGGATCGGAGCGGCTCTAAGAGACGACATTAACGGCTTCAAAGTGATCAAGATCGTGGAGGGGGGTCCCGCTGACCGCGGCGGCGATTTAAAAGCTGACGACCTCATCATTGCCGTTGATGGAGAGCCCGTCGTCGGCATGAGCATCATCGACGCTGTCAGCCTGATTCGAGGAGAAAAAGAAACCCCTGTTAAGCTCACAGTCATTCGCAAGGAAAAAGAAAAAGAGGATGCCGCAGAAGAAACGTTAGATATCACCGTGATCAGAGGCGAGGTCGTTTTAAAAGAAACGCGCTATGAGGCGTCCTTCGAGCCCTTTGGCGACGGAGTCATTGCCTACCTTAAGCTTTTTTCTTTTTATCAGGATCCCGAAAACTCTTCGGCTGAAGATTTGGCAAATGAACTGCAAAAAATCAAAGAAGATCACAAAGTGTTGGGCGTTGTCCTCGACCTCCGCAACAACTCCGGGGGTATGTTGACGCAAGCTGTCGCAGTGACAGGGCTCTTCATTACGAAAGGGGTCGTCGTATCGATCAAAGACGATGAGGGAAAGGTGCAGCACCTCCGCGATCTCGACGGCCGTACCATCTGGAATGGGCCGCTCATGGTGATGATCAACCGCGGCAGCGCATCCGCCTCTGAAATCGTCGCTCAGACGCTTCAAGATTATGGGCGGGCGATTATCGTTGGCGACGATCACAGCTTCGGGAAAGGCTCTTTCCAAACATTCACACTGAACGCATCGGGACAAGGGACGATCAACCCGGAAGGGGAGTATAAAGTGACCAGGGGCCGCTATTACACCGTCTCAGGAAAAAGTCCGCAGCTGACAGGGGTCCTTGCCGATATCGAGGTGCCGGGAGCTCTGTCCGAGTCGGAAATTGGAGAGCAGTACGCCAAGTACCCTCTTCCGACAGACAAAATTGAACCCGCTTTTGAAGATGACCTCTCCGATGTTCCGTTTTTTCAGAGAGCAAAGCTCACGAGCCTCTACCGATTCAATCTTCAGCCGAAGCTGACGATTTACGATGATTACATTCCTTTGCTGAAGCAAAACTCGTCGATTCGCATCGAAAAGAATAAGGACTACCAAGCCTTCTTGGAAGAAGTCAAAAAACAAGACCTTAATTTTGATCCCGAGACAGATGCACAGTACGGTAAAAATGATCTTCAGCTCATCGAAACGATGAACCTAATGAAAGATCTCATCATTTTGCAAAAGCTCGACTCAGTCGGGATGCAAGAGGTGTATCAGAAAGACTTCGAAAAGGTTGGCGCGTAAACTAGGGGATTTCTTCAAATCGCAACCATAACAAAATGCTTGCTAAAACTACCATGGCCCTGTAAAGCTCTACCTTTGCCTCGTATTGAGTCGCGACACGGCGGTACTGCTTGATCCGTCCAAAATAATTCTCTACAAGATAGCGCTCCATATATAGATGCTCGTCATAAACGATTTCCTCCCTGCGACAAGAGCGCCCCGGAAGAACAGCCGTTCGTCCACTATCTAGGATTAGAGCCCTCAATGAGTGACTATCGTAACCTTTGTCTGCAATAACGTTTTCCGATTCCTTACCGGACAAAAGCCGTTCTGCTTGGGTGATGTCATGGCAGTTTCCTTCTGTGAAGCGTAAATCGATCGGCAAACCAGAGCATCTACTAGGGGACGTCTTCAAATTTTGAATCAACTTAATTTGAGTTCTTTTCTCTTAGGAGGGCGGGCAAGAGGAGGGGCTATATTTGATTAATATTGCCTCTCCTCCTAGCGCGCC
>CAZVSU010000015.1:0-36084 GCA_964629645.1 uncultured bacterium | reverse complement strand
TCCCGGCGGCTTAGAATTCGAATTTGTAGAAAAACTTTGTTAACTAAGTACTAGCCTCGGAGACTTTTTTTGAGACGCTCTTGAATGCCGGCCGGGAGCTGATGGGCCACTGTCAGTTCACATTTCGTTCGGAATTTGAGGAAGCGATCGCGGGCGTTGACAAAAGAGGGGCTCAGAGGTGCGCTCTGGTAGGAGGGGAGGCAGTCAAAAACCCGACGGACAAATCCCTCGTAGGTCGCCGCACCGGAGGCGACGATGTCTTGATAGGCCCTCTCGACAATCTCGGTTCTTTTAGAGTCATCGCAAAACGTGTCGAGCGCCTCATCGAGATTGCTGAAATCGCGTTTCAAAGGGATATAGTGGATATGCGGCTTAAGCAGTCCATTGTAGCGGCCTTCGATTAAAATCTGACACGTTTTCGTCAGGCACGCTTCCAAATGGCGCGGAGAGAGCGCGTAGAGCTGCAAGCTTCCGTCCATCCCGGGAAAGCACGCGTCTTCGATTTTTTCAAATGAGGCTTCGGGGAAGCGCTTTGCATAGGCGTCGACACGTTCGACAATCGATCCGTCGACGTCCAAAAGGCTGCTTCCTCCCTCAACGCCGATGACCCCTTTGCATGTTAACAGAAAGCGGTACCAATCGAGGCCATGAATGTAGTCGGACGGTTTGGTGGCGAGCTTGATGTCGGTTGCGAGCCCTTTTTTTTGCGCTGCCCTCTCAACAGCGGAGGCAATCCGGACTTTCAGCTGTCCGTGACGCCCGAGCCATGCGGGGACGTGGGTCGCGCGGTACCCGAGGTCGAGGGTTCGCGGAAATGGGGGCCACCCTTTCACAGTTTCAATCAGATTTTGGTCGAGATAGCCGGTCAGAACAGGATGGATCGAAACGTCCTTTCGGTTGACGCCGGCATAGATTTTGTCCCACTCACTTTCCGGAGCGACCGAAAAAACATGACGAATCCCTAAAGAGCGTATGAGCTTGACGACCGAGCCCATTTTAAAGAATTCGTCTTGGACAAAAAGGACTTTTGGTGCGGGATGGTCGATGATCCGCTTCATTTTATCCAAGAGTTTTGAAAACTTAAAAGTGACCCAACGCATAATGCTGGCAATGGACGTGTGCACAAAAATGTAGTCGTAGGGTTGTTTGGCGATATATTTTGGAATCCCATAGGCGATATTGCAATAGTGGATGGTGTGCGGGCTATATCTGTCAAAACTCTCGAAATTATCGATTGTCGTCTGCAGCCAAGGATATTTCGAGTAGTGGTAGTAAAGGTGGAGAATAGTCATGACTTGTTCATGTAGGACGCGTGTTTCAGGATGGTTTTATCGATCAGATCGAGGTGCTCTTTAGTCCACTGTATGGTTGTTGACAAGGCGTTTTTAAACTCGTGCCGGGCTTCAAAGCCGAGTTCGCGCTTTGATTTTTTTGGGCAGCCAAAGCGCCTGCCCGATTGGTCCCAAGCCCTCTTGGGAAGGAATTGACAAGGGGCGGGGTTGTCCGTCATTTGATTGATGGTTTCGGCCAAAGTCATAATCGAGACTTCTCTTCCGGTGGCGAGATTATACACATCTCCCGGTTGTCCTTTTTCGGCGCAGGCGATAAGGCCGGAGACAATATCGTCGACGTAGATGAAATCACGCGTCGCGATCCCGCTGTTTTCGATTGTCAGAGGCTGCTTTTTTAGGGCCTTGTAAATAAAAGTGGGGACGACATTGCGCCAAACGGTGGCCGGGGTGCCGCGCCACCTTCCCGCTCCTAAAATCTCTCCGGGGCCGAATACGTTTTGAAATCGCGCCCTCACGATCGGAAGGGCCAGCTGCTTGACGTAGTATTTGGCGTAGAATTCTCCAAATATTTTGGACATCGAGTAGGGACTGTCCATGTCGAGCGACACGACATCGACCTCCTGGCATGCCGTCGCTTCGCCAAACGTTTTTTCGGCGACAGCGCAGCCTGCGCCGGAGTAGACAATCTTTTTGACCCGGCGAAAGTCCTTCAAACGCTCAAAAAGCTTAAGCGTTGTGAGTGTGTTGTTTTCGTGATCGGCGAGGGGATCGTGGATCGAACTTTGATTGCCGTGATAGGTGGCTAAATGAAAGACGGCGTCATAGGTGTCTTCCAGAGACTTTAAGATGGCGTCGTCGGCAATAGACCCTTCTGTGAATGAGGCGTCTTGGTGTTCGGGAATGCTCCACCTCTCCGACGAGATGAGGTTGTCCACAACGTGGACAGAAGCGCCCTCAGAGAGGAGGCGCTTAACGAGTTGACTTCCCACAAAACCGGCGCCGCCGACAACCAATACTCTCATGACTTCCCGGCCGGCTTGAGGTGTGTGTAGGTCTGCTCGATTCCATGCACTTGGTACCAGGCGATCGTCTTTTTCACGCCAACGCTTAAAGGCGTTGTGACCGACCAGTTGAAATCGCGGCTCGTTTTGGAGGGATCGATCAGAATGGTTTCCACATCGTCAGGATTGCGCGGACGCACCTCTACCGGCTCTTCAAGCGCGATCCCCAAAGCATCCACCGTGGCATCGAACAGTTCTTTAATCGAGGTATCGCTGCCACTTGAGATGTGGTAGTAGCCTTTTTCCCCTTCCCCTTTGACAGCTTTTAACACGCAGTCGATCAGATCGTCGATGTAAATAAAATCGCGGCGCGTCTCGACGACAAAACAAGGCTTGCCGTTTGTGAGTCGATGAAAGAAGGTGGGGAGGGGGCCGCTGACATTGCGAGGGCCGTAAGCGTTGGCGAGCCGGAAGCTGACAAAGTCGATTTCCGAAAGTTCAATGTAATGTTCTCCGGCTGTTTTGCTGATCGCGTAGCTGCTGCCTCGGGAGTCGAGGGGATGGTTGATCGTAATGGGCTGCTCCTCAGGCTGCAGGCCGTAGCAGAGTGCTGTTTGGAAATAGACGAGGCGTTTGATTTCTAATCGCCGGGAGGCTTGAACCACATGAACGGTTCCAAGGGCGTTTGTCGTCACATCCTCGACCCAGTTATGAGGGTCTTTGTAGGAGGCTGCAGCATGGACAACGATATCGGGCCGGAAGGAATCAAAGGCATTGTCAACGACCCGTTGATCCGCGATCGTCCCCTCGACGACTGTCAGCTCGGGGTGGTTTATCTGAAGATTTTCGGGGCTTCCTGTCGAGTAGTTGTCAATCACTAAGACACTGTGCCTTTCGTTTAAAAGCCTGTCCGTCAAATGAGAGCCGATAAAACCGGCTCCTCCGGTGATGAGTACTTTCATTTTGAGATCTCCTTATGTGTGGGCGAGCTGCGCCTGATCTTTCACCATGTTTTTAAATGTTTCATGCCGGTCGTGGAAATTGCGGTGCCAAAGCTCTAGCGACAACAGACCCCAAAGTTTGCGGCCGAACTGTCCCTCGTTGTTTAAGTTCCTTAAAAGGGCTTTTTGATTCATGTAAGGGCGCTGTTTCACTCTTTCTGAACGGAAAATATCGTGGATAAAGTCCTTGAGTTCGCCCTGGGCCCATTCGGTCAACGGAACAGGAAAACCCATCTTGTCGTCTCGACTGCGAATCTCCTGGCAAATCTCACGGTTCATCGCTTCAAGTAAAACCCGCTTCATTTTTCCGTTTTCGAATTTGATATTAGACGGCATTGTGGCAGCAAATTCCACAACTCGGTGGTCGACAAGAGGCACTCTCGATTCAAGGCCGTGGGCCATTCCCATGCGATCTTCGACATGGAGCAAAGCGGGAAGCAAAGTTTTAAAGTCAAAGTGGGTCATACTGTCAAAATAGGATTCCTTATCGACATTGTTTGCATGGAAAATGTTTTGAAACCGCTTAAAAGGATCATGCCCGCCTGGAAGTTGATCCCAGTTGATCTCGTCAGAAAGCGTTTTACCCCGGTAAATTAAGCGGAAGTAACGCTTGTCGAGGCTGTCGAAAAGGCCCTCTTTCCAAAATTCTTTCAGCAGCGGCTTATAATTTTTCAGTGCGCAGAGCTGGGGAATAATCGATTCGTAGGTCACGATAAAACGGCCGTTTTTCGAATTGCCGTCGATCGCTGCCTTAATGCATTGCTCGAAATAGGCGATGAGATAGCGGGTGTAGCCGCCGAAGATTTCGTCTCCACCCTGACCACCGAGCACTACTTTACATTTTTCGGCGGCAAGGCGCGAAACGTGGTATTGAGCAAAGGATCCCGGCCCTGCAACAGGCTGGTCGAGATGGTAGATCACTTTGTCGATGGTGTCGACAAAATCAGCCGAGGTCATCACGGTTTCGAAAAGGGAGATGCCAATTTTTTTCGCCTGCGCCCTGGCGTAGCCGCTCTCATCGTAGTGGTTTCCCTCACAAAATCGCCCGTTAAACGAGACGAGGCGGGCTCCCTTTTCAGCGGCTAAAGACGCAACAATCGCTGAATCGACGCCGCCGCTTATGTATGCTCCTATGGGGACGTCGCTTCTTGTGTGAAGGGCGACAGAGTCGCTTAGGAGTCCGTGGAGCTTTTCGTGAAAATACTTCGGCGTATGATCAAAATCCAAGGTGTAGTGAACCTCCCAGTATTTTCGAACCGCCAAGGAGCCCCGCTGGATCGTCAAAGTGTGGGCGGGCATCAGCTGCTGCACCCCTTTAAATAAGGTCTGCTCGCCTAGACAAAACTGAAAGGCGAGATAATCGCTTAAGGCATCGAGATCGGTTTCAAGATCGGGCAGAAAGGGGAGGAGGGTTTTCATTTCCGACGCAAAAAAAAGCTTTGAGCCGACGCGGGCGTAATAAAAAGGCTTGATCCCGAAGCGGTCGCGGGCGCAAAAAAGGCGCTGCTTGTTCTCGTCCCAGAGGGCAAAGGCAAACATTCCCCGAAAATGGTCGACACACCGCTCGCCCCATTTGTAATAGGCAGCTAAAATGACCTCAGTGTCGGAGGTCGTTTGAAAGGGGTAGTCGGCGCACTCTTGTTTTAGTTCGAGATAGTTGTAGATTTCCCCGTTGTAGCAGACAGTATGACCAAGAGCGTCCGACATCGGCTGCCGACCGTTTTCTAAATCAATGATACTTAGTCTTTGGTGGGCAAATCCTAGATGGTGGTTGGGGTGTATCCAAAAAGAGTGATCGTCCGGCCCGCGGTGTTGTTGAATGTGATTCATCACGTCCAGCTGATGAGGCAAGCCGCTAATGGGCTTGTCAGAAAAAGAAAATATGCCTCCAATTCCGCACATAATAATTGAATCCCCTTAAGTGACTGCCAATCATACTTCACCTACTCAGCTTTTTCAAGAAGCAAAAATAGGGATCGTGGCTGGTGGATGATCATTTCACTCCAACTGCTGATTGTGACCCTCATCCGCGGCGAGACGTCCCCTAAAAGTTGAGAGCAGCCAGCTCTTACTTGGGCTCGGCGACGTGCTCGCTGATGCGCCCTGTTCTTTACGTGAAAAAATTAAGGGATAACTTCTGCACTTTTGACTCGTCTTTAATCACTTAGGATGTTAAGCTACTCAAGCTAAACAGGAGCGTTTTATGATTGTTAACAAAAAAAGAGCGTTCGAGGGGAGCCTCGAAGACTTAGAGCCGAAGAAAATGAGAGCAGGCAGCTTTGATCCCAAGACTTTTCCAGCTGAAATATGGGAGTCGATTGCCCAGTCTCTCGATACGGTCTCTCTTTATCGTTTGTCGCAAACGTCTGTGTGGCCTCAAGAGATTATCACGACCATTCTCTGGCGAAGAAGCAACACAAAATCGGTCTTAGATTCGTTATGGGAAAAAGTCGATAAAGTGGCAGAGCAAGTGCAAACCGGTCCCTGGAAATTTGAAGAGATTGAAAGATGGTTCAAGTTGTCTCTGACTGCTGAAGAGCGCATTACGCTGCTTCATGCAAAGCGCTATGACGACGCGGCGCATCCTTTTAATCAGCAAAGAGATGTTTTGCTCTTATTATACCGCGATTCTTTCCCTAAAGAAGACTTTTATCATTATTGCTGCGTTCCTAAATTGGGCCGCTTGACGACGCTTTCATTGTCCAGCGGAATTATTCCCGACTTTGATCACCTGAAGCACGTGACGAGCTGTCACATCTCCAAGGTTTGGTTAGATGGTGGGAGCCGCGATGAGCTCTCCATCGAGAAAGTCGGGCGACTCTTACGCGCTCTTCCCAACCTCATAACACTGCATCTGGACTTAACAGGTTTTGACGAGACGCACAGTGCCCAAAATCACAACGATGAAATTGCAGACCTCATGAAAGGTTTGCAAGGCCCGCTGAGTCCAAAAAGAGCCCTCTCAAGAGTCGATCTTTATGCCGCAAACAATGAAGAGAAACGCTTTCATCTCTTCAGTGTGACTAAAAACGACGAGGGGAATCTGACCCTTGCCATTTTCGATGCAAGGGCAGGTCATCAACGCGACTGGTTGTTTTTCAGCAAAACAATCTCGCCGCTTGATGGATTCGCCCGATACGCAAATCTTAAGAAAGTGCGAGTTGTCGCATTAGAGGGGTGGAAAAATTGCTGCTTGACGCCGCTTCAAAGAGTCAAAAGTTTAGAGACCATTGAACTGAGCACTCCACTTTCCTCTTCAGATGACTTTCCCCTGCCGCGCCGTTTGAAGACGCTGAAATGCCCGGCGATCCAAGATGACATGTACAAATCCATTTTGATGGAAGCGTATCCTCAGCTCTCGATAGAAGAGGTCCTATAGCTTTTTTTTTGACAGCCTCGATGCGCTCTGAAAAGACGAGGAGGCCCTCGTCTTTTCTTAATTTCATCTGAGGGAAAATCTTGTTGGAAAGCAAGCTTGGGTGCTAAACTCAAAGCATTAATCTTTTGAGGAGCCGCACACCATGCTTCATTTTTTTCGCACACATCAGAAATATTTTTACGCCTTTGTCACGACGATGATTGTGATCTCTTTTTCGTTCTTCGGCGTCATCAATTCGATATCGGGTCCCACAGTCAGCGACCCCGTCGCATTTGAAGCCGTCGATGGATCGTCTGTGCGCGAATCCGATCTTACGCGGATGGCGGCCTTCATCTCAACCGACGATTACGACAAGATCGCCTTTCAGGGGACGTGGGGGCCGAATTTTTTGAATGACGGCGTCATCCCTAAAGATTTTTTCGCTAAAGGGTTGATGATTCCGGTCATCAAAGCCTACTCCGATCTGCTTCAACCCGACTTTAACGCGCGGCAGGAAAAGGAAAAAAGATATCAACTCTACCACCATCCCCAGGCAAAATATATCGGCGTCGAGTCAGTTTGGAACTATCTCGCTCCCGATATGAAGAAAAATTTTGACGCCCTCCGCGAGGACGGCGATCCTCTTTCCGAGGAAAAAATGCGCGCGCGCGCTCAGCTTTTTTTGGGACAAAGAAAGCTGCCGCCCCTCCATCTCAAACAGATCATGCGCTATCAGCAAAAGCAATATAACTGGGTGCCGGAAGATCCTTACCTGGCAAGCGCCGACCTTTCGCTTTTTGGCTATCAAACCGTGACCGATTGGCTGGGAGAGCGCTTCACTGCCTTGGCTGCGGCTCTCATCATCGATATCGCTAAGATTGCCGAGCAGCAAGGTGTGCGTGTCAGCGACGATGAGGCGCTCGCCAGTCTGATGAAACAGGCGAGAGTGAGCTATCAGCAGAACCAAAACTCTCCCTACATGAACGTCCGGAACGCCGATCAATACTTCCAAGAGCAGTTGAGGCGGATGCGGATGGACATCAACCAAGCGGTTGCCACCTGGAGGCAGGTGCTGTTATTCCGCCGCTATTTCGACCAGTTTGGTGAAACGATGGTCATCGATCGGCTTCCCTACCTTTCCTTTTCAAATTTCGCCCAAGAGTATGTCGAAGGAGACCTCTACCAGCTGCCGGAGTCGCTTCGTTTGAGTACGTTTCGCGACCTGCAGCACTATGAACACTACATTCGGACGGTGGCAAAGCCGGGGGCAAAGAGTCTGTCGATTCCCACCCGCTACTTTGATCCCGCTCAAGTTGCAGAGAGAAACCCGCTTTTCGTCCAGAGGCGTTACCGCGTCCATGTGGCCATGATTGATACCGAGGATCTCAAACAGCTTATCGGAACGAAAGAGATGTGGGACTGGCAGCTCGCCGACCTCAATTGGTTGCTTTTGGAAGAAGAGTTTCCCTCCCTTGGAACGAAAGAGGCAAAAGACCGCGCCTCCCGTTTCGCCGCGCTTGACGATCTGTCTCCGATTCTCCGCGATAAAGTGGACAGTTTTTCTCGAAACCGCATGATTGCAGACAACCCCGCTTGGGTCGATCGCTTTTTGGATGAAGCGGAGCCAAATTCGCAGGTGGTGGGCCTTAGGGCTGCGGGCTCGGAAACACCCTTTGAAGGCATCCGAAAAGCATCGGAGTTGATGGCTCTTTTCGACCATGCGCTGGATGGAGATGAAGAGGCGTCTCAAGAACTCAGCCGCTACACCGAAGATGGAAGGCACATCTATCGTTTTGTGGTGAATGAATCGGCTCCCGATATCGATATCTTGACCTTCGAAGAGCTCAAAAAAGATGGCACCTTGGACGCATCGCTAAGAGAAACGCTCGAGGCGCACTACGTTAAGATCCGAGACAATGACGAGGAAAAGTACCGGGCGGCGAATGGAGAATGGAAACCGTTCCAAGATGTCAGGGATTTTGTCGCGAAACATTATTTTTCGGATATTCTTTTGGCTGTCAACGCTCAAGTTGAAAGCGAAGATCCCTTAACTGTCGACGATGCGGCGCGCTACCGCTTCACAAGCTGGGTCAAGGACATTAAAGAAAGTGTCGAGCGCGATCCGGACCATACCGATTTGATCAAAAAAAGAGATCTCGACCTTTATGACCAAGATCTTTCACCTCGCCTCGGCCTTGGAGAGCAATGGAAACTTTCTAAAATTCCCTACAAGCTCAGGTATGCGGGCGAGCGGGACGAAAGGATTGGCCGCGAGAAAGCATTTGCTTTGGCTGAAGGGGAGTGGTCCGACGTTTACACCCCTGTTCAAGGAGATGTGACATTCTTTCACTTGCGAAAAAAGGGACGAGATGACGATGCGTCATCAATTGTTCAAGCGATGTCGATTGCTCAGAGCTACTTAGCGCGAGATGCCGAAAGAGCATTGATGGAAAAAACGCTCAAAGACATCGACGCCAAAAAGCCCATTGTCTTACGCCGCTTTTCATTGCCTGGAGGTGAGGATGGAATCGAGTGAAGGGCTCGAGCCGATTGGCCTTTGCCCCATCAATTATTTTCTCATTGAAGTGGACTGCCTCTATCTTTCAGACCCGGAGGAGGTGAAGCTCAAAAAATTTCAGCTTCCCGCCCTTTCTGAATTAAACTGCGAAGATCCCTTTGGCGATGTTCACGTCGGCTGGAACGAAGAAGGGATCGCTTTTTACGCCAAAGTCAATCAGCCCCTCCAGGAATCGGTCTTTCCCAACCAGGAGAAAGGGGATAGCTTAGAGCTCATGATCGACACAAGAGATATCAAGACCGCCCGTTTCAATCACCGCTTTTGCCACCATTTCGTGTGTCTTGCCGAGCCGGTGGGAGGGGTCCAAGCGTCGGAGGTGACCCATTTTAGGACGGAAGACACCCATCCTCTTTGCGACCCGAAAGAGCTGAAGGTCAGAACATATGTCAAAAAAAAATCTTACGAAATGTTTCTCTGGCTTCCGGCAAAATCTTTGCATGGGTATGATCCTAATCAGTGCGATCGATTGGGGTTTACGTACCGGCTGAATCGGTATAAAGACGAACCGCAGCATTTTTCGGTCCATTCCGCAGAATACCAAATCGACCAAAACCCGTCACTCTGGAGCCGATTGACCCTGACATCATGAAAAATGGGACCAAAACGACAGCCCTTTTTTCGCACCACCAAAAGCTTGGGGCGAAAATGATGGAGTTCGGGGGGATGAGCATGCCTCTTCAGTATGAGGGTATTGTGCTGGAGCATCACTCCGTCAGAAAAGGGGTCGGCGTCTTTGATGTGTCTCATATGGCAAGAATTGATGTGATCGGTCCAGGCGCCGAAGGTCTTCTCGACTATCTCTCGACAAACGTCATTGCCGGAAAAAAAGAGGGAACCGCCACCTACACGGTTTGGTGCGACGAAAAAGGAGGGGCAGTCGATGATCTTATTGTCTACCGGCTGAGCCGCGACCACTTTTTTGTGGTTGTGAATGCCTCTAACCGCGAGAAAGACCTCTCCCATCTTCAAACCTATAGCAGAGGGCACAATGTCGTTGTCACACCCTATTTCGAGGGGTACGGCATATTGGCTGTACAAGGGCCCGAAGCCCTTCGTTTTCATCCCGAAGCTGAAAAGATGAAGCCGATGCGCGTTAAGGAAACCGATTTTGAAGGGTATCCGATCACTTTGGCAACGACAGGTTATACCGGGGAAAAAGGGTTTGAGATTTACGCGAAAAATGAAGCCATCGTCACGATTTGGGAGGCTTTGGTCAGCCGGGGGGTCAAGCCCATCGGGCTCGGTGCGCGGGATACATTGCGCCTTGAAATGGGATTTGCTCTTTACGGCCACGAACTGAGCGAAGAGATCGCGCCCACAGAGTCCGTTTCGAAATGGACCGTAAAGTTGAACGATCACGATTTTCTCGGCAAAGAAGCGGTTGCATCTTATGACAATCCGAGATATCAATTTGGCGTAAGCCTCGTCGAAAGGGGAATCGCCCGCGCTGGCGCCGAGGTTGTCTTTTCGGGGAGCGCAATTGGAAAAGTGACGTCGGGATCTTTTTCTCCGACTCTTTCGCGCGGAATCGCTCTCGTGATGGCCGACCGCCCCCTTGAAGAAGGGGAGCAGGTCGAGTGTCTCGTACGCGATCGGGCCATTAAAGGCGCTGTTGTCAAATTACCATTTATCAAATGAGGACGCTATGAAGTATACAGAATCGCACGAGTGGGTAGACGCTGATGGAGAGATCGCTACTGTGGGCATCAGCGAGTTTGCTCAAGATGAGCTCGGAGACATTGTTTATGTGGAGCTGCCCGATGTCGGACGTCAAGTTCAAGCAGGCGACGACGTGGCGGTCCTCGAATCGACAAAAGCTGCTGCCGATGTCTACACCCCTTTGTCCGGTGAGATTACCGAAGTCAACGAAGCGCTGAAAGAGTCGCCCGAGACGATCAACACCTCCTCTGAATCGAAGGGGTGGATTTTCAAAATAAAGATGAGCGATCCGGGAGAACTCGACCGCTGCATGGATAAAAACGACTACCTTGCACACTTTCAGTCTTAGCGTCTTATGGATTTTGTCGCCAATCAAAAAGAACAAATCGATGAGATGTTGAAGGTGATCGGAGTTGATTCGATCGATGCCCTTTTTGCCGCGATTCCAAGCGCGCTGAGAACAGCGAGGCCCACCGAAGATGACGGCCTTTCCGAATTTGAAGGGCTCCAGCTCATGGAAGCGCTGTCAAAAGAGAACCGCTATCTCGATTATGACGCCTACCTTGGAGGAGGAGCGTATGAGCATCACGTTCCGGCCATTGTGTCGGCCATTTGCAGCAAATCGGAATTTATGACCTCCTACACGCCCTACCAAGCGGAAATCTCTCAAGGGATGCTGCAGGCAATTTTTGAATTTCAGTCTGCCGTCTGCGCGCTTACCGGCATGGATGTCTCCAACGCTTCGGTCTATGACGCGGCTTCGGCATGCGCTGAGGCGGCGCTGATGGCTCTCAGACAAAAGAAGGGGCGGTCAAAAATTTTGATGGCCAAGACAGTGCACCCCCACGTGCAATCGGTGGTGAAGCTCTACACAGAGGGCGCCGAGGCTGACGTTGTCATCATCGACATGAACGCCGAGGGTCTGCTTTGCGAGACCTCTCTTTTACGGGAGCTGGATGAGAAGGCCGCTTGCCTTTTGCTTCAGTCTCCTAATTTTTTGGGGGCCATCGAAGATGTGACGCGCTTTCGGAAGGCCGCTGAAAAGTGCGGAGCTCTCACGATCCTTTCTGCTAATCCCATGTCTTTTGGGATTTACGCTTCAGGCGGCGATTTGGGCGTCGACATTGTTGCAGGGGATATGCAGCCTTTCGGCCTTCCTCTGCAATTTGGAGGTCCCTACGCAGGGTATTTGGCCTGTAAGCAAGAGCTTTTAAGGCAGCTTCCCGGACGCATCGTCGGGGAAACAGTCGATACCGAAGGAAACCGCGGGTTTGTTTTGACGCTCCAGGCAAGGGAGCAGCACATACGCCGCGATAAAGCCACTTCCAACATTTGCACCAACCAAGCGCTCGCCGCTTTGGCTTGTCTTGTGGGAGTCCTTTGGTATGGGAAGCAAGGGGTGCGGGATGTTGCGCTCGCGAATTTTAAGCGGGCCTCCTATTTAAGAGAAGAGCTTAAGAAGCTGCCCCATGTGACGGTGATCGGCTCTGCTCCTATTTTCAACGAATTTGCGGTTCGTTTCGATGCACCCAGTGATCGGGTGCAGTCTCATTTTGCACAATCGGGTATCCTACCAGGCGTTCCTTTAGGCGGTTTCACTCCCGAGCTTGCCGATGCCTTTTTAGTCGCAGCCACGGAAACGAAAACCGTCGAGCAGCTCGACCGTTACGTCGACGCTGCCAAAGGAGTGGTCTCATGACAAAGACGATCTTCGAAAAGTCGCAAAAAGGGCAGAAAGCGTACAGCCTACCTAAAGGGTCTGAAGCATTTGATCGATTCGAGCCCGGCGCACGCTTTGCCAGGACGTCTGAGATTCCGCTCCCCGAAGTCTCGGAGCTCGATCTGATGCGCCATTTTTCAAGCGATTTAGCGCATAAAACGACGGGGATTGACAACACCTTTTATCCTCTAGGAAGCTGTACCATGAAGTACAACCCTAGAGTGAACGAATGCGTAGCGGCGCTGCCGGGTTTTGCCCGCATCCACCCCTTGGCGCCCCCGAAGACAGTGCAGGGCAACCTGAAAGTGATCGACGCGCTCATCAAAAGACTGTGCGACGTTTCCGGAATGACAGCGGGCTCTTTGGCCTCCAATGCCGGAGCCCAAGGAGAGTTTATCGGTGTGAAAATGATCGCCAAGTATCACAGCGAGCGAGGCGATCGCGAGCGCACTGAAATTTTGATTCCGGATAATGCGCACGGCACGAACCCCGCAACAGCTCGGATGTCCGGTTTTTCCACAATCCCGATACCAACCGGGCCGGACGGCGATCTGTCGCTTCAACATTTAAAAGAGGCAGTCTCTCATCGCACGGCTGGTTTGATGCTGACAAATCCGAATACTCTTGGGCTTTTTAGCGCAAATATTTTGGAGATTTCAAAAATTGTGCATGAGGCAGGAGGGCTTCTTTTCTACGACGGGGCCAACCTCAACGCGATTTTAAATATCGCAAGGCCCGGCGATATGGGCTTTGACGTGATGCATATCAATTTGCACAAAACTTTCTCCACCCCTCATGGAGGGGGAGGACCGGGGTCAGGTCCGGTTCTTTGCAACGATAAGCTCAAAAGCTATCTTCCCGTTCCGAGAGTCGTTCGGCAGGAGAGCTACGATGTCGTCTGGAACGACCCAGACTCGATTGGGCACATTTCCTCTTTCCACGGCAACTTCGGCATTTATTTAAGAGCCTATCTTTATGTTCTTCTTCACGGCGACTTTGGGTTAAGGAAAGTGGCCGAAGGGGCTGTGCTGAATGCCAACTACCTGAAAGAAAAGCTCAAAGCGCTGTTCACACTTCCCTATCCTCAGCCTTGCATGCATGAGTTTGTGGTTCAGGCGGATCAATTTCTGGGCAAAGGGGTGAGGGCGCTTGATATCGCCAAGAGACTGATCGATTTTGGCATCCATCCTCCTACCATCTATTTTCCTCTTATTGTCAAAGAGTGCATGCTTCTAGAGCCCACGGAAACTGAGTCGAAAGCAACGCTCGATCATTTTGTGAGGGTCTTAGAGGTCATCCTCGATGAAATTCGACAAGATCCCTCAATCGCGAAAAAGGCCCCCTACTCTCGCCCCGTCACTCGTCTCGACGAAGTAAGGGCTGCCAAAACACCGATTCTTAAATCCTAACGGGAAAGAATTTGGCATCTTAATTGCTTACTTCCTAACTTAAGGAAGGTGTATATGGAAGCCGACAAATCTGGAGTCGAGAATTCGATAAAAAATATCAAGAGCACAATTGAGTCCCTTCGTCACCTAAGCGAAGGAGAAAAAGTCGTTTACGAAGGGCATTCTTTTCAAAAAGTTGAGCAGGAGTCTAAAGGGCTTATCGGTATTTTGGTCCGCCTATGGACTTTCCTGTTCGGTAAACGAGGCAGTGACGCTGCGATCGAAAAGGCCATCACGCAGTTGAACCGCGATTATGACGAGATCGAAGGCTATATTTTGCAGGCACAAGCAGAAGAGGCCGGGGCACTAGGCGTTCAACTCATTGAATTGAAAGAAAAATATCTTGAGTCCGGTTTCGCAAAATTAGAGCTCCCTACAGAATCTGACAAAGTCGATGCCAGGGTGCGTCTTAAAACCGTCATCGACGATATTGACGGGCTTGTCGCCCAATCTTTCCTTCGCCAAGAAGTCGACGCTCACAAAAATAAAGATGAAGAACTGATTGCCACGCTTGGAAGCGACGAACAAGAAAGTTTCCGCACCATGAAACGCACCGCTCGGGAAAAAGGGGATCTTGTTTGCCTCTACTCCCAAGGGAGAATCGATGAGAAAGGGCAGGCGGCCTGCGCTCTAATCGCGGCAAGGGGAGCCCTGCACGTCTTGAAGGGAAACGCCTTTAAAACGGAAGACGACATCTATCGGGTCATTGAGCAAGGCATTGACACCTACAAGGAGAAAAACCTCCTCGGCAACCAAACCGTCGCCGATGCTTTGCGCGACACAAGCAGTGAATTGACTCCCATTTTCCCCGAAGGACTCCAAGAGATAGACGACGCACTGGTCGAGTATTTTAAGGAGAATCCAATCGACTATACGTATCAAAGTCTGGTGAGTGAAGGATTCAGCGCTCCCTTGGAGTTTATCAACGGAGAAAACCGCGTCGCCCTCCTCAACGTGCAAAAGTATACGGATGTTCGCGGTCAACTTGTGGACTCGACTGAGGTCAAGTTCGTCTTTGAAAGAGAGGGGACGTTCTATCTTTTCGATTCCCACGGCAAGCCCTACCAAGATTACGACGCCGGTGCGTCGGTACTTAAGTTCGACACATTGGAGGAGTGCGACCGGCATCTTCAAGAGGAACTTGGTGGGCACGAGAACAACCTCTATACCTGCACGTTTGTCACGACTGTTTCATAAGTTCCCTTAAGACATAGGGCATGATTCCGCCATTTTTGTAATAGGCCACTTCGATCGGAGTGTCGAGCCGTACGATTAAATTCGCTTCCTTTTTCTTCCCCTCTTTTTCAATGACGAGCGTTAACTTTTGGCCAGGGCTCATCGCGCTGTCTAATCCTTCGAGAGTGAACACCTCGTCTCCTTTAATCCCGAGCGTGTCGATCCCTTCCCCTTGTTCGAACTGAAGGGGAAGCACCCCCATTCCGATTAAGTTGCTGCGATGGATCCGCTCAAAACTTTTGGCGACGACCGCTTTAACTCCAAGGAGCGTTGTCCCTTTAGCGGCCCAGTCTCTCGAGCTGCCCATTCCATAGTCTTTTCCTGCGAAAACGATCAGGGGGACGCCTCTTTCTTTGTAGATTTCGGTGGCCTCGAACAGCCGCATCAGCTCTTTGTCGGGCATGAGTTTTGTGAATCCACCCTCTTTTCCGTCCGCGAGGAGGTTGCGGATACGGACATTGGCAAAGGTTCCCCGCATCATGACATTGTGGTTGCCTCTTCGGCTTCCGTAGCTGTTGAAATCTTTTTCACTGACTCCGAGATCGAGGAGGTATTGGCCTGCGGGCGTCTCCTTTTTGAACGCGCCGGCCGGCGAGATGTGATCGGTCGTGACAGAATCGCCAAAAAGGGCGAGCGCTCTCATCCCCTCAAGCGGCTGAATTGGCTTCGGCGTGACTTCGAAATCGTCGAAATAGGGCGGTTTCTGAATATAGGTGCTTTCAGGGGACCACTTATATTCGGCGCCTCCTTCAATCGAGATTTGATTCCAGACGGGATTGTCGTCCATGATGCGAGCGTAACGGCTTGTGAACATTTCGGGATCGAGCCCCTTTTCCACTTCGGCCTCGATCTCTTTGTCAGTCGGCCAGATATCTTTTAAAAAAACAGGTTGGTTCTCTGCATCGCGGCCGAGAGGATCTTGGGTCAAATCGGCATGGATATTGCCCGCAAGAGCGTAAGCGACCACAAGAGGCGGCGACATCAAAAAATTCGCTTTGACGGAGCCGTGAATTCTCGCTTCAAAGTTGCGGTTTCCGCTCAAGACACTGGTGGTGATGAGGTCGTGCTTTTTGATGGCGCTTTCGATATTCTCATCAAGGGGGCCGCTGTTTCCGATACAGGTCGTGCAGCCGTAAGCGACAAGATCGAAGCCGAGGTCATTTAAGTAGCGCTGCAACCCTGTCTTTTCGAGGTAGTCGGTCACAACCCTTGAACCTGGAGCGAGGCTTGTTTTGACATGAGGGGAGATGGTCAGACCTTTTTCCACTGCTTTTTTTGCGAGTAGGCCGGCGGCGAGCATAACGTGGGGGTTGCTCGTATTGGTGCAGCTTGTGATCGCTGCGATGACAACGGAGCCGTGATCGAGTTCAACTTCTGCCGAGACGCCGTCGGTATAGCCCGGCTCTGTAATCGCGGAGGTAAAGGGGCGGTTGGTCACCATTTCCGCTTCGCTCCACGTTTGACT
This sequence comes from uncultured bacterium, assembly GCA_964629645.1. Classification (GTDB taxonomy): domain Bacteria; phylum Chlamydiota; class Chlamydiia; order Chlamydiales; family SLFE01; genus JAAKFL01. The sequence goes on along the minus strand of CAZVSU010000015.1, from coordinate 19,326 downwards.
ATCGCTTTCTTCTGTGACGCCGCCGGTTTCATGGGGCCTGTTGAGCTCGAAAGAGGTTTCGCAAGGGATTTTGTATTTGTTCCCCATCTCATCGAGTGTTTTGCCGTAGCCCCCCTCTGTTACGGGAGCGGTGAAGAGATCTTCAAACTTCGATTTGACTTCAGAGAGGTTGATCCGATCCTGCGGCCTTTTGGGTCCCGACACCGAAGGCTCGACTGTGCTGAGATCCAGCTCTAATACCTTCGTGTAATCGATGTCGCCTAAGCGAGGAATGCCGAAGAGTCCTTGCGCTTTTAGGTAGCGCTCTACATCTTGGATATGCTCTTCGGATCGTCCTGTCATGCGCAGGTAGTTCAAGGTTTTTTCGTCCGAAGGGTAGAAGCCAATGGTCGCCCCATATTCCGGGGACATATTGGACATCGTCGCGCGGTCGGCAACGGTCAGAGTCGAGGCTCCTTCACCAAAAAACTCGACAAATTTTCCCACGACGTTTTCCTGCCGCAAAAGTTCGGTCACTCTAAGCGTTAAATCGGTGGCGGTCACCCCTTCTTTTAGCTTACCGGAGAAATGGAAGCCGATCACTTCGGGCATCTGAATAAAAACGGGCTGGCCGAGCATAGCCGCCTCGGCTTCAATGCCGCCGACTCCCCAGCCAACAACGCCAAGGCCATTGATCATCGTGGTGTGGGAATCGGTCCCTACGAGGGTATCGAGATACAGCACGTTGTTGTCTCGGATCACCACTTTTCCAAAATACTCGAGATTCACCTGATGGCAGATGCCGATTCCGGGGGGAACAACTTTTAAGGATTTGAACGCTTTTTGCCCCCATTTCAAAAACTCGTACCGTTCCCGATTCCGCTCGAATTCGGTCTTCAAGTTAAACATGTAGGCGTCTTCGCCTCCCGATCGATCGACCTGAACCGAGTGGTCGACGACAAGATCGACAGGGACGAGTGGTTCAATCGTTTTTGCGTCATACCCTTGCTCGACGACGGCGTCTCGCATGGCGGCCATATCGACAAGGAGGGGAACGCCGGTAAAATCCTGCAGAAGAACCCGCGAAACAACAAAAGGAACTTCGGCCGTTCCGGGTTGTTTGGCGTTCCAGTTTGCCAGCCGTTTCACATCGTCTTCTTTCACTTTTTCGCCATCGCAGTTTCTTAGCAGCGATTCTAAAATGATGCGGATGCAAACGGGAAGACGGGAAATCGTACCGATTTTTTGCTCTTCTAAGGCCGGGAGCGAGTAAAAAATGCTTTTTTCGTCGCCCTTTAGGGGCTGCCTTGTATTGAAGGGATTGATACTTTGGGACATAAGCGACCTCTTTCGAAACGGTGGATAGGGTTATATCTTGACTGTATCACGACAGGGGAAATGACGGAATCTCTCTCTTCAACGCCATCAGAGTCAATAGGAAACGGGATAAGTCGTGGGACTTTCTTCAGCGCCTTGCGGCACCGTTTCTTCTGTCGCCGGCTCTTCGCCGGTGGGATTTGCCAGTTTGATCCCTGTAAACCCTAAAAACGCAAGCGACATAAGACCTGTCATGATAAAAGTGATGCCCATTCCTTTGAGGTTGGGAATGACGTGAGACACCAGAATTTTTTCTCGGATGGCTGCAATCAAGGCGATGGCCAGCCACCAGCCCACTCCGGCCCCGAAGACATAGACTAAGTTGGGGATAAACGGATAGTTGCGGGTCACAGCAAAGAGACAGGCCCCCAAAATCGCGCAGTTGACAGTGATTAAGGGAAGGTAGACCCCGAGGGCCATGTAAAGCGCCGGGGCAAATTTCTCAATCACGATTTCAAGGACCTGGACAAAGCCCGCAATCACAGAGATAAAGATCAGAAACTCGAGAAAGTTGAGGTTCACGCCTGCCATATCAAGGCCGAAGACGCTCAGCCAAGAGAGGGCGTTTTGACCGGTGATGAATTTGTGGACGCACCAGTTTAAGGTCCCGGCGACAGTCAAGACAAAGACAACAGCCATACCAAGGCCGTTTGCTGTCTTGATTTTTGCCGAACACGCGAGGTAGGTGCACATGCCGAGGAAGTTGGTGAGGATAAAATTTTCAATCAGAATGGACTGGATTAAGAGTCCAAGCAGGTTTATCGGTTCGTAGGCTCCCATGAGCATAATTTAAGCCTCTTTTTTTACAGTTGCATTGGAGAGCCAGATCAGCAAGCCGATGATGAAAAATGCGGCGGGCGGGCTCACCATAAGTCCAAAATTTTCATAGGCGTTCGGCTGCGCCGCAGATGCATACCAATTCTGGGGCAGCATTTGGATGCCAAAGAGCTGCCCGAATCCGAAAAACTCTCTGATCGCTCCGACGATCATGAGGACCATCGCATAGCCAAGGCCCGCTCCCATCCCGTCGAGAAATGCCGGCCAGGGAGCCACGTTCTTGGCCATTCCCTCGCAGCGCCCCATCACAAGGCAGTTTGTGATGATCAAGCCGACAAAGACGGTCATCACCTTCCAGAGGGAAAAGAAGTAGGCCTGCAAAAATTGGTCGATGATGATCACAAACACCGAGATGATGGCAAGCTGAGTGATCATTCTCACGCTGGGAGGGGTGCGGTGTCTGAGGAGCGACACGAAAAAACACGAAAATGAGGTGACAAAGGTGACCGACAGCCCCATTGTCAGCGCAACCGACAGGCGGTTTGTGATCGCCAAAGCCGAGCATATGCCGAGGACAGCGACCAACACTTGGTTGCTGCTCCAGATTTGATCGGTCAGGTAATCGAGATTTGCTTTGGTTGTCATTTTGCGTCCCCACTTTCGGCGGTTTTTTCGTATTGCTGATGAAGCTTCAGCAGAAAAGGGCGGTAAGGAGCCAGGGTTTTTTGGAACGCCTCGGTCACGCCATTGCCTGTTAGGGTGGCTCCCGGAATGCCGTCGATCGAGCTTTTGGCTCGCGGCCTGTCGCCCATCACTTCCGAGACTTTTCCTTTGATGACCGTAAGTCCGAGAGGAGCCGTCTGAAAATCGGTTGCGCCGTCGGGACTCGGCTGGAAAATTTTCTTGCCGTGAAACTGCTCTTGCCAGCCCGGTTCGGTGATGACAGCCCCGAGGCCGGGCGTTTCTTTTTGTTCGTACCAGGAGATGCCGATGACAGTATCGCCATCCGGTCTGATGGCCAGGTAGCCATAAATCGCATCCCAAAGGCCGTAGCCATTGATGGGAATCACATATCCGACAGGAGTCTCACCTTGCTTTCCGCTATCTGTTGGGTTGGGAAGGATTTCATAAATCAGCATATAAGGGAGGGTATAGTAGCCGCGCTCTCTATTTTTATTCACATACTCTTGTTCATTGATCCCTGCCTTTTCAAAAGTCACAAGCTCGCCCGATTCTTTTTTCACAAGCATGGGGCGAAGCCGCTCCCGGTAGACATCGAAAAGATCTCCTCTGTCGGGATATTCAGGCACTTTTGCTGGAATCAGCGTTTTCCCGGCCTCGAGCTTCGCTGCGACAAACTCATTTCCCTCTTCGACTTGGAAAAAGCCGCTCGGATTGATGATCCGCGCCGCCATCAGCATCTGCTTGCTGCGATCGAGATCGCGCGCAATTTCTTGAGGTTCTTTCAGCGCGCTTGCCAGGACTGCGAGCACCAGGGCGCAGACAAAACTAAGGGCAATGATGAAGCTGATGACTTTGATGTTGCTTGGAGCGCTAGGTGGCGACTGCGGCACGTTTCCTCCTTCTCCTGTAGTTCAAAACGACATAGTAATCGATGAGCGGGGCGAAGACATTTCCGGTCAAAATGGCGAGCATCACACCCTCCGGGTAAGCGGGATTGATGTAACGGATAATGATCGTGATGACGCCGATAAGAATTCCGTATATCCACATGGACTTATTGCGGTCGGGGGAGGAGACGGGATCTGTGGCCATGTAGACAAGACCGAAAGCGACACCCCCTAAGAGGAGCATTTTGTAGGCCGGAAAGCCAAACTGAGCCGCGGTCCACGCACCGTTGTCGGCGGTGAGGAAAAAAGAGCCCCACTCGAGCAGGCTGGCAAAGCCGAAGAGTCCCAAGGCCACACCTACCATTGTCCGCCAATTTCCCACATTAAAGTACATGATGATAAGCGCTCCGATCAAAATCGCCAAAACGCTTGTTTCTCCGATGCACCCGAGCTTATTGCCTAAAAAGAAGAGCCAGTTTCCGTTCGTTTCTCCTATGCCGTATTGAAGCGATGAAAAATGGTAGGCGTCAAAATAGTTGCCGACAGAGAGGCCAAGACCTCCTTCTGCAGCAGGCGCTGTCACAAAGCTTTTCAGTTGATCGGCTGAGAGCTTTCCAAGGGTTGCCTCTTGACCGCTCGATGCGACCCACTTTGCAAAGTACTGCTTGATCAGATCGAAATTTCGGACATTTTCTCCCAGATTATTTGTCGCGATCGCATCCACGTGGATCTGTTTGATGTCGGGAGACACATTGAATTGATTCAATTTCGTCGCCTGCGTGAAACCGTCGATCATGGAACGGCCCGATTCGTTATTCATTTTTACTAGGCTGTTGCGGACGACAACGGGGTTCTGCCCTACCCAAACCTCACCGGATAGGCGCGTAGGATATCCGAAGAAAAGAAAGGCGCGGACAGAAAGCGCCGGATTGACAATATTCATGCCGGTGCCGCCGAAGAATTCCTTCGCGACCGCGATCCCCACGACAGTTCCGACAGCAACCATCCAAAGGGGAACAGTGGGAGGCATAACGAGGGGAATCAACATCCCTGAGACTAAGAAACCCTCTGCGACATCGTGGCCTCGCACGATCGCAAAAATCACCTCTGTGATCCCGCCGGCAGCATAGGAGACGAGCATGATGGGAAAAAAGATCATCGATCCCTCGGCAATGATCGTCATCCAGCGGTTGTCTTTTCCTGCAAAAGCGAAATAATCGCCCAAAGAGTTCAAAGAGGCGAGGTACTCGTTCATCAGCCTGTAATCGCCGCTGGAATAAACAAAGCTCTGAAGTCCTGTGTTCCAGATTCCGGCCAAAATCGCGGGAATCATGGCGACGACGACTAAAATCATCCAGCGCTTAAGGTCAACAGCATCGCGGATATGGGGAGCGGTCTTAGTGTTGACGGGAGCTTCGTAAAGGAATGTGTCGAGGGCGGCGAATGCAGGTTTGAGTTTTGCAAGAGTTTTGTTTTTCTCGGTCAATGACATCTGGTAATCAAGGAGTTTTCTAAGCATTGCGTGGTCTGTCCTTTTTTCCTAATTAAACTCAAAACTTGGTTTTTGGCAAAGAGAATTGACACTCAGGAAATCTCTTGGGAGAAATCGTGAGATTTTCTATAAATGTTGTGAATGCAAAAACGGAACCTATTGATTCTTATCCTTTTTCCGGTCATCGCGGCGGCGGCATTTTTCTTTTGCTGGCCGAGCCTCAAACAGAGCTTTGTCGAGTGGACGGTCAAAGAGCATTGCCGCAAAACTTTAGGGGTCGAGATGACATTCGACCGGATCGTCACTCTTAAGGAAGGGGGCGTTTTACTCGAAGGTGTCAAAGCTGCACCCATTGCGGACGCTCCCTTTTCAATCGGGCCTCTTACGTGCCCGGAAGTACGCGTCGCCATTGATTACAATTTGAGAGAAAATACTCTTAAGGTAAAGGCTCATCTTACAGATTTTGAATGGCATGTGCCAGAGTTCGCCGGAAGCGGTCAAAAGGGGAGGTGGAGCCGTCCCAGCCAGCATGTCTTTGGCCTTGAGTTTGCCTTATCAGGAGATGGGACAGTTAAGGCGGGCCGCGAAACACACCCTTTGCTTTTTGAGGTTTATTTAGGCTCTTCTGTAGAAGGTGCGGCTCAGATCGGCCGTTATGCGGCACGTTTTCATTTGAGTCCTGAGACCTGCGATTTTGGGATTGTCGGCACTGAGTGCCGGCACACTCTCTTTTTGGATCAGATGATGGAGCTGGCGCAGCTGCCTATGCCGATGACGGTCGAAGGGGGAGTCTTTTCCGGGATGCTGATTCATCACGAGGGGAGGTTTGACGCCTCTGTCGAAGGGCAGAGCGTTCATTTATCTTCAGAAAATTGGCAAGGTTCTATTCCCTCCTTGGCTTGGATTTCCGAAGGAGGCAAGCATCGGCTTGTCGTTCGCGACGGCGAGTTGGCGTCTTCAAGCGGAAAGGTGGAAGGCTTAAACGCCATCTTTGAAGCCGAGGGAAACGAAATGCGCTTAAGAGCCGCCGGGTTTTTTGGCTCCCTGGAGTTTGAGGCTGATGTACGGAAGGCAGAGAGCGAAATTCTCGACGGATCGCATCTCGCTTTCTTTTCCGATGACATCCAGGGAGAGGTTGTCTATCGGGAAGGTGTTGGATACGCGCACGCCTGGGGCGAACAGTTCGAAGTCGCTTCGGTTTGGGATCATTTGATCAAAGGGTTCAACGGCACAGCGACGTTTCAAGATAAGGCCGAATGTGACTTTTCCCTTTTCTTTAATGATGATTTATCGTTTCGAGACGGCGTGCTGAGCGGCCGGGATCTCGCGCTGGGCTCTCTCCCCCTGACTTATTTTGTGTCCGAGCCGATTGTCTTGAGCGGACATGCTGATGTGGAAGGGCGCTTCAATGCTTCTGAACTTCACCTCGATATCGCTTCGCAAAATGCGCGCATAGACACTAAGAGGTGGTCGTTTTCCCTCGAAAATCAAGGGTGCGCGCATGTCGTCTTGCCTTTTTTTGAGCGACAAACGCACATGATCGGGACCTTGCAAGAAGGGAGCCTCACCTTTCCGGCTCGCGATCTGACTTTTCAAATCACATCAGTTGATTGTTTTTACGAAAGGGGACAGTGGCGATTTCAAAATTTGAAGGCCCAAGGCTACGGCCTCTCCTTTTTGGGCGATATTCGATGCATATTTTCGCCTGATCTCGAATTCGAATTGACTCCCCACATGTTTGAAGGATCAGTCGAAGACGTATCCGCGATTTTCGCTCGCCTTGATAGAGACGTTCCCTTTTTAGGTTCACTTCAATCCGGTCAGATATCGATTCGAGAAGAAGGGAGCCCGCTCAGTTGGCGGCCGAAAGATCAATCCTTAGAGGGAACAGCGTCAGCTTATTTGAGCCGGGGACATGTCGCGTATGAACTGATCGGTCTGGATGCGGACCAATTAGATCTTTCTTTTACTTATGACATCGCAACGTGCCATTTGCACGTCGATCAAGGGACCGGCATACTCAGTCTTTATGGTTCGCCGCAACACTCTGTGGTGATCGAAACCTTGGAGTGGTCCTATTTTCCGGGCGGTGATCGCCGCTTTGACTTTTGGTGCGGTGATAAAAATAGGGACTGGCTTCGTCTCTGCGGACATTCCTGTTTCACGTCAGGGTTTTGGGACATTGAGTTTGATCCCGAGGTGACGCACATCGGCGCCATGTATCCCGAAGAGCTCTCTTTGCGCCTAGATCGAAAAGGAGAGGTGGACCGGCTTCATCTGGCCGCGTCTTTGCAGCTCTCCGCGCTCAAGGAAAATATCGATTTCATTCCTCTCCTAAGACATTATCAACACTTGATCGACCGCCCGATTGAAGGAAATCTTTTTTTTAAGGTTGATTATGACGAAAAAAAAGCGTCTGCTTTTCTGCATGGAACAAATCTCGTTGCCGGCGGTCAGAAATGTCACGACTTGCGTTTTTCCATGGAATCAGATGGCAACGAGTGGCATATTGAGACGCTTCAACTGGACGACTTATCTCTTGCCGCTGATTTCGAAACAAGTCTCGAAGGGATTCGCATCAAATTTATGGGATGTCAATGGGGAGAGGGAGCTGTTGTGGGGCTCGATGGACACGTCTCGTCGAATTTCAAACAAATTGACGCAAATGTTCACCTGATCGAGTGCGGCCTTGCTGACCTGAAGAAGATTGACTTTGTGCAGCCGCTTCTTAAACGATTTTCAGTGAACGGCTCATTGAGAGCCGGCAAGGGGACGCTTGTCATGATTGAGGACGAAGGGGAGTGGGACGTCAACTGTTCGATTCAAGCTTCGCTCAAAGATATTGTCGTCGACCGTATGCCCATCGCCGCAAGCAGCGACCTGCTTGTCGAATTTCAGTCGAGTGAAGGTTTTGTCGTTCAAGGAGTGAAACCGGCCCCGCAAGCGGCGCATGCGGTCATCTTCGATGTGGGGAGGGTAGAACTTAATTTGGTCCGCCACGAACTTCTTGTCGAGAATTTGGGTTTGACGGTACCAGAGTCGCAATGGGAAACATTTACGCAATTGACAAAGCGCCATTTTCATGGAGGAGTCCATTCATCGCTTTCTGCCTTTTTGAGCGAGGTTAAGCCCAAAAATACGTTGCGTGCGTCCATCGATTTTCAGCTGAACCCGTTGCAAAGCGTGACGACCATCACTTTTGAAGACGGACTTTATTGTTTCCAGGGCAGAGAGTGGACGCTCAAAGATTTCCGGTTCCACAAGGTGGATCAGGAGATTTCAATCGCGGCCGACTGCCGGCTTCTCAATCGTTGGATGCACGCGACAACGACTTATCCGGGAAAATCATTCCCGAGCGGACACCTTTATTTATATGAGGGCGACCATTTTTTGAGAGTGTGGTGGAGCAAAGGGAAAACCGAACAATTGACAATCGACAGAATCGAAGGGGAGGTCGGGGGCGCTGATATCGCTTTGCATCGCAATGGCGATCTCTTAGAAGGATCGGCCTTCGGTCCCGCGTTTCATATGAATCTGTCGCTTGACCGTCAGCAGCTTCTGTGCCGTGATCTGACTTGGACCCTCAATCCCGGTCAGGTGACGTGTCCTTACGCCATGGCAAAGCTGGACAGCGATCGCGACTGCACGCTCGTCATTCCCCGCGTGCAAGGACAAGGCATCGCGATTGCCGCAGGTTTAAAGTGGAGGGAATTTTTAGATCAGGAGGTCCTTCTCGATGAACTTGAGCTGCACGATGTTTCCGTTGATTTATCAAAACCGAACCGGCCCAGCGGTAAAGGGCGGCTGAAATTTTCAACTGCGCCCCGATCGGAATTGAGAAATTACCCTTTGCTCAAAGAGAAAATCCAAGATATTTCGTCGCTTAAACCGTTGTCGGGCGCCCTCACGTTTGAAATGAATGAGGGAAGTGTCATTTTGACCTCTTTGACCGATGTTGTCGATCAAAGGCACAGATTTCGCTACCAGCTCCCTCGGGAGCGGGAAAGCGTATGGCAGCTCGACGGCAAATTGGACATGATTTTTCATTTGATTCCCCATCACTCCAAAGTAAGAATAGGGGACCTTCTCTCCATTGTGATTGGCGGCACAGCCGAGCAGCCCGATATTTCGCTTTGCCAAACAAAACAACTGGCCGTTCCTTAAAGATTCCTATTCAACCCATCATTAGCAAGGTATCTCTTATGCCACAATCTCGATTTTTAGGTGCCATCGGATCCCAATTGAGACGCGTTTTGGCGCTTCTGTCCAACTTGAAAACGGGATGCCTATCGCTTTTATATCCTCCCCTTTGCCTCCACTGTCTTGAGCCTTTAAATCAAACGTCTCATATTCTTTGCCCGGTATGCACGCACCTTATGGAACCACTTGATAGTAAAGGAAGGTGTCCCCGCTGCTTTTCAAAAAATTGGGCCCCTAAAAGTCGTCGATGCCATGATTGCAGCGGCAAACGTATTCCTTTCTACCGGATGGGGTCTGTCTTTCCCTGTTTTGGCCCTGCTGTCTCTTTGTTTCGTCAAATGGAACACACAAATCATCGTCTCTTCGCCGAGTCGATCGCAGCTTATACCGTGCTTCAATGGCATAAGCTAGGTTGGGAGCTTCCCGATTTGGTCACTTACGTTCCGCTTGTTTTCGAACGCCGTTTAGCGGGATGTTTTGATGGAAATCGCCTTGTAGCCTTAAAACTTGCTTCCTTTCTGAACGCATCTTGCGTTGATCTCCTTTTTTCCGATGCCTCCTCAACTTACCAGTTCAGATCAAAATATCGAGACCATGTTCAAGATAAAGTGGTCTTAATCATCGACGGCATCACGTCCTCCGGAAATACAATGAATAAGTGCGGCGAAGCCTTGTTATCGGGATGGCCGAGGCTGATCTACGGGCTGACTTTTTTAAAAAAAGAGTCAGATTCCCATATGAAATCAGAAAAAAACGTTTATTACAATATAATATAATTTATTTTACAAGTAATATTTATTTTAATATAATAGTGGATACTTAACGAGGAGTTAATATGACTGAAGGCATTTCACCAGTGGAGAAGCGAGAAGTTGTTGATTTTGAGCATCAAATTACCCTTCCAGAAATCAACGCCGACCAAAAGGGTATTGAGGCTGTCGCTCTGCCTCAGCTCGGCTCGATATCAGCTCCCGATCAAGTCGAATCAAAAAGTTTTCAGGCAAAGGCCATTGATAAAGAGAGTCACGCCACGTTTCAGTCGGTCGACCGGGTTTTTACAAAGACTGTCCCGCCCGACGCCTCCCCCGTAAAACGAGGTGGGCCGGCAGGGAGTCAGAGGCGGCCCGACTTTTCTCCGATCATAGGATCCCAGTACACACTTTCGGCGCGGACGGTTTCAAAAGTTTTCGATTTTCTGACAAAAGTCACGATCGATAAACTTGAGGGGAAAGCAGAAGAAAGCAAAGCGGAGAGAAAAAAAGATCAGGAGCGTCAAGCGGTGAAAAGAGATCGAGAAGGGGTTCGCGAAAGACGAAGACTCGTCAAAGACGCATACGAAAGGAAAAGAGCCGTTTTGCGCGGTCTTAGACGCTATCTAAAAAAAGAAGATTCAAACGATTATCGCGATTTTCAACGTTTAATCGGGGAGCTTTCTCAAGAGGATCAGGTCGAATTAAAAGAGGCGTTTCTACAGATGCGTGAAGATTGGCGCCTCTTTGAGGGGATGAGCAGTCTCTATGAGGGGCGGATCGAAGGAGAGCTTCTTGGACGCAATCAGCGCCTTCGATCTTGACAGCATAGCGCACCTAACATCCCAAGTTTCGTTTGACGAGGTCGATCTTTCGTTTCAAGGTTTCATCATCATCAAGTTTTTTCTCAATATCGCTGAGCTTTTTTTCAATTGCGTTGCACGCGTGCAAAACAGTCGAGTGCGTTTTATTAAAGTAAGCAGCGATTGATACCACTGAATCGTTGACCAATTGTTTGGCCAGGTACATGGCCGCTTGTCTTGCGTCTGCGACGGCTTGCGTTCTCTTTTTACTGAGAATATCCCCTTTCGGGACCCTGAAAATTGTTTCCACTTCTTTAAGGACTTGGCTCGCCGAAATGAGGTTTTTCGGAGACTGTTGAAACATCTCGCCCAATGTGTTGATCACAAATTCACGTGTGATCGGGGTGTTCAAAAGGCGGTGGTGGGCGTTCAGGCGGTTCACAGCGCCTTCGAGCTGCCGCACGTTATTAAAGAGGTGCTCTGCCATAAAGAAAGCGATATCTGTCGGAAGATCGAGCCCTTTTTGTTCGGATTTGTGCTTCATGATGGCAACCCGCGTTTCAAGATCGGGGACTCCCATGTGTGCCACGAGACCCCACTCCATGCGCGCTTTCATTCTTTCGGACAGTTTTAATTGTGCCGGCGGCTTGTCGCAGGTCATCACAACTTGCTTCCCGTTATTTGCAAAATGCTCGAGGAGAATACAAAACTCTTCTTCAAAGTTCAGCCGATTCTGCAGAAATTGCACGTCGTCGATCAAAAGGACATCGACTTCAGAGCGATAATACCGCTTCATTTCGCCGATTGTCTTTTCTTTTAAGCTCTCAACGAGACGATTGATGAAACCTTCGGTTGTGATCAATTGAATTTTTAGCGATTTTTGGCGTTCGGCAATGTGATGTCCAATACTGTGGAGGATATGGGTTTTGCCAAGACCGACGCCGCCGTGGATGAACAAAGGATTATAGGATTTTCCGGGTCTGTCGGCAACGCCGATGGCTGCAGACTTGATGAACTGATTTGTTGCCCCTTCAATGAACGTCGAGAATTTATAACGGTTGTTGAGTTTCACTTCGTAAAAATTGGAAGGAGGAGATGGAAGCGGCGCTTGCTTTTGAGGGGCCGAAGGGATGGCTGCCGGCGCTTTTTTTGGCGTCCGAATCAAGAAATGAACAGCAGGCGAGCCATCTTCCTTTAAGGGCAAAAACATACATAGTTCTTTCCGGTAGTTGGAAAGCAGATACTCTTGGACAAAAATATTGGGAACTCCGAGCGTGATCGCCTCATCGGATTCGTCGACCACCTCAATGGGTTCCAGCCAGTTGCCAAAGGCAGTCGCAGAACATCGGTCTTTTACGTATTCTAAAAATTGTGTCCAAACTTCTTGTGTTTCGCATGCAATCATAGTCTCGATCCCTAATCTCGATAAGGGTCCTCCGCGCTTTTTGCGACCGAAAGTTGAGACGAAAAAAAACCCGCGGCTTTATCGGCCTATTCATTCTGCGGGTTTGAAACGTCAAACTCTAAGGTCAGTCAAATTGATGAGCTTTGAGGTCTCTTATCTTTATGTTATGTAATGTCGCCTCTCGCCAAATTTTTTTTTCTTTTTTCTTCAAAATGCTTGAAGAAAAAATCATTGGTGAGTTATGAACATAGTTTCCACAGCCCTCTCTCATGCTGTTTCAAACAAGAATCTAGCATCTGATTTTATACGATGCAACAAAAATCCCTGCCATTTTTGGGCCCCAAAAACTAAGTCGCTGAGTTTCAAATCGACCGCAAGAAAAAAAAATTCTGCCTTGAAAGAGGGCGTTTTGAGCGTGGAAAAACCGGCCGCATCGGCTAAATCAAGCTGTCAGAAGACAGGTATTCCAGCTTAGAAAAGTCCCCATGCGATTTGACGGCTCGGACGAATTCCGGAGCTTTCCAGTCGTCATCACGGGGGCAATGAATTTTTTTGCATTCTGTGTTCAACGAGAATCCGGCATCGGCTGGAAAGATGCGGGCCATCCCTGTTTGATGCCTCAATTCTCGCGTCACATCGAGTCGCCAATCGATGCCATCGCACTCAAAATCTGTGCATAGAACCAATTCGGGTTTGACTTGTTGGATGATCGAGAGCGCGCCCCTGTATCCAAGGCAATCCAAATGACATTTGTTTTGGGCCATCTCGCTAAGTGACACCCGCCCAATCCCAAGGCATAAAAGATCGCAGCCTTTCAGCTGTATCGGGAGCATAGGGGACCAAGGAGAATTCAAAACAAAGCCGAGTCTAGACCCTGGGGTGTCGATCATCAATCCGTAAGATCGCTTCAAGCAGGAAAAATAACGCAGTGAAACCGTTTCGCAAAGAGAGACTTTTTCGAGCGGCTGTCCTCTTTCTCCGCATTGAAAGGATGACAAAACGACAGAGCCTCCAAATTGAGTCTTAAGATGTCTGCAGCTTTCTTCAGACCCGTAGAAACGGATCGTGTGAGGTGTTTCCCTCGTTTCGTTGATGCTGCGGTTCAATTGATAAAGGGGGAGAAGGTCGGCGGCGTGGCGCGGGTCGTCGCCTGTGACGATAACGGTATCGATATCCAGTATGCGATAGCCGGACTCATGAAACTGATCGAGAAATTGCTCGGTCGGATTGAGCACGATGCCATGGTGGTCGAGCCTCAAATAGATGCCGAGGTGAGCATTCGGTCTGTGCACACCCCTTTTTTCTCGTCCAAAAAAACTGAGCAAAGAGTGACCCGCCTTTTTTTCCGGTTGCTCGAGGTAGCGGGCGTAAGCTCTCGTTTCTTTTGCAGACACCCCATCCAGTTTCCGTTTTAAATTTGACGGTGTGCCTGTCGGAAGGGGCGCGCCGCTTGAAGGAGAAGAGGGGGGCGTTTCCTCTGCAAAAAGCTCACTGGAAGGCGTGTAGTCTTTGAAAATTTGGTGCAGCTCGCCGATTGAGCTCTCGCCCGCATGGTCGGTGACTAACCTTTCATGCAGCGCCAGCGTCATGGGATCCAACGGATAAAAGGCGAGCGCTTTTTGAGCGTAGGTCTTCGCCTGCCGGAGCTTTCCGAGTTTTTCGGAAAGATAGGCGGAAGCCCGGAAGCAGCAGAAAGGCATTTGCGGGAGCTGTTTTGCTTTTAAATAGTGTCTCAGGGCCATTTCGAATTCCTCTTTCCAAAATGCCGCCTCCCCCTGGAAAAAAAACTGGTAGGAGGAATGCTTTGGATATTTCTGTCGGTAACTGTCGATTAAAGTGTTGACCGACTTGGGGCTCATCTGCTGAGCCGGCATTTCAAAAATGGTGCGCAGGTAGTGATCGACAAGAGACTCTGGGCTCATAAAACACACCGTGAATTGCTGTTTTGCTCAGTTCTTATTATAATTCCGCCATTACTGCCCGCTTCCTTCGCATTCCCATGATCGGTGACAAGACGATAGGGGGCAGGAAGATAAAGTCATATTCGAATTATATTTTATGTGTTGTTTTGCTTCTATGGGAAATGTCTTATGGCGGGAAAACCAAAGATTTTCTACGATAGAGGGTATGTCTAATCCTTATCTTCCCTATGCCAAACAGTCCATTGATGAAAACGACCTCATAGCCGTGCAAAAGGCGCTCACAAGCGATATGATCACAAGAGGGCCTTGCGTTGCGGAATTCGAAGATGCGGTCGCAAAATTCTGCGGGGCAGAATACGCCGTTGCCTTTAATAGCGGGACGACAGCTCTCGATGCCGCGGCCCACGCCGCCCAAATCGAGCCCTATGACCGCTTGTACACGACCCCGAATAGTTTTGTCGGCACAATCGCGGGTGCTATGAAGCGGGGGGCCGAGCCTATCTTTGTCGATATCGACCCCATCACCGGAAATATCGCCCTCGATGAGTTGAAAGCAGTCATGAACCAGCCCATGTCAAGAGGGAAAGAGGTCTTATTGCCGGTTCATTTTGCGGGCATTGCTGTCGATATGCAAGCATTAAGCCGAGACGTGCGGCGGGTTAAGACTGTGATTATCGAAGATGCCGCTCACGCAATCGGATCTTACTACCCGAGCGGCGAAAAAGTGGGGTCTTGCTCTTACAGTGATATGACTGTTTTCAGTTTTCACCCTGCCAAACATGTGACGACAGGAGAAGGGGGGTGCGTCCTGACAAATCGCAAAGATTTGAAACAACTCCTGGAGAAATACCGCAACAACGGCATCGTCAAAGAAGAAGGAAGCGATCCCTGGGTTTACGATGTCCAGGAAATTACCGGAAACTTCAACTTTACCGATATTCAAGCGGCTCTTGGCATCAGCCAGCTTAAAAGGGTGGATGAATTCGGAACAAAACGGTATCAGCTTGTCAAGCATTACCGCAAACATCTGGAAGGGGTCGTCGGTTTTGTTCCCGAGGAATACGATGAAAGAACATCCTATCACATCTTGGTTGTGAGCATTGATTTCAAGCAGAGAGGGGTAAGCCGGGCAGAGCTCATGAACGCTCTTCATAAACAAGGGATCGGCACTCAAGTCCACTATATTCCCCTTTACCGCCATTCTTTTTTTAAGAGAAATCTGATCGAGTACTTTCCCAAAATGGAAACGTACTATGCGCAGGCGCTCACCTTGCCGCTTTTCTACGATATGACAGAACAAGATGTCGAGCGTGTGGCCAGTGCACTTAAAAAAGAGCTCAAACACTGACTATGGTCTCCCTCAAAAATTGATCTGATCGTCCTTCCTCTTGCACGCCCTCTTAAGGGAAAAGAACTCAAATGAAGTCATTCGCAATTTGAAGACGTCCCCTAGGGAGTCTTCTTTTTCTTCTTTTTCTTTTTTGTGGGGGGGGCAAAGGCGAGAAGAAGAGCTCTTGCCTGACTGGAGACTCGCGCATCCTTATCGGACTGCAAGATTTCGGCAAGCTTGATCCCTTCCTGCCTTTTATTCGACATAAAGAGCGCTTTGCAAAGGTTGACAAGGGTGGGAGTGTGATCGCCGTCGAGCTTTAGTGCATTTTCAAGAGCTTTGATCCCTTCTTCGTGCCGCCCCAGTTGGACATAGATTGCGCCCAGAGTCTGCGCGTCGTAGATATCTTCGGGGTTGAGAATTGTAAGGGCCCTGAAAAAATCAAGGGCGATATCGTATTTTCCTTGGCGGATGTAGGCGTAGCCCGTCAAGCGAAGATCTTCAATCTGCTCTTCATTCCAACCAAGCTTGTCCATCCAGTCAATGTCGCTCATGCCAGCCGATCGCTATCCTTGTAGGAGTTGTCCGACTCTTCCGATAATGTATCCGAGCCATTCATTAATTGTGCGGAGTTGTTTGAGAGCTTTTTTTAGGATCTCTTTTTCTTCTTTTTCCTGTTCCGAATGAGTCTGAATTGCGTCCAAGATTTCTTCGTCTTCGTCTTCTTCCGATCCGATGGAAGGGGAAACTTTAGACTTGGTAAATGGAGAACGCTTAGAATATTTGAGCTGCCGGGGAGGGAGAAAATATCCCCAAGGAGCATAGGTTTTTGTCACGCCGAGAAGCAGGTCGAGCTCTGATAGTTGGGGGGCCTCGGCTGTTGCCAAGGGATGTTTGACAGCTGTCGCTTGGTCGAGGTGGTACTGGCGATTGACCTCTTCAACGAACTGTGTGCGCCTGGCGTATTGAATGTAAACGCCGATATCGAGCTTATCTATCGTGGCCATAAGAGATGATTTCCATGTAAAATTTCATTATAGCATATTTTGACTTTTTATTCGAAACTGGTCCAATATGGTGAAAAAGAGGGCATTTGTCATGAGCGCGGTGGAAAAACCTTCCATTGTTTCCCCTTATTATTCACGTAATGTCAGATTTGCCAAAAGAGTCGGAGACGATTTCCTGACGACGACACGGGTGCGTGTCGACGAAGAATTTCGCAAGAGGGGGCTTTCTCCTTATGCCAATAGGGAAATGCTTGTCAAATTTGCCCTGATCTTAGGGCTTTATGCTCTTTCCATCGGCGGCATCTATTCCAACGTTTTTTCGACCGGACCGCTCCTTCTGATTTATGCTTTTTTGGGGCTTGTCTGCTCTTTGCACGGACTCAACGTCGCACACGATGCCATGCACGGGTCATTTTTCCAGCAGGCGGCCGTCAACCGCATTTTATCTTACGGGTTCGATATCAACAGCACAAGCTCGTTTGTGTGGAGATTGTCGCACAACACTTACCACCACATCTATACCAACATACCGGGAATTGACAGCGACATTGACAAGGGAAGCCTCTTCCGCTTTCAACCCACCGATCCCTTAAAGCCTTGGCACGCATGGCAACACCTGTTTGCTTTGCCCCTCTACTCCCTTTCGACTTTAAGCTGGGCGTTTTACGGCGATTTTGTTTGGTTTTTTCGCGAGCTTAAGAAAGGAACCGTCCCCCTCCATGAGGCGGCCTTGTTTTTTCTATTGAAACTCGTCCACCCGCTTTTTCTCGCGGTGATTCCGGCCTTGTTATTGTCTGTGCCTTGGTGGGCGCCTCTCCTCGGCTATCTGGCCCTCCATATGGTGTCCGGAGTGACATCGGCCCTCATTTTTCAGTTGGCTCATCTTGTGGAAGGGGTTGAATTCGTCGAGCCCGAGCAAGGGGGCGAGCTTCCCTACGATTGGGCGTTGCATGAAATGCTGACGACAGCCAATTTTGCCACCGAAAGCCGCCTCGTGACGTTTTTCACCGGGGGGCTTAACTTTCAGATCGAACACCACCTCTTTCCCGATATTTGCCACGTGCATTACTATTGGATCAGTGATATAGTAAGAAAGGCTGCCGAAGAGTTTAACATACCTTATAAAGTAAGTCCTACCTTTGCGGGCGCAGTCGTCTCGCATTTCCGCACTCTCGCAAAGCTAGGGCGGGAATAAAATCAATCATGACCGAAAAACACATCTCTGTCCTGGCAGCTGAATGGCTGAAATTTTTAGAGGGAAAAGCCATTCACACCTACGTCGATGGGACTTTGGGGGCCGGGGGGCATGCCTCTTCGGTTTTATTAGCGCATCCGGAAATTGAAAACATGATCGGCATCGACCAAGACGCCCAGGCTCTGGCACTCGCAAAACAACGTCTTCTTCCGTGGGTTGACAAAGTCTCTTTCTGCCACGCGAATTTTGCTGAAATCGATGCGGTTTTGAGCGGCCTCGGCATCGACCAAGTCGATGCCATTTTACTCGACCTCGGCGTCTCTTCCATGCAGCTTGATCAAGGGGAGCGGGGTTTTAGCTTCCAGCATGCAGGGCCTCTCGATATGAGGATGAATCGCGACAGCGCGATAAGCGCCGAGACGATTGTCAATACCTGGCCCGAAGAAGAGCTGGGCCGCATTTTCCGCGAATACGGCGAGGAAAGGAGTTGGAGGCGAGCGGCGAAGCAGATCGTAAAAGAGAGAGGGAAGAAAGCGCTGAAAACAACCAAAGATCTCGTTGAGGTGCTGGGCCCTGTTTTAAAGAAAGGGAAAAAAAACATTCATCCCGCGACAAAAATTTTTCAAGCGCTCCGCATTTGCGTCAACGGCGAATTGGAGGTGCTGCACGGTTTTCTTCCGAAGGCCATAGCACGCCTTAAATCAGGGGGGGTCTTAGGGGTGATCTCGTTCCATAGTTTAGAAGACCGCATCGTCAAAAATTTCTTGCGCCACGAGGCGAGCCACAAACAAGATACCTCCGGGTTGGCGGGTCTTTTTCTTGAGAAGCAGCCCACGGTCACTTTACTCACACGAAAGCCTATTGAAGCCTCCGATGATGAAATTAAGGGCAACCCGAGATCGCGGAGCGCCAAACTGCGGGTGGCAGAAAAAAAATGAATGCGAACCTTGTGCGCGTCTTGATCTGTATATCGGCCGTCGGCATTGGACTTTACATGTTTGTCGCCAAACAAAATCAGCTCACAAAAATGAGGCTGGACATTCCTCCGCTTGAGACGAAGGTGAAACAGCTCAGGGAAAAAAATCGAAAGCTCAATTACGAGGTGGAACAGTTCGAAAATCCCGTTCATCTTATCGAACTCCAAAGCCAGCCGGAGTTTGCGCATCTTAAGTACCCGACTTTAGACGAAGTTGATGTGGTCGAGGTCTCGGTCCGATGAGAAACCGCCTCGTCGTCTTGTCATCAGCGGGTGTTGTTTTATTCTCGCTTCTGATTGTGCGGTTTTATTTTCTTCAGGTCATTCAAGGGGAGTACTGGAGTCGAAGGGCTGACCGCCAGCATTACTTCACCATTCAAGAGCCGTTTAGGCGGGGGACTTTCTATTCGAACGCAACAGTCAAAAAGAAGCATCCCGGTTCGCCGCGCCCTCTCGTTTTAGATGTACAAAAATTTCATCTCCACGTCGATCCCCAATCGATTAGCGAAGAGGTGCGGTTTGAGATGATCGCCGCCCTTTATG
>CAZVSU010000014.1:0-36369 GCA_964629645.1 uncultured bacterium | reverse complement strand
TGATATTCCCCCTCACGAGCTGATTTCATTTACTGAGCAGTTCGAAAAAAAAAGCCGCGACAGGCTGCTCGCGATGTGGATCGATCCCGAGATGAAAGAAGAAATCGCCGGGTGGTGGCGCCCCTTTGCGAAGGAGAAGGGACTGCCGCATAACGCCCTTTTTTTTGAAAGCGATTACCGCCGCTCCTATCCTTTTGGCAAAATGCTCGGCCAAGTGCTCCATACGGTTCAAAACAGACGCGACGAAACCACAAAGCAGGCGACACCAACCGGAGGTCTTGAGTTGTCGCTGAGTCCTTATTTGCAGGGGAAGCTGGGGCGCCGCAAGCTGATGCGCTCCCCGCGGCATTCAATGGAGCTTGGGGAAGTAGAAGAGGCGCCTGAGAATGGGGCCGATGTTTACTTGACCATCAACCACTGTCTTCAGGCAATAGCCGAAGACGCGCTGGCCAAAGGAGTGAGGAGAGCGAAAGCAAAAAAGGGGACAGCGGTGATGATGAACCCCCATACGGGCGAGATTTTGGCTCTTGCGCAATACCCTTTCTTTCATCCTTCCGATTATCAATCGTACTTCAACGATCCCGAAAAGACCGACGATACGCGCCTTTCAGCCCTTGCAGACGTGAGTGAACCGGGTTCGATCATGAAACCGCTCACCATGGTGGCTGCGCTGATGGCTAATGAGGAGCTGAAAAAGGAGGGGAAACCCCCTGTTTTCGATCCCGAAAAAAAGGTGCGATCGGATGACGGCTCGCTCCCCGGTAGAAAACAGCCCATGACAGACGTTGGACGGCATCGTTATCTCAATATGGCGATGGCGCTGCAGAAATCGTCGAATATTTATATGGCGTTGACCATTCATGACGTCATCGACGCAATGGGGTGCCGGTGGTACAGAAAGGTGTTGACAGATGTCTTCGGGTTCGGAGAGCCGGCAGGGCTTGAATTTCCGGCGGAAAATCCCGGTATGATTCCAACGCCGGGGCGCCTCCATCCCAATGGCAAATTGGAATGGTCGGTCCCGACACCTTATTCACTTGCCATCGGTTACAACTTTCAAGCGAATGATATTCAGATGTTAAGAGCTTGGTCTTTGCTTGCAAACGGCGGAAAAAAAGTGCGTCCGACGCTGATTCGTAAAATAGTCAAAGGGGACCATATTCTGGTCGATCATACCGGCAAAGGACAAACATGTCCCTATCCGCAAGTTGTCGATCCCAAGATCATTGCGCAGGTAAAAGAAGCAGTGCGCTACAACACCATGCCGGGCGGCACCGGAAAGAGAGCCAACATTCCGGGCTATACGCAGGTGGGAAAAAGCCGAACCTCCCGTAAGCTGATCAATGGCCAGTATTCGACAAAAAAACATACTGTGGGATTCATCGGTTTTGCTCCCGCCGAAGACCCTGCCTTCATTTGCCTTGTGACCATTGATGAGCCTGCCGTTTTCTACATCCCCGGCGTGGGACACAACAATCACGGCGGGATTGCCGCGGCCCCCATTTTTCGCGAGATCGGCCGAAAAACGCTCGAATATTTGGGAGTGCCGCCCGACGATCCTTTCGGCTATCCCAAGGGGGATCCGAGGCGGGATCCCGAAAAGGCTGTTTTTGAAAAAGAAACTCGTTTGTTGATTGAAAAGTACGATTCGTGGAATAAATAGAAGATAAAAAATCAGCTGTGCAGAATGAAATTATCGTCGTTAATTAAAAATATTGAAGGGCTTGAAATCTTCGGATCGAAATCGATCGTGATCACCGGCCTATCCAACCATTCTCAAAGAGTGAGTCCCGGAAATCTCTTCATCGCAAAGCGGGGACAGGTCACCGACGGGAACCTTTACACTCCGGCTGCTGTGGCGTCGGGAGCCGTCGCCATTGTGACCGACCTTTACGACCCTTCTTTAAAGGGCGTCACGCAAATTGTGTCTCCCCATGTCAAAGAGATAGAGGCCTTGATCGCCGCCCGATATTTCGGCGATCCCTGCAAAGAACTCCGGATGATCGGTGTGACAGGGACAAAGGGAAAAACGACGACAACTTACCTGATCCGCCACTTGCTGGAGTCGCTTGGCGAGAGCACAGGATTGATCGGGACAGTCGAGTATATTGTCGGCGACCATCAATATCCCGCATCTCACACGACGCCCGATAATTTGACCAATCAGAGAATGCTCAGAGAAATGGTGCAAAAGCAGTGTCGAAATGCCGTTATGGAAGTCTCTTCCCACGCGCTCGATCAAAAGCGCTTGACAACCATTGATTTTGATCTGGGCGTCTTCACCAATTTGTCTCCCGATCATCTCGACTACCACGGCACAATGGAAAACTACATTGCGGCCAAAAGAAAGCTGTTCAAAAAGAGTCAAAAAGTCGTCTACAACGGCGATTCTAAACACTGGAGGGAAGTTCTGGATGGATGCCGGGCCGACATGTTTTCCTATGCCATCGAACAAAAAGCAGACCTTATCGCAAAGGATATCCGAATGTCTTCGCTTGGCAGCGAGTTCACCCTCGTCTATGAAGGGAGCCCCGTCCGTTGCCGCTCGCCTCTTGCGGGCCTCTACAACGTCAGTAACGCTTTAGCAGCGGTGGCCTCGCTCATCGTCTTCGGTTTCCCTATTGAAGCCATTGCGAGTCGTTTAGAGAGTTTTCCGCAAGTGCCGGGACGCCTGCAAAGAGTGGAAAACGACCTTGGCCGCAATATTTATGTCGATTACGCACACTCCGGAGAATCCCTCGAAGCTGTCCTTAAAGGACTTCATGAATTCAAAACGGCAAGGATCATCACTGTTTTCGGCTCCGGCGGGGACCGCGATCCGGCAAGGCGCCCTTCGATGGCAAAAGCAGCCGAAAAATATTCAGATATCTCGATTGTCACGTCAGACAACCCGAGGTCGGAAGATCCAAGTAAAATCATCGACGATATCTTGAGCGGGTTTTCGAACCTGGACACTGTGATCGTTGAAAGTGATCGGCGCGAAGCGATAAGGCGAGCGGTTCACCTGGCGACTCGTGATGACCTTATTCTGATCGCCGGCAAAGGGCATGAGAAATTTCAAATCGTAATGAATCAAATGGTGGAGTTTGATGATCGGCTTGTCGCCTCTGAAGTGTGTCGAGAGAGCCTCTCTCAGATTTAGTCTCCTCTGCATTCTTGTCGGGCTTGTCACATCATGCGCCCCGACAAGAAATGTTCGTGAAGAAGAACCCGTTGCTATGGAGGTCATCCCTGTCGCAAGGGGGCCTGTCGTCGTGATCGATGCGGGGCATGGCGGCAAAGATCTCGGCGCCAATTCAAAATTCCCTCACTACGAGGAAAAAGCCCTCGCCTTGGATACGGCATTTATTGTTGAGCACTATTTACAAAAACTTGGCTACCGCACCGTGTTGACGCGCACCGACGATGTCTTTATTCCCCTCAAAAAACGCTCGTCTATCGCCAATGATCTCAATGCCGATATTTTTGTCAGCGTCCACTATAATTCCGCTCCAAGCAAACAGGCGAACGGTATCGAAGTCTTCTACTACAACTCAGAGAAAAATCGCCCTCGCGCCCGGAAATCGAAAGAGCTTGCCGACCGCGTGCTTGACCGGGTGATCGGAAGAACCAATGCCAAGTCTCGCGGCGTTAAACATGGCAATCTTTCAGTTGTTCGGGAAACGAACATGCCCGCTGTCTTAGTAGAAGGGGGGTTTCTGACCAACGAAGGGGAGCGCTCTATGATTTTGACCCACTCTTACATGGAACAGCTCGCTTTTGGCATCGCCTCCGGGGTGAATGACTACTTTCAAAGCGTCCAAGCGTCAAACCCAATCAAACTGACCCCCTGACCTCTCTTGCTTGCGAGCGGCCTGGGAGGGTATAAAAGGATATGTCCTCGGCGCGATTCGAACGCACGACCTAGCGCTTAGGAGGCGCTCGCTCTATCCTGCTGAGCTACGAGGACACATGTACCACACTGTAAATGATATGCGATTTTTTTTTCAAGGTTTGTCACCTTAATCACAGATCAGGTATTCTGAGAATAAAGAATGAATCCGAAAGGAGTGTGTTATGGCAGAGGCAGATATCGGTCTCATTGGCCTCGCAGTGATGGGGCAAAACCTTGTGTTGAATATGAATGACCACGGCTTTAAAGTCGCTGTCTTCAACCGAACCGTATCAAAAGTCGACGATTTTATTGAAGGTCCGGCAAAAGGGACCGACGTCATCGGGACACATGACCTCGAAGAGTTTATTTCAAAATTAAAACGTCCGAGACGCGTGATGCTGATGGTCCGCGCAGGAGACGCTGTCGACGCTTTTATCGAAAAGCTCGTCCCTCATCTTGAAAAAGGGGACATCATCATCGACGGCGGGAACAGCCTGTTCACCGACAGCACGAGGCGCTGCCGTGATTTGAAAGAGAAAGGGATCCTTTTTGTCGGGACAGGAATTTCCGGCGGGGAAGAGGGGGCGCGCCACGGGCCCTCCATCATGCCCGGTGGTAATCCTGACGCTTGGCCTCATGTTAAGGACATCTTGCAGTCTATCGCGGCCAAAGCCGACACAGGAGAGCCTTGCTGCGACTGGGTCGGTGACGAAGGGGCCGGCCACTACGTGAAAATGATCCATAACGGGATTGAGTATGGCGACATGCAGGTGATCTGCGAGGCCTATCAGCTTCTGAATCAGGGACTCGGATTGACAGCCGATGAACTCCATGATGTTTTTGAAAGGTGGAATGAAGGCGTTCTCAGCAGCTACTTGATTGAAATCGCGAGTCATGTGTTTTCCCATCTCGATGAAGATGGACAGCCGCTTGTCGATAAGATTCTCGATGTCGCAGGACAAAAAGGGACAGGAAAATGGGCCTGCATCAATTCTCTCGAGCTGGGATTCCCGCTGACATTGATCTCGGAGGCGGTTTATTCTAGGTGCCTCTCGGCTCTAAAGGAGCAGCGCGTCGCTGCGAGCAAAGTCCTTAAAGGGCCCGATTCGTTCTTTTCCGGCAATCGAGAGGAGTTTTTCAATGATCTTCGCGATGCCCTTTACGCCTCCAAGATCGTCAGCTATGCCCAAGGGTTTATGCTCATGAAAGAAGCGTCGAAAGACTATCATTGGAAGATCAACTACGGCAGCGTCGCTCTTATGTGGCGAGAGGGGTGTATCATCCGCAGTAAATTCTTAGGGAATATTAAAGACGCGTTTGAAAAAAATCCCGACCTCGACAGTCTTCTTCTCGACGACTTTTTCAAAGATGCCGTGACAGAGGCGCAAGGAGGGTGGCGGCGCACCGTCATCAAAGCAGTCGAGCTTGGAGTGCCCACTCCTGCTTTCAGCACAGCTCTTGCCTTTTACGATGGTTATCGCACCGAGCGGCTCCCCGCAAATCTTCTGCAAGGACTTCGCGATTATTTCGGAGCGCACACCTACGAACGCGTTGATCAGCCTCGCGGCAAATTTTTTCACACCAACTGGACCGGCACAGGTGGAAAAGTGAGCGCGACGTCGTACACGGTTTGATTCGAAAAAATGAAGCCCGTCTTAAGATGGGCTTTATTTTGTCCGTTTTTTGCGGTCTTTGAACTCGAGAGCTTTGTTGACCACATCCTCAAGCGAAAGCTCCGAGGTGTCGATGATGTAGGCGTCTTCGGCCGCTCTGAGGGGAGACATTTGACGAGAGGTGTCAAATTGGTCCCGTTTGTTGAGGTCTTCTAGGACTTTCTCATATGTGAGCTGATCTGCCATATCGGGAAAGCGCTCTTTCAGCTCTTTTAGACGCCTTTCAGCGCGCACTTCCGGATTTCCCGTCAGATAGATTTTGAGATCGGCATCGGGAAACACAACCGTTCCCATATCGCGTCCTTCGAAAACGGCATTGACGCCCCAAGAGTACTCCCTTTGGATGGCAATGAGTTTTTCCCTTACCATAGGGATGGCGGCCACCTCGGAAACTTTCTCGGTGACGTCGAGACCGCGGATAATTGTGGTGACATCTTTGCCATCGACATAATAGTGTTTTTCGCCCTGTTTGATTTTCATATCAAAATCAAACGAGTCGAGGTATTTTTTAAGCTGCTTTTCATCGTGTATATCGATGTTGTCGTGCAAGATTCCGTATGCCATCGAGCGGTACATGGCACCGGTGTCGAAGAAAATATACCCAAGTGATTTCGCGAGTTGCTTTGCAACAGAACTTTTTCCAGTCGCAACGGCTCCGTCGATTGTAATGATCATATCGGCTCCATTAGTTTAGCTGTAATATACACAAGGGGCAGGCTAAAAACAAGGGAATCCATAATATCCAGCAGGCCTCCAAGCCCTGGAAGACGACCACTGTCTTTGATTTTGGCATCTCTTTTCAGCAAAGACTCTGCTGCATCGCCAAACTGTGCAAAGAAGCCGATCAAGAGTCCTGATAGGATCGCTTGAAAGGGTGTGAGCGTCAGCCAGGGAGCAAACAAAAGGCTGGTAACAGTCGCCGCAAGAAGTCCGAGCAAGGCCCCCTCCACTGTTTTGTTCGGGCTTATTTCCGGAGCCAAGGGGTGTTTGCCGAAAAAATAGCCGCCAAAAAAGGCGCCGACATCGGTTAATTTAGGGACCGCAAGCGCGTAGTACAGCCACATCCTGCTGTCGAAAGGAAGCTCGCTGATCAACACAAAAAAGCCAAGCGGAAGTGCGAGATAAAAAAGGCCGAAATAGGTCACGGACAAATTAATGATCGGGGAGGACCCCTTCATGAAAAAGGCGGCAAAGCTCCAAACTAAAGAGACTCCCAGAACGAGAAAGGGGAGCCAAAAAAACGAGTGGATCACAAACAGGGATAAAATGTAGGCTGCACCCGTCACGACGCCGATTTTATCCAACGGATCGCACGCTTTCGCCATCGGGAGGCGATAAAACTCCCAAAGAACGAGCGCAACAGCTCCGGCGCATCCGAAGGCAAATATCGGAAAAAAAACAGGCGTTGTCGACAGTGCGATGGCGACTATTGAGAGGATGACAAGGGCGCATCCTAAAAGCAGGCGCGGAACGATTTGTGTCATGAGCCGTGTCTCCGTTCTCGAATCTGATAATCGCGAACAGCCTTCAAAAAATCAAGGGGCTTGAAGTCGGGCCAAAGCGTTTCGCTTAAGAAAAGCTCGGTGTAGGAAAGTTGCCAGAGCATGTAATTGCTCAGCCGCCTTTCTCCACTTGTCCGGATCAAAAGCTCCGGATCGGGAATGGCTGTTGTATCGAGATAACGGCTCACCATTTCCTCGTTGATCTCCTCTTTCGCGATATTGTTTGCGATGATTTTTTTAACGGCGCGGCAAATGTCTTCGCGTCCGCCGTAGTTGAGCGCCAAGGTCAGCTGAATCTTGTGGCATCCCTTGGTTTTTTCCTTAGAAATGGCCACTGCTTCTTGTACGCCTTTCGGCAGAGGATTAAGATCGCCGATTGTCTCAAGTTTGACCCCTTTTGTTACCATACGGGGGCGTTGTTCTGTCAGATAAATTTCCAAAAGAGACATGAGCGCCTCGACTTCTTCCGGTGAGCGTTTCCAATTTTCCGTAGAAAATGTGTAGAGGGTTAGGTAGTGAACCCCAAGCTCTATGGCCGCCTCCACAATGTCCATAAGAATATCGCATCCCGTTTTGTGGCCATAGGAGATCCCTTGATTTTGCTTGGCTGCCCAGCGTCGGTTGCCGTCGGGGATAATCGCCACGTGACGCGGGATTTTACCGAAGTCGACATCCGAAAGCTGCTCATTGGTAAAGTATGGCATTTATCCTCTTGCTTTTGCTCTCTCTTGACGTTTTAGGAAAAGGGTCTGCTTGCGGTCGGGTCCAACGGAAACAAGAGATATTGGGGCTCCACTCAAAACGGAGAGCCGGCTCAGATAAGCTTTCGCTTGGTTTGGCAGTTCGCTATAGGAGCGGCATTGATGCGTGGGGGTTTTCCATCCGGGAAGCGTTTCGTAAACGGGGATGATGTCCTCCCACTTCAGCGAAGCGAGGGGGGGCGCTTTGTGGGTCTTTCCTCCAATTTGGTAAGCCACGCATATCTTGATTTCTTCAAAGGAATCGAGAATGTCGAGCTTTGTGACGGCTAAAGAGGTGATCCCGTTCAAAGAAACTGAAGCGCGGGCAAGCACGGCATCGAACCAGCCGATTCTGCGAACCCGCCCTGTCGTCGTTCCGACCTCGCGAGCCGCTCGTGCACACAATCTGTCATCGCTTTTCATTTCGGTGGGAAAAGGGCCGTTTCCAACGCGCGTCGCATACACTTTCAGGACGCCGATAATCTCGTCGACAGAATTCGGCGCGATTTCCGCTCCGCTGCAGATGCCGGCCGCTGTTGTGTGGGATGAGGTGACATAAGGGTATGTCCCGGAGGTCACATCGAGATAAGTGCCTTGAGCGCCCTCGAAAAGAAGGGTTTCGTCTTCGGCAATCTGCGAGGAAAAATCTTGAACGAACGGAGCGAGCGACGCCGCTAAATCGGAGTATTCGTCGTACATGCGGTCAAATGAAAAGGGCTCATGACGGAAAAGCAGCGACAACTCTTCGTTTTTGAGGGTGAGCACCGATTGCAAAACGGTTTTAAAACGCTCGGGATCGATCAAGTCACCCATACGGATCCCGATTCGATTGACCTTATCGGAATAGCAAGGTCCAATGCCGCGCTTTGTCGTTCCAATTGCGACCTTTCCTTTTCTCTTTTCTTGAAGCGTGTCCATCACCTTGTGATAGGGCATGATCAGGTGCGCCGAGGGAGAGATGAAAAATCTTTGTTTAAAACGAATCCCCCGTGTCGCAAGCCGCTCCATTTCTGCTTTGAGGACTTCCGGGTCGATGACAGCGCCGGCAGCGATGGCGCATTTCGTTTCGGGATGCAAGATGCCTGTTGGAATCAAGTGAAGTTTGAACTCTTGGCCGTTAAAAAGAATGGTATGGCCGGCGTTGTTGCCCCCTTGGGCGCGGATGATCCAATCGACGTTTTCAGCCAAGGCATCGATGACCTTTCCTTTCCCTTCATCTCCCCACTGGGAGCCGACAATCACGATGCGAGACATAAAGACGATTCCTAATCGGTTTTGAGCATTTTAATGAAAGCGTCCTGAGGAATTTTTACTTTTCCAATCCCGAGCTCTTTCATCTTCTTTTTCCCCTTTTTTTGCTTTTCCCAGAGTTTCCGCTTGCGTGTGATGTCGCCTCCATAACATTTTGCTGTGACGTTTTTGCTGAGGGCGGAAATTGTTTCACGAGCGACGATTTTTCCACCGATAGCGGCTTGGATGGGGATTTTAAAAAGCTGGCGCGGAATCACGTCTTTAAGCTTGGCGCAAATTTCGCGTCCTTTTGCTTCCGCTTTATCTTTGTGGACAAGGCAGGAGAAAGGATCGACCGGCTCCTCGTTGACTCGAATCTCGAGCTTAATGATGGCACTTTCTTCATAATCGTCAAACTCGTAATCGAATGAGCCGTACCCTTTTGTGACCGATTTTAACCGGTCATTGAAGTCCGAGACGATTTCTGCCAATGGGAGGCGATAGGTGAGAAGAAGGCGATGTTCATCTAATGTTTCGGTCTTTTTGCAGATCCCCCGCTTTTCCATGCCGAGGTTCATAACGGCTCCTAAAAACTCTTTGGGAACGATGATATGCGCTTCGACCCAAGGCTCTTCCACCCACTCTATGATGGAGGCGTCGGGGTAGTGTGCGGGATTGGCAACATCTTTGACACTGCCGTCGGAAAGGGTAAATCTGTAGATGACGCTGGGCGCGGTCATGATGATATCGAGATCAAATTCTCTTTGCAGTCTTTGAAAGATAATCTCGAGGTGGAGCAGCCCAAGAAAGCCGCAGCGGAAACCGAAGCCAAGAGCCTGACTCGTTTCTTGCTCGATCTGCAAGGCAGCGTCGTTGAGCTGTAATTTGACAAGGGCGTCTCTTAAGGCTTCATAGTCCGACGAGTCGATGGGGTAAATGCCTGCAAAAACAACCGGCTTGATCAGTTTAAAGCCGGGCAGCGGCTTGAGCGCCGGTTTTTTCTTGAGTGTCAGAGTGTCTCCGATCTTGACATCGGAGGTGTTCTTAATATTGCAAACTAAGTAACCGACCTCTCCCGGCCTTAAGGCCTCAACCGGTTTTTGACTGGGGGAAAAAATCCCGGTTTCCAGCACTTCATACTCCCTTCCTGTCGCCATCATGACAATTTGATCGCGCTTTTTGATTGTGCCGCTCATCACGCGAATGTAAACCATAGCCCCGCGGTACGCGTCGTAATGAGAGTCGAAAATAAGGGCGCGCAGCAGGTCGTCTTCCGGCTCCTTAGGCGGGGGGATGTCGGTAATGACCCGTTCGAGGATTTCGTCGGTCCCTTTTCCGATTTTTGCCGAACAAGCCACAGCATTCGAGGCGTCGAGGCCGATCACATCTTCGATTTGCCTTCTGACTCCGTCGACATCAGCTGCCGGCAAGTCGATTTTGTTAATGACGGGAATAATTTCCAGGTTGCGCTCTAAGGCGAGATGGACGTTTGCCATGGTTTGCGCTTGGACCCCTTGGCCGGCGTCGACGACGAGAAGGGCCCCTTCGCAGGCCGAAAGCGAGCGCGATACCTCATAGGCAAAATCGACGTGGCCCGGTGTGTCAATTAAATTTATTTTATATGTCTCTCCGTTTTTTGCCTCATAGTACATCGTGACAGGATGCGCTTTAATCGTGATCCCGCGCTCGCGCTCCAACTCCATATCATCTAAGACCTGCTCTTGCATTTCCCTTTTTTGAAGCGTTTTTGTCTGCTCAAGGAGGCGGTCGGCAATTGTCGATTTCCCATGGTCGATATGGGCGATGATGCTGAAATTGCGAATTTTTTCCCGTTTATACTCTGACATAAGGCCAGATCATATCAAAAATACCCCTTTTCGTCAGCTCAAAATAACAATTCAAAAAAGTTATGCTCTTCTCATTTAATTCCCTCTCCATCAATAATATCCGAAACCTTAAATCAGTACGGAGGGTGAATAGTGAAAGTGATGACATGCATGATGGTGGCTGCGGCTTTGCTCGCCGCGAGCGCACAACCGATATACGGACAGACACGAGAAATGGGCATTGGCGGGTTTCAACAGCCAGAATCAAAGAAGATTCCCCGTTCTGCACTCACAGTTTACACCCTTTACGGTGTTGGGCAGGGGATTAGCAGACAGACAATGCTGGGTCTTGGGAGCCGATGGCGAATGGGCCACAGCGGCGTTGATATTCGCTTCGATTGCGACATCACCCCCATCGGAATTGAATCCGATCAACTGGCTCCTCTTCCGGAATCTGCGACGGTGAATCTCAGCTACTTGTATTTTTTGGATCCCGCTGAGGAAAATACCATCTATTTCGGTCTCGGGGGCGCTGCGACCTATCTTGACGCTTTCGGTATCGTCAAAGACTTAGGGAATATCACCATTCATCAGGTCAATTTTAAAGGCCAAGTTTTGGTTGGCTACGAGTTTAGGCGCAGTCAATTGATTAAGCCTTTTGTCCAGTTGGCGCTCTCTCAAGAGGTGGCAAAAGTGTATTGGGATAGTGATTTTTCACCCAACATCCACCTTTATCCGTCGTGCACGCTTTCTGCAGGAGTTGGATTTTAAGGTGAAAACCTATCTGCTGCCGCTTTTTCTTTCGACGTTTCTCTTATTAGGTGTGCTGTGCGCCTTTGCTGGCCCGGTGACCTTTTACGTGAAAGGGGGCGCGGGTGAGGGAGCCCTATTTGGATTCGGAGCCCGATCTCAAGTGGGTTCCCATGGATGGGATTTTTCCCTGAATCCTCTTGCGGCGTCCCTCATGGCGGCCAATGGAAAAGTGCATTATTTTTATTACCCCCGCCCTCACTCCAGGGGGCAGGCTTATTTCGGCTTCGGCGGGGGAGTGAATCAAAGCGGGGAAACAGAAGAGGCGCCTCGGCATCTTGACGTCTCAGGTGAAGGAGTTGCGGGGTATCAGTTCCGAAGAAGAGGGCGCGTCAGACCTTTTATCCAGCTTGAGTTATCCAAGCCGCTCTATCATTTTGATCGCAATCGACGGTCTTCTCAGGGCTTTAGGGGAACCGTTCAGTTTGGAATCGGATTTTAATCGTCTGCAAAACATTGATGTGTGGTGAACGTCATCACCTTTTTTGAGAGGGAAAAAACTGTACCGAAGGTGGGACTCGAACCCACACCTGGTTGCCCAGAGCAGATTTTGAATCTGCCGCGTCTACCATTCCGCCACTTCGGCATGTGCATAATCATAAAAGCCTAAGCCTTTTTCATAAAGCACTTTCTAGCGCTATCCGCGATAAAAAAAGTAAAATGCTGTCAAAGCAAGTGGACGACGAGTTCGAAAATGAGTCGGAAATTAAGCGCGCTTTTTGAACGCTTTTATTTGGGGACCATCGATCCCCTCGCCGTGAGGATGGATCTCGGGATTGCGCATCTTGCCTTCGAAACAGATCAGAATCGCGAGTTTTTTAATTGGGATTCGGTCGTATTCGTGAGGCTCGTCTTTAAATGCTGAATAGCCGTAGCGGTCGATTTGGGATCTTATGAGTTCCGCATTGACTTGTCTTAGTGCGGTGTCAGAGCAGTTGACAAACGATTTTTCGAAAGCAAAGGTTTCCGACGCGGATTGGAGAATGGCGAGCTCTTTTTTTGTCCGCGGTATTTTAAAACTGCAGGAATCGGGATCACATGCCTTATTCGGGGTGTTGTTCGAAATGTGCATACGGGCCTTTTGGATCTGGAAAATCGCAGATCTTAAAACATTACTTGTTTCTCATCAAGCTTTTGACTGTCCTGACGTACTCATCCGCAATTACAGTGCAGTGTTCGATTCCTAAGGGGACAGGCGATCCTTCATGGCTTTTGACCTCGGCGTAGACTTTTACTTTCGGTTCTGTTCCTGAAGGACGGATGGCAATTTTGCTGCCGTCTCCCATCCAATAGACCAAAACATCGGATTTGGGGAGCCCAAGCGGTTCGGTTTCGGAGGATGTAAGATGTGTCTTTGTCGACGAAAGGTAGTCATCGACAGCCACAATTTCCGTCCCTAGAATTTGCGAGGGGGGGTGGTCTCTTAAATGGATCATGGCCGTTTTCATTTGTTCCCGACCCTCTTTCGTTTCGCCGAAATCAAGGGAGGAGAGTGTGGACCGAAAGACGCCGAATTCTTCATAAATGTGAGTCAAGGTATCCACGAGAGTTTTGCCTTCTTTTTTGGCTTGAAGGGCCGCTTCGGCTAAAAGGCAGCAGGAGATCACGGCGTCTTTGTCGCGTGCGTAGTCTCCTAAGAGATAACCGTAAGACTCTTCGCCTCCAAAGATGTAGTCATACCCTTCCGGATCGTGTTCCCAGCTGTTGATCATTTGCCCAATGTATTTGAAGCCGGTCAAAACATCAAAGCAAGGGACGTTAAAGTGCTCTCCAATTGTTTTGAAAAGCTCAGTCGTCACGATTGTCTTGATCAGAGCAGGCCTTTCGGGGAGCTTGGCATGTGTCAGAATATGGTAGAGGCAAATGCACGCGATTTCATTGCCGTCGAGAACCGTCACGGCGCCATTGTGGTTGACAACACAGCCCACACGGTCTGTGTCGGCGTCGGTGGCGAGGAGAATGTCGCTGCTATTTTCGACAAGAGCGTCGATTCCGAGTCTCAGCGCTTCGCGGATCTCCGGATTGGGAGCTGGAATCGTCGGAAAGTTTCCATCCGGTATCTTCTGCGCCTCGACGATGTGGGTGTCGATAAAGCCCCACATGGCAAGTGCCTCCGGGATGACAGTGATCCCAGCGCCGTGGAGACTTGTGTAGACAATTTTGAGTGAGTCGCCTAGGCGCTGATTGTCCTCTGGACAATGCTGATAGTCGCTGATGGTTTGGAGGTAGGCCTCATCGAGATCGGGGCCGTATCTCACGATGTGAGAATCATCCGGATCGGCCACACGGATCTGGTCGAGGTTTTCAATTCTGTTCACTTCCTCCACAATCCCTTGGTCATGGGGCGGCAAGACTTGCGCTCCGTGCCCCCAGTAGACTTTAAACCCGTTGTAGGCGGGAGGGTTGTGCGAGGCCGTGATCATAATGCCAGCGTGGCAATGTTTGTGCCGCGTTCCAAAAGAGACCATCGGAACGGGTCTTAAGTCTTCATTTAAATAAGCGCGTATCCCAGAGGCGGCAAAGACCATGGCCGCTTCTTCTGCAAACCGCTTCGAATTTAAGCGCGAGTCGTACCCGATGAGAACAGAAATAGGCGAGGTGGGGAAATTTTGTTTGAGCAAATAGTTCGCAAGCCCTTTTGCCGCCGCTCGGATCGTATAGACATTGACCCGGTTCGTTCCGGGACCCATCAGCCCGCGCATGCCTCCCGTTCCGAACTTAAGATGGGTGTAGAAAGCATTGACAAGAGCCTCTGGATTGCTGTCGAGCAAGGACTGAATCTCAGATTTTGTCTGTTCGTCGAAATTGCCTTCCAGCCACTTATCAACGTTCTTTTTTGTTTCACGATCAAGCGAAAGCGCCATCATAGCCAGATCCTTTATTCTAAATTCGCATTCATGCCTACCAGTGCTGCGGCTAAATCCATAAAGGCTCGACCCGCCCCTTCATCACCGCTATGAAATGCCGAAGGGATCCCTTCGTCTCCTCCCTGCCTGATTGCAGGCAAAAGAGGAATGCTCGTAAGCAGAGGCGCCTTTGCGCGGTGGGCCAGCTCTTCACCTTTTCCTTCGCCAAATATTGGGTAATGGACTTGTGTGTCGGGGGCTGTAAAACCTGCCATGTTTTCGATCACGCCCAAGATGGGGACATCGAGCTGCTCTAAAGCATTGATCGCCTTCAAAGCGTCGACGGCAGCCAGCTCTTGCGGTGTCGTCACAATCAGCGCGCCGTTTAGTGTTAAGATTTGGCTGAGTGAAAGGGGGACGTCTCCGGTGCCGGGAGGCAGGTCTATGAGTAGTATGTCTAATACTCCCCATTCTACTTCAAAGACCATTTTTTGCAACATTCCGTGAAGCATGGGGCCCCGCCACAAAATTGATTTCGATTCGTCTAAAAAAAATCCTAAAGAGAAGATTTTGACGCCGAATTTTTCGAAAGGGAGAAATTTTTGCTGTCCTGCTCCATCTACGGTCATTTCCGGGCTCATTTGCCTCAGTCCGGTCATCACAGGGACGGAGGGGCCATAAAGATCGGCATCTAAGATTCCGACTCTCAACCCTTTGCGCGCCAGGGCGACGGCGAGATTGACGGTGACAGTGGATTTACCGACCCCTCCCTTGCCGGAGCCCACCATAAGTGTCTCATAGGCAATTTGTTTTAATTGTCTTTCCATTCCTGCCTGACGCTGTCTTCGATTGTGTCGTAGGGGACCACCTCGCCTTTTCCGATTCCTTCACAAAGAGCGGCCGCTTTGTGCCACGCCTCTTCGGATGTCAAGTTTTGGAGCCACCACGGGTAGGTGCGGCACTGAGTCGGGCGAACGGGATAGATGGTGCACTTATTATCCTTAAGGAAGACGCAGCTATAAGACTCGGACTCTTCAAGCAGTGAGAAGCGCCCCTTGACTAAACGGAGATAGCGCTTTCCAAAATCTTGAACCGAAAGGTTTAAAAACGCGGCCATCGAGGCAATTTCCTGTTCCGTGACCCACGTATAGCCCGGAGACCCGGTGCAGCATTTTCCGCAGCCCGTGCAGGAAAAGCGAAGCCCGTCATGGGTCCAGGAGGGGAGCATTTTGAGAGACATAAGCGGTTATTGATCGGGATCTTTGAGCATTTGACGAATGCCGGCCACAATAAACAAAGTTAAGAAAACAATCGTCACAATTCCCACTACTGTGACCTCCGTCACGAGGTTGCCGAGAAGGGTCTGTGTCATGAGGCATTGTGTCCTTCAATTAAAAATTTCAAGGATATTCGTTTCCTTAAATTATGACAAGACACTATCTGCAAAAGGTCGGCATTTATAAAGATGGGCCTATCAAAAACTCGGTTTCTTTGGGTGACAACAAGGCCGCGAGTTGTTATAGTACGGGGTATTCTTAAGATTTTTAGGATCACTCAATGCCTAAACAAAGAGAACATTGGAGCTCTCAGCTAGGATTCGTCCTTGCTGCTGCCGGCTCGGCCATCGGCCTTGGAACCCTCTGGAAATTCCCCTATGTTACGGGAGAAAACGGAGGGGGGCTCTTTGTTTTTATCTACTTTTTTTGCACCTTTTTCGTCGGCGTTCCTCTTTTTATTGCAGAGCTCACGCTTGGGCGCCGGGCGCAGAGAGGAGCGGTCGGAGTTTTTCAGTCTCTCTCAGGAGATTCGGCAGTCTGGAAGGCGGCCGGGTGGCTGGGAGTCTCCGCGTCATTTTTGATTATGACCTACTACAGCGTTCTCGCCGGCTGGGGTCTCAACTATATTTTGATGTCGCTCAATCAATTCTGGGTGGGAAAAACGCCGGAAGAGATCTTGCAAACGTTCGATATTTTGCAATCTGCCGGCGATATTACATTGTTTTGGCAGGCCATTTTTATTGCCCTGACTGTCGGACTTGTTTTGCCTGGCGTCAGGCACGGAATCGAGTATTGGAGCCGTTTTATGACCACCGGCCTCCTCATCCTCCTTGTGATCCTTTGCCTTTACAGTCTGACGCTTGACGGATTCGACGAGGCTGTCCGTTTTATTTTCTCTCCGGATGCCGCTAACTTAAAACCGTCGGGGTTTTTAGAGGCGCTTGGACTTTCATTTTTTACGTTAAGCCTGGGGCAGGGTGTGATGCTCACTTACGGAAGCTACCTGAGAAGAGAAGATGATATTCCAAAAACCGGCCTCATTGTCGGGTCGATGATTTTGCTCGTTGCCTGCCTTGCGTCGCTCACCATATTTCCAGTGCTTTTTACTTTTGACCAACCTCCGGAGTCGGGACCCGGACTTGTTTTTAAGGCGCTTCCCCTCCTTTTTTCTAAGCTGCCCGGCGCTCTCATTGTCTCTGCCACTTTTTTTACCCTGTTTGTCTTCACGGCGCTGACGTCTGCGATGCCGCTCATCGAAGTTTGCGCTGCCAACTTTATGGACCTTTTTGGATGGTCGAGAAAACGATCGGTCCTCATTGTCGGAGCCGCAATGTTTATCTTCGGGATTCCGTCTGCCCTTTCGGGAAGCCACACGTTATTTAGTCAATGGGACGAGCTTTACGGCACGACCTTTTTTGCAACGATTGACGGTCTGGTTTCCAATTGGATCATACCCATTGCAGGATTCATGACGGTTCTTTTTACAGGATGGTTTTTGGACACATCAATGTTGGAACATGAATTCAAGGAAGGGTCCAGCCTCAAGTGGCTCTGGAGGCCGTGGGTCTTTTTTATTCGGTGGCTTGCGCCGATCGCGATCATTGCGATTCTTCTTCAGATGGCCGAGATTGTTAATTTCGATACACTCTTTGTCAATTAACCTAACTTTCACGTATTCAGATATTTCAATATCTCGTATTCTTTTGGTTTTCAAATAATAACTTGAATTTTACCCCTATCCCCCTTACATCTTGTGGTATGAACAGGTTCTGGTTGCAATTTTAAGAGCAATTTTAATTTTTCTTTGAGTCATGTGATTTCGGTCAAGCACTCATGGATACAAGGCAAATTAACTTGAAGAGCGGGGAGCGGGTATGATCAATGGAAATGAGTCGGTACTTGATCGATTAGACAATGTCTTGAGGGGGTTGAAGTCTCTAGCGGAAGTCGATGCCGGGGATAAGTACTACTATGATCCCAATGCCATGACCTTTCATAAGTCGGGGGCGCTTCTTGTCGATGCGACAAAATATGCTCTGGGTGAAGGATATGTGTCAAAGTTTTTGACAGGCGCTTCACGATTGTTGTCAGGAGAGAGCCATGTCTACTTTTCCGCCGGACTCACAGATTTGGAAAATAAGATTCGCGAAATCCTGTGCGAAATCGAAGTCGAGTCTCATGTTGAAGCGACAACAACTGACCGCAGGTGGAAGCTTCTTTCAGGTCTTCGCGATCTCAGCGACCGCATTGGCAGCGCGTCTAGAGGGATCAAAAGGCTGGTCAAAAGCTCGTATCAAGGGGAAGAAGACAAAAAGAAAGTGATCCTGTGCCACTACGAGATGCTCAACGAGACGCTGACTGAAAAAGTCGAAACCATCTCCTTGCTGATTATGCAGCACAATATGGAGGCAGAGGATAAAAAATTGGCCGAAATGAAATCGGCGATTGAGCTTCAAAGATACATTGAGGAGACGAACGGCAGGCTCAAAATTCATAACAAATACCAAGATCTCATCGCCAAAGCGGAACTCAATCGTCTCGAACAGAGCCAATTTTTTCGCGACAGCACGCCTCATCCAATGACAGGTCTTTCCATCAACGACATTCGTTTCGTCAGAAATGTTCTTTCCTATGGGAGTAACAAAACGATTCTCCCAAAAAGACTCGAAGAACAGACCAAAAGAGATCCCAAAAACCCCTTTCTTTATTTGCGGCCCAAGCAAACGCGTTTTCCCTATGTGATCCAGTATTTCGCCGATAAGCTGTTTATCCATTTGAAAGGATCGAAACATAACGGCCGTCAGCAAAAAATCATTGGAAGGGGTTCATTTAAGGTGATCTCCATGTCGGTCGTTCTCAATGATCCTTTCGAAATGGTGGGCAGAGTCTACGCCAACGGGGTTTCGCGGGTCTCGGACCCATGCAACCATACGTCGAGCATGAAAATCTCAAGCGACAACGAGCGGCACTGTTTGCAAATGCTCAAGGGGGTGCGGGGAGTCGTCGACTTCCTGACCATCTCAAGGTATCAGACCAAAAAAGAAAAAGGCCAAGGAGAAAATACAAAAGCGATCACCAAACAGTCCATTATGATGCGGTATTACAACCGCGGAGATTTGAAACAATACACTTCAAATTCAGGCTTGGACCTCACGAAGCCGCAATTTGCCGCGATACTCTTGGACATCCTATCCGCCCTTGAAGCCATGCACGATCTCTACGGGCTTGTCCACCTCGACATTAAACCTGACAACATCCTCTTAGAAGACGAAACGGAGCACGCTCAAAAAAATGGACTGGCAGGAGTTCTTTGCGACTTTGGTTTCTGTTGCTCTCTCGACCGCGTCAGGCCGGCGGGAACACCTTATTATCTGTCTCCAGAGGTGGCGTCGGCCATGTTCGGATCCGGAAAACTGTCCGACATAGGGCCGCCTGCCGATATTTGGTCGTTGGGAGCGACGGGATGGCTCGTATTGACGGGAGAGAAAACCCCGGCTATGGAGCATCTCAACCGTGTGGGAAAAATGACGCCGGCATTTCTTTCGATTTTGAGACAAAACGATGCTTTGCCCGAGCCGGCAAAGGGGACGATCAAACATTTGCTCTGGAGAATGATGAATCCCGACCCCCTCAAAAGGCCCACAGCAGCTGAAGCAAAAGGGGAATTAAATAGTATTATTAAACTTTATTAATTGATTTTATATTGAATATAATGTTATGATGCATCCTTTCATTCGAAGTAAAGGAGTGCAAATGTTTTTACTTAATACCGCTCTTAGGTTTTACCTGCATTCTCAAGGGGTGGACGTTGATCCCGTTCCCTCAGTTGAAAACGAAGAGGCTGCATCAGAGCCCACGTTTCTTGATTTAGGGGTGTCGGAAAGACGAGTTGCTGTGCTTCAAGATCATGGAATCGACCCCAAACAGCTCAAAAAAATCGCTCAGTTTATTCGCGAGCATTTTGATACCTTGCGGCCGCTACCCGAAAAGAAACAGTATGTCATCAGCTCCAGCGATCGTGAATGGGACCTTTACATCGCAGAAAATGAAGAGTTAGATTCCGGTTTCGAGGCGATCATTCCCTGTCCGAGCCAGGAGCTTGGAGCCGGAGCGGAAAAAGTCTACTTCAAAGGGATCGATTTTTTTAGCCTGAAGGTCTACGCGATGGCAATCGACCTTTTTTCAGGAAAAGAGGGGGTGGTCAAAAAAGCCGCTGCTGAAAAGCTCGCATGCACTTTTGCAAAAGTGGGACGCTGCGATTCGATCGTGACTCTTTTTCACGTCTTCAAATCCAGAATCGGCGAGATACCTTCAACGGGTTTTTGTTTTGAGCTCGCAGAAGAAGGGAGCCTGGAATCCTACTTGGAAACGCATACCTTGACGAAAAGGGAAGTGCGCCGGATTGCGCTCGATGTCGCAAAAGGTCTTGCCCATCTCCACTCGCGCGAACTTTGCCACTACGACATCAAGCCTGCCAATATTTTGCTGACAAGGCGAGAAGGGGCGATTCGTGCGCTCGTAGCTGATTTAGGATTTGCGGGTCCGAAAGACAGCTCCAAAGAACGCGGCACTTTATGGCACTTTCCTCCCGAGTACTGGGCCTGTTTTCCCCCGTCGCCCTCTGATTTGACGCAACTAGACGGCAGGCGGTTTGATATGTGGGCCTACGGCGACCTCGCGTTTTTTTTGACTTCAGGCGATCACTACATTGCAGAAAAGGAGGTCGGAAAAATTGAAGCCGCTTACCAAGATTACTACGAGCTTTGCCTGAAGCTGAAAGATTTGATTGAAAGCAGAAAGCCGCTTGCCGTGCCTGTCCGAGGCGTGAAGACGCTGGAAGACTTAACGTCTATGATTCTTCAACATGATCCTAAGAGGCGTCCAGAGTCGATGAAGGCAATCGTTTCAACGATTGAAAATCTGCCTTTGAGGGTTGAATAATATCGCCCTTTCGGGTAACCTATTGGCATTAGTGATGAGGAAGCGGTACATTTCGCATTAATTAAGTATCGCAAACAAAAATTAACGAAAGAAGGAAAGAAAATGGCTCGAGTGAGAGTACGCCCCGGAGAAATCATCGACAAAGCATTGCGATCGTTAAAGAAAAAACTAGATAAAGAAGGGGTCATGAAAGCAGTGAAAGCCCATCGGTTTTATCTAAAGCCGTCAATAAAAAAACGGGCAAAGTCCAAGGCTGCAAAAAAGTACCAAAGACAAAGATAGTTTTTGTCTTTCCTTCACTCAACGCTAAATCATCTCCTTTTTGATTTTAGCGTTGATTTGTTTGTTCTCTAAAACCCGATAACGTTTCTTTTAATTATGGCTGATTTTTACGACATACTCGAAGTTTCCCGAGACGCAACTCCCGAACAAATCAAAAAGGCCTATCGAAAAAAAGCGCTCAAATACCATCCCGATAAAAATCCCGACGATCCGGAAGCGGCGTCCAAATTCAAAAAAATTTCTGAAGCGTACGAAGTCTTGAGCGACG
Source organism: uncultured bacterium (assembly GCA_964629645.1). GTDB lineage: Bacteria > Chlamydiota > Chlamydiia > Chlamydiales > SLFE01 > JAAKFL01. The sequence goes on along the minus strand of CAZVSU010000014.1, from coordinate 15,100 downwards.
AAGATAAGCGGAGGCTCTACGACCAATATGGTGAAGCGGGCTTGGAAGGAGCCGGCTTCGGCGGAGCAGGAGGCGCCGGATTCTCGTCGATGGAAGAGGCGCTTCGCACCTTTATGGGTGCTTTTGGCGGCATGGGATCCGACAACATCTTCGACTCCTTTTTTACAGGTGGCGGCGGCCCCGGGCCGGGGATGGGGCGTACCGCTCGGCAACAAGGGGCGAGCAAGAGAGTCAATATCTCCGTTAGCTTCGAAGAGGCTGCAAGAGGGGTGGACAAAGAACTTGTCGTCACCAATAACGTCACCTGCGGAAGCTGTCAAGGCTCAGGTGCGGCCTCTTCAGACGGAGTGAGCACGTGTCCCAGATGTAAAGGGCATGGACAAGTATTTGAGCAGCGCGGCTTTTTCAGCATGTCGATGACCTGCCCTGAGTGTCAAGGGGAGGGGAAAGTGATCAAAAATCCCTGTTCCTCGTGCCACGGCCAAGGTGTCAACAAAGAAAAACAGCACGTAAAAGTGCATATTCCCGCGGGTGTCGACAGCGGCATGCGGCTGAAAGTGACCGGGTATGGCGATGCCGGTTTTGGAGGGGGGCCGGCCGGCGATTTGTACGTTTTCATCAACGTCAAGCCTCACGAAATCTTTGAAAGAGTGGGCGACGACGTTCTGATCGATCTTCCTGTCTCCTTTCCCGATGCAGCCCTCGGCTGCAAAAAAGAAGTGCCCTCGATCACCGGCCACACGTGCCGTTTGACAATTCCCGAAGGGACCCAAAATGGAAAAGTCTTCCGCATCAGAGGGGAAGGATTTCCCAATGTCCACGGTTCCGGAAGGGGAGATAAGGGCGACCTTCTCGTCAGAGTCTTTGTCGAAACCCCCACAAAGCTCAATAGCGAACAGAAGCGTCTTCTTCAAGAGTTCGCTAAGCTTGAAGGACCCAAGAACCTGCCAAAGGGTAAGGGCTTCATCGATAAAATTAAAGACTTTTTCACAGCAGAATAATTTCTTCCGACCGAGATCAAATGCATCTATCGATGACATAGTGGTGTCAATGCCCCCTTTGTTGATCGATCCACCGCCCGATCTTTTCCGCATTGACCTCAAAAGAAATTTCGTTTTCTTTATCGTCGGTGTCGTAAAGGTCGATTTCACCACACTCTTTGAGCCTCTCATTTAGTTGATTAATAAATTCATTTCGATTGATCTCTTTTTTTGAAGAACGCAATATTTCGTATTCAGTAAGCAAAAAGTCCTCTTGCGTGTAATAATCAAGAATAAAATCTGCTTGTTGCTTCAAAACCCATTTGTGAAACGCTTCCAAGTCAAGTTTTTCTTTTGCTTCTTTAGGACCGAACTCAGTACCAAATACTCCTCTTTCAAGCAAATGTTCATAGAGGGCTTTTGGACCTGGTATCTCACCTGAAAGATCAAAAATGAGTTGAGTTTCTTTAGTGAGCATCTCATTAAGAGGGGTGAATGTATCGTAATCGGCAACCTCTCGCGCGGCTTTAAGTTCATGAGAATGTGAGAGAATATATTGACGAATATTTTCGGCGCGGACCTCAAAGCAAACGCCTGTCAGAGCATTAAAAAAGTCGACAAGCGCATCGTCTCCTTGCACTTTAGCCTTTTCGAAATATTCTGTAAAAAATAATTCAATCGCGTGCATGGACTCTTCTTCGACTGCTGCAGCGTTGCGATCCGGATGCCAAGCGAGCCCTGTTAATTGTCCGAAAAGAGGAAAGTCTTCGCGGTTGTTTTCTCTTACAATGTTGAGAAATAGCTCTTTATTCGAAATCACAAGGCCGAATCTTTGGATGGCTTTGGCTGCGTACTCGTATTGAGTTTCTTGATTATCTTTTCTAATCCCGAAGAGTTTTGCCGCAAAAATTTTCCAGAAAGCGCGAGGCCTCCTCCCTTCCTTAATTGTATTTCGAAGCCAATCTTTAACAGCCGGTAATGGCGTACCTAAAAACGTTTTATTTTTGTCTTTATCATCAGTTGCTGGCGGGCGTTGCCCATTATAATTTGGAGCTCCACCAAGACGATCTTTAAGACGATCTAGCTCAGAAAGGACTTTCTCGAAGGTGTTGCTTCCGGAGACATCAGAAACGGGTTCGGTTTCTGTCGTTCCAACTTTTGCAAGTTGTTCAATCTGTTCATCTGTCACATCTTGAATCACAGGAAACTGATCGCCTTTGGTTTCAGGTAAATCATGTATGATCTGAATAAATTCAGGACTAATTTTAATGATCTTAGCTTTCGAACATACGCGGTTTATTTTTTCAATAAGTTTTTGATTTTTCTGATTTTTCTGATTGATTTCGGGATGAAGAATTTTAAGTTGCAGTCTTGTCAAAGCTTTTTCTGAGACACGAAATTCCGTTACATCATATGCGTCGCATATTTGATCGACCAGCTTTTGTTCTTCTTTACTAAGGCGATGAATCGCATCGGGATCCGCACTCTGTAAAATGTTAAGGAAATATTTTATGACCTGATTGTTAACACGCATACTTATACCTCAAATTTAAGTGAAGCCATTTCCGTGCCAATAAGGGGGATTAAGTCTTTTTTCACTGGATTTGAGAGACATAAAATTTATGACTGCTTATGAACTCGTCTATTCTGCTACTTGATTCAGAATAGAAATTGTGCAAAGACGTTGAAGCTGCTTTGAATGAAATTTTTTATTCGTTTAACTTTTTTTGGGGGCGTAAACTTTATTTTCAAAGATTAAAGTAGGATCAATTCTCTTTCATACACCTGAGAAAAATAATCCCTTATCTGTTGCCGTTGCGATTTCTTCTTCAAAGAACGTTGGGTGGCTCACTTTTTCTTGCCAAGCGATGGACAAATCAACCGAAAGGTTTTTCTCGTCCAGCACATGGCGGACGACTCCAAGAGCTGTTTCCGGATTGTTGCATTCGCTTGAAAGATGGGCGAGATAAACATGTTTCAGGCCGTGATGCCAAACATCTGCCAGAAGGTGGCCGCAGTCCAGGTTTGAAAGGTGGCCCTGGCGTCCGAGGACGCGATTTTTATAGACAGCCGGGCGCGGGCAGGCGTGGACCATTGAAGGTTGATGGTTCGCTTCTAAGATAAGATAGTCGCACTCTTGAAGGGCGTGGACGACTGTTGGCGTCGCGATTCCCAAATCGGTACAGAAGCCCAACTTAAGATCGCCGACTCTGACAGTGAAGCCGACGGGGTCGAGCGTGTCATGGAGAATGCTGAAGGGAAAAAACTCAAAGTCCCCATATTCGAAAGGCTCGCCTGTGGTGAAAATTTTGAATTTGGGACACTCTGAAAACGCATGGACGATCCCTTTTGCTGTCTCCATATTGGCAAAGATGGGGATGCCATACCGATTGGCGAGTACTTTCAGTCCGGCGACGTGGTCGTGGTGGTCGTGCGTGATCACAACAGCGTCAATTTCTGTGAGATCGACATCGATTTCAGCAAGACGCGTTTTGATCGCACGCGTGCTGATCCCTGCATCGATTAAAAGCTTTGTTTGATGGGTTCCAAGGTACGTGCAGTTTCCTTTTGATCCCGATGCGAGGGGGCAAAAACCTTTCATGAGTCCTCCGTACTTCCCGCTCCCCCGGCGAGCACTTGTCTCGCTTTGCTGCCGTCAGGGGGGCTGACCACCCCTGCTTCTTCCAGTTGATCCATGAGGCTCGCGGCGCGGGCATAGCCAATTTTCAGTTTTCGTTGTAAAAATGTCGTTGATGCGTTTCCTGTGCTGATCACAACGTTCATGGCCTGGTCATACATGACATCGCGGTCATTAGAAGGGGGATCAAAGAAATCCATCCCCTCCTGATTGCTGATATTTGTGAAGCTTGGAATTCGGTAATTCGTCGGCGCTTGCCGGCAGATATTGTCGACAACGTCAAGGATGTCTTTGTCTCTGATGAAGGCCCCTTGAACGCGCGATAGATTTGATGTGCCGGGCGGTAAAAAGAGCATATCGCCATTTCCAAGAAGCTGCTCGCCGCCTGTCGTGTCCAAGATAATTTTGCTGTTGATGCCGCTCGACACCTTAAAACAAATTCGCGTCGGAAAATTCGCCTTGATCAAACCGGTGATCACCTCTCGCGAAGGGCGCTGGGTCGCTAAGATAAGATGAATCCCGACAGCCCGTGCCATCTGTGCAATTCTTGCAATCGGCGTTTCAATATCATGACTCGACACCATCATAAGGTCTGCCAGCTCATCGACAATCCCCACAATGTAGGGGAGCTTTTCCGGGACGTCGATGGGAAGTTCTTTTTCTTTTTCAATGTCGATGTCTCTTTGGTTGAACGCTTCGACGTTGCGAAAGTGAAGTTTATTTAAAATCTCGTAGCGCTTTTCCATCTCTTTCACGAGCCACTGCATGGCCGTATACGCTTCATGAGGACTTGTGATGACGGGGGCGATCATATGGGGCAGCTTCGTGTATGGGGTCAGCTCCACTTTTTTCGGATCGATCATCATCAGCTGGATCTCGTCGGGCTTTGCGTTGTAGAGGATCGACATGACAATGGTATTGATGCACACTGATTTACCCGAGCCGGTGGCGCCGGCGATGATCAAGTGGGGCATTTTTGCCAGATCGCTCATGACATAGTCGCCTGTCACTGACTTCCCGAGAAGAAGCGGTATCTTGAATTTTTTGGGCTGTCTTTGGTAGGCGCGGAGCATCTCTTGGAACCCCACCTCTTGAGGGTGAGGGTTAGGGACTTCGATGCCCACCGCCGCTTTACCCGGAATCGGGGCGATGATCCTGATCGACTCCGCCTGCATGTTCAGCGCGATATCGTTTTCAAGCGCTTTGATTTTTTGGACTTTTACCCCTATCGCAGGATGCACCTCGAACGACGTGATGGTCGGACCGCAGTTGATCTGTCCCACCTTCGCTTCGATGCCGAAGCTAAGCAGCGTCTCTTCCAAAACCGCCGCTTGCTTCCTCAAGTCATTTTTAAGCGATGTCTGGTCCACTTTTGCCGGCGAGGTCAAAAGGCCAAGACCCGGGAGCTTGAATTTCTTAAAATCGCCATTCCAAACAGACTGCGCTTCGAGCGCTGCTTCTCGCCCGGATGGCTTTGGTTTCGGCGGCGGCTGCGGCGGCGGCTCCTTGATTTTTTGGGCGGGCTCAGAAAAAGTCGGTCGCGTGGGAAGCAGCGCCCTCTTTGGAGGCGGAGCCGGCTCGAGATCATCATCTTGGGATAGGTTTTGCGCCCACGATTGCTGCAAAGAGGGAAGGCGCACCTTGATCGCGTGCATGAAGTCGCTTTCTTCTTCAATGACTTCGGCTTCGACAGGGGGACGTTTTTTCAGCTTGTCGGCGATCCATCTTATGGCATCTGAAATAGGGATGTTAAAGAAGAAAAGGAGGCTGGCGAATAGTGTGCTGGAAAAAATCAACAAAACGCCGATGCTGTTGAACACCTGCTTGAGGTTGAATGTCGGCAATTCTGAATACAAATAGTGCGCCGGAAGGCCGCCCAGGTGGTAGGGGATCGGATAGCGAGCAAAGGTTGGATAGAAAAGTTCACCGAGCGAATCGCTTAAAAAGGGAGCCTCCCGCTCGATAAGGCTGAAAAGAATTGCGAGGGAAAAAATAAGCAGTCCGAAATAAATCGTTTTGATTTGAAAATGGTCGATCGCTTTGTCGAACAGTTTATGCCAGCCGATCCACCCCAAATAGAGGCAGAGAAGGTAGCTCGTCGCGCCAAGCGACGTGTGCAGAACCCATCCGATGGAGTAGCCGATGGCCCCCATCCAATTTCTTGACTCTTGGCCATACGCAAAACTGATCAGGCTTAATAGCAGGAGGATCGAAAAAGAAAGGGTCAAAAACCCCTGAATTTCGGTGGTTTTGTGATGGGCATGGGGAAGCGCGCTTTCAGCGGCCGTTGCTTTTATGTGCCGGCGCGGCTTCGCTGTACTTTTTTTTTGCCTTCTTTTGCCCGACATGACTCCCCACGAGAAAAAGGTCTAACATACAACAAGATGAAATAATCTTCTAGACTCAATTAAACGAAAGAATCGAGCGTTCTCGGTGTGATCGCTTCGGCAAAGTTTAATCGGGTACTGAGTTAAGGTGTAGCAAAGAAGGAAGGGAAGGTCAAGAAAATGGGCGAACGACGGGTCTCGAACCCGCGACCTCCGGAACCACAATCCAGCGCTCTAACCAGCTGAGCTACGTTCGCCGTCGGAACCTAATAATTTAACGTGTTAAACAAATAATAGTCAAGGGGAACCCTATAAATAGGCCAGCTGTTTCCGCTCCTGCCTGCTCAGCAGAGAAAGCCCTCCCCACGCAAAAACTCCGGAAAAATAAAGAATCAGCAAGGGGGCTGACACCCCGTCGACATCAAGCCATAAATCAAGCTGAGGGGGAAAGCCGGTGGCGAGATTGAGTGTCCAGCTTGTCAAAAAAGTGTTGAGGGTGTGGATGATGTGCGCAAGAAGCGGGAGGGGAGCGAGCATAAGTCCCGCGAGGAGAAGGGCGAGGGACAGGGAGGCTAAAAAGGGGAAAAAGAGATTATAAATCAGGCTCAAAAGAGGAAACGTTTGAAACCAAAAGAGTGCAAGGGGCAGGGCCGCTATTTGAACGGCTGTGGTCAGAGCCAGAGACTTTCGCATGTAGGACAAGAGCAGGTAGCCATGTTGATCGGTCAGACTCATAGCGATGAGGCGCTCATACGCTCTTTTGGGCAAAGCGGCGGCGATCGCCTCTTCCAAGGGGCTCGTGAACATCAAAAGGGAGGCGGTGATCAAAAAAGAAAATTGGAACCCGATTGTCATGATCGACAGAGGATCTATAGCTAAAGTGATCATGAGCGCTGCGCCTAAAGAGTTTAAAGGGCGGGGCGTCTTTTGGACAATTTTGCTGAAAAAATAGACTGCGGCCATGACAAAAGCCCTTAAAACAGAAGGGGAGGCCCCTAAGAAAAAACAATAGAGGCTCAGGAGAAACAGCGTGCAGATCGCGGTTGGCTTTTCGGATAAAAAAAAGCGAAAAAGAGAACTGATCAACAATGCCACGAGTGCAAAATGGAATCCCGAGATCGCCATAAGGTGCTGCAAACCGAAGCGGCTCAGTTCTTTTTTCAGGTGGCTGTCTGAATAAAGTCCCGTCGCAAGGCCGCCTAAGAAAGCGGCCGCTGAGTCCTCTTGGATTTGCCTTTTGATAAAGCTGCGGACGGCCTCTTTGTTTTGAAAGCGCCATTTGGCCGCGTTCCACGTGTGAGGCAAGGGCTTCCAAGGCTTCTTCTTATCGGGAATCAGAATTCTTTGATGGATCAAGGTCGCGGATAAAAGCGCGTCTTGGTGTGCCGGGATCCGCGGATTGTCTGTTTTCATCGTAAACGGGATATTTCTAGCTGCGGGCCTTTCTTCGCCCTCAGGGACGAACGTGCGGAGCGTTCCGCTTAAGACAAACCCTTTGCGGAAGGAAGTTTCATAGGGTTTGATTTCCTTTATATAGATGTGGGCAGTTCCGTCGAGAGGGTGATCAGGCGGGAAAGTGACCGTAAGCGTCACAAGACAAAACATCAGAAAATACAGAGTGGAAAATAGAATCAAACGCTCTCTTTTCTCTCTCAACGAAAAAAGAATCACCGCTGTCGGGATCAGAGTCGCATAAGCGTCTTGAGAAAGCGCGATCCCACCTGCCATCGCCAGACCGTACAGAAGTGCAGGATGCATCGCCCAAAAATTCATGACGAAAGTCTAGCACAAGGCTGCTTCCCGGGTCATCATTGATTTGACGGGTGAGTCTGGATTTCAAAGATGCGCGCCGGAGAAGGCGTCCACGGTTGAGAGTGTCCTAGCGCCGGAATCGTCGGAAAGGGAGCTGTTGTTTCAAGTGACGCCGCTTTAAATCCGCTGAGTCCACTTCTCTCTGTTCCCTTGGGCACAGAGATCGATGCTTGCAATTTTGAGGCAAATCGCAAAAGTTTGAGCGCGTGGCTCAAGTCGTCGATTTGATTGGGCTTGCCAAACTGTTTTTCATTCCCTCTCACAATCACAAGTTGTTCGTAGATAAGGGTGTTTTCCGTTTCAGAGTCAAGGGTGTCCGAAAGGTAGCGGATGCATTTTTGCTGTTTATCGATGAACACCACCACTCCCATTTGAATAAACGACTGTGTCGAATGGTCTGTCGCATATGAAGCAGCGGCCAAGGGCCGGTAGAGGGACAAAATAGGCTGGGCTCTCGGTTCCACCTGATCCACAAGGGCAACTTTGGCCTCGCTTTGACGGAATCTTAAGCGGCGACAGCCGTCCGGGAACGAGACTCCATTGACTGCGGCGTGGTTGGGGACCATATTTTGCTTGTCAAATACATTGTTTCTTCTGATAGTGAAGTTAGTTAAGGCTCCTTTATAAGTCAAAGAAGGAATCGATTTATTTTGATTGACGATCATATTAAACAATACTTTTCGCAAGTTTCTGATAAACAAGAGGGTGGCAGCTTTTATCAAGTCATTGTCCTTCACGATTCTCCCGATATCTCTTGGGACGATATCTCAAAATCGGTCCCGTCCCTCCCGAAGGGGTGGTACGAGCTGTCCCGTTTAGACGCAACCGACCGTGTTGACTTTACTCGGGATTTTTGGATCTCCAAGCTCCCCTATCATCCGCGCAGCCTCGACAGTATTTCGAATTTTTTTAGCCGCGTCGACGATATCGGTATTGTGGTGGCCCAAAAAGAGGAAAAGGGGCCCTTTGCCACCCACATGATTTATGCTTTGAGGCAGGGCGCCGGCTTTTTTCATGGGTGCGTTCCGATGACAGAAAGCGAGGGGATTTCGCTCCAAGAACGTTTTTTCGATGTGATTCTGCCAAACGACTACCTGGCCTTCATGGAAGTGCATAACGGTTTTTCAAAATCGACTGACTCGGGAACAATCAGCACGAGAATTTTCCCAGTCGTTTTAGAGCGTTTTCACAATCTTTTGGACTCCGAAAATCTCCTTTCGACAACAAGGGGCGACCCTGTCAATCCTCGTTCACTGATCCCTTTTTATGAGTCTTTTGGACTGCCTTTTTTTCAATGCTTTTGGAAAGATTGGTATCCGGCAAATGAAATGGGAAACGTCTATTATTCCGGAACGACAAATACCATCAGCCACCCCGATGAGATATCCAACGGGGAGAATTTATCGTTTCCCACATTTCTCGACTGGCTGTTCTTTTATCTTGAGAGCGTCGATTGAATGTGGACTTTTTTCACAATTTTCTTTATATTACTGATGACAGCGACGTTGTCGAGCATACTTGTGTCGACAATACAAACTGGAATTTCTCCTATGCCGACTTCTTCAAAAGTGAAAAAAAAAATTGAAGGCGCTCTTCCCAAACAGGTCAAGGGAAAGATTTACGAGCTCGGCTGCGGATGGGGCGGAATCGCCTCTCTTTTGGCCTCCAGATACCCTCATTGCGAAGTGTTGGCCTTTGAAGTCTCTCCAATTCCGTGGCTTTACACAGCCATCGTAAAACGCTTGTCCCGTCTTCCGAATATGACGCTCTTTTGGAAAGATTTTTTTCAAGAGTCGCTTGGCGATGCCGATCTTATCGTCTGCTATCTGTATCCGGGCGCAATGGAGCGGTTAAAAAGAAAATTTGATCAAGAGCTCAAGCCCGGCACTGTCGTGATCAGCAACTCTTTTGCCATACCCGGGTGGGAACCCCAGGAAGTTCTTCAAGTTGGCGACTTTTATCGAACGAAGGTTTACGTCTATAAGAAAGGGTAATCACTCGTTTCCTGTTTGCTCGCCGGGAACAAATTCTAAAGAAACCGAGTTGATGCAGTAGCGGTGGCCGGTTGGCGGAGGGCCGTCGTTAAACACATGGCCGAGATGGCCGCCGCATCGGTTGCAATGCACTTCAACTCGCGTTGTAAAGAGAGAGCGGTCAAGTTTATAGCCAACGTGGGAGGGATCGATGGGAGCCCAAAAGCTCGGCCATCCTGTTTTCGAGTCATATTTTTCTTTTGAGCTGAAAAGGGGAAGGCCGCATGCCGCGCAGTTGTAGACCCCTTCTTCGTAAAATTTGTCATATTTGCCCGATCCAGCAGGCTCGGTCCCTTCTTCCCGCATCACATAATACTGATCGGGGGTGAGTCGTTTACGCCATTCTTCATTGGTCAGGACCACTTTTTTGCCCGTGTAGGGTTTCGCGTCATACTTCTCTTCAAACATTTGTGCGACCTTCTCTTCATTGACCATCGGGGGCACACTCGGCTCTTCCCGAGTGAAAAACCAGATAATAGCAGAAAAAACAACAATCAGTGCGATGAGAGTGAAAAGATTTTCCCGGTTCAAAGCAAGACCCTTTGATGGTGTGGTTTCTTTTGATTTCAACGTACAGATTTTGGGTTTTCTATTGCAATAGAAAACACCATTTTGATAATTTTGAACAAATATAGGAGAGTTTTAGTATGCCCGTCATTATGGCTATTTTGATCAGCACAATCGCTGTTTTTGTGACTGCTTATATCTTACCCGGGATTCAGCTCGAAAACGCTCTGGTGGCCGTTGTTGTGGCTGTCGTTTTGGGGTTTATCAACGCCTTCATCCGTCCGATCCTTTTCGTTTTGACCTTGCCGATCAATATCTTAACCCTCGGGCTGTTCACTTTCGTGATCATGGCCTTCATGGTGATGCTGACGAGTTACATTGTTCCGGGTTTTTATGTCGCTAACTTCTGGTGGGCGCTGGCTTTCGCCCTCGTATTTGCTCTGCTGAATAGCTTTTTGTCTTCCATAGCGGTTCAATAGCCAATCCCGGGGGAGGTCGTTGTCATGCGGAGCCGGGAAGGGCCTTGCCCCTTTGAGCTTGTCTAGAAAGCGCCTTTTGATGAGTGCGGCCCCGGCTTTGGCATCGCCTTGGATAACATAGGGATACAGCTCGGCAAAGGCTTTGATTTTGAATAGGATCTCATATTTTTGATTGATGTTGGAGGCAGCTTGGATCACTTCTGCAGCCCCTGTTAATTTATCTTCAATATTGCCCGCGATGATTCTGTAGCCGTTTAGAATAATGAAGAGGGGGATGTACACGGCATGGCACACCGGCTTCGGCATAAAATCGGAGCGGTAGAGGATTCCAAGAACAAAAAGTGTCAGCATGGCCCCGCCGGTCCAGGGGTTGCCAAGGGCTATGAGGGCCACGCAGTTTGCGAGGTTGGCCATCAGAAGCAAATGATTGAAGTTGATCGGCAGAGTCCACCAACTTGGGCAGTCAATTGTGCTCAAGACACTTGCACTGAGTGCGACCACAGCAAACTGAAGCCAAAACCCTTTCCAGCTTTGGCTCTCCGGGGTCTTTTTTTTCATCGTGTCAAAAATAGCACCTGATGTCAACCAAATCACATAAGCTCGGGACACAGCTGTTGCTAAAGTGGATTCTTTGTAAAAATGAACCGAAAAGTTGAGGGCCTTCTCGTTCCAATCGGCTTTGTCAAGGCTTGACCCTACATGATGCCATATAGGGCTTTGAATCACGTTACTTGCAAGAGTGAATCCTTTGCCAATAAATGTTGTCATGAAATCACCTTTTTTTAAAAAATATTTTCTCACAAAAAAATATGATTATCAAGTTAATTTATTATAAAGATGATAAATTAATTTTTTAAAAATTGAAAAAAAAATTCGCTTGAGGCAGAGTGGTGACATGTCATCAGTTGCTATAATTTTCCCTCACCAGCTCTTTCGCGACCACCCGGCCCTTGAACATGCCGAGAAAGTGATCCTTTTAGAGGATTATCTTTACTTCAGGGTGCAAAACTTCCACGCTAAAAGGCTGATTTTGCTCAGGGCCAGTATGAAGGCCTACGCCGATTATTTGGAGAAAAACGGCCACGACGTGACCTATATCCCCTCAACAAAACTAAAAAAACGGGGAGACTGCCTCGATCATATCGGCAAACCGAAACACGTTCACATTGCCGAGCCTTCAGACGAGTGGCTGATGCGGGATCTTGAGAAAGGGAAAGCCTCATGGGACTTGCATGTCCACGACACGCCGCAGTTTATCTTCAGTCTCGAAGAGCTTGATGACTATTTGGGTAATAAAAAGAAACTGTTCATGGCCTCCTTTTATAAGCAAATCCGAAAAGACCTCGATATTTTGATGGAATCGGGCAAGCCGAGAGGGGGAAAATTCAGCTACGATGCGGAAAATAGAAAGCCTCTCCCAAAAGAGATCGATCTTCCCGATTGTCCCTTTCCAAAGGAAAACGACTACGTACCGGCTGCCGTGGCTTATGTGAGGAAGAATTTTCCGGATGCTGTCGGTCAGCAAGACCCATTTTTTTACCCCACCACATTCAAAGAAGCCGACGACTGGTTTGAGGCGTTTTTAAAAGAACGGTTCAGAGATTTCGGCCCCTACGAGGACGCGATCGCAAGCGACGACTCTTTTTTGTTTCATAGCGTTTTATCACCGATGCTCAACATCGGTCTTTTGACTCCCGAAGATGTTGTGCGCCGCGCTGTGAAATACGGCGGCAAGCACAACGTTCCGATCGAATCAATCGAGGGCTTTGTCAGGCAAATTCTCGGTTGGCGCGAATTTATGAGGGGCGCTTACCTTTTAAAAGCGGAAGACATGAGACAAAATTTTTTCCAACACAAACGGAAGCTGCCGCAAAGTTTTTGGGATGGGACGACGGGAATGCCCCCCATCGATATCACAATCAAAAAAGTGCTTAAAACAGGGTATGCCCACCATATTGAGCGGCTCATGGTGCTGGGCAACTTCATGCTCCTTTGCGAATTTGATCCTGACGATGTCTATGAGTGGTTTATGGAGTTTTTCATCGACTCTTATGATTGGGTGATGGTTCCCAATGTCTACGCCATGAGCCAATTTGCCGATGGGGGAACGATCACAACCAAACCCTACGTCTCCAGTTCCAATTACTTAAATAAAATGGGCGACTATGAAAAGGGGGAGTGGTGCGATGTGTGGGATGGCCTGTTTTGGCGATTTGTGAAAAAGCATCAGACACTCTTCAGCCAAAATCCACGAACGAAAGCGATGCTGTCCAATTTAGAAAGAAATAAAGAAAATATAGAAAAGAAAATAGCGCTCGGCGAGACATTTCTGAAACAACTTTAGGTGAGGCTTCTATGAAAAAACAAGCACTTGTCACAGGAGCGTCAAGCGGGATCGGAAGAGATCTCTCTATCGAACATGCGAAAAGAGGCGGAGATCTCATCATTGTCGCGCGAAGGAAAGATCGGCTTGATGAGCTCAAAAAAGAGCTCGAAAAAAAGTATTCCGTTCAGGTTCATGCGGTCGAGAGCGACCTGACAAAAGAGGGGAGCGGACGCGCTCTTTTTGAAGAGTGTCAAAAACATGATCGCGGTGTCGATATTTTGATCAACAATGCCGGATTTGGTTTGCATGGACACTTTAGCCGTCAACAATGGGAGCCGCTGCAAAGCATGATCCGCCTGAACGTTGAGGCCCTTACGGAGCTGTCCCACCTTTTTCTTCCCGATATGATCAAAAGAAAGTCAGGGGCGATTTTAAATGTCGCGTCAATTGCGGGCTTTCTTCCGGGACCTCAGCAGGCGGTGTATTACGCAACAAAGGCCTATGTCCTCTCATTATCAGAAGCTTTAGCAAAAGAGTGTGAAGGAACAGGTGTCAAGGTGACGGCGCTTTGTCCCGGATTCACGAAGACAGAGTTTTTCGAAAAAGCGGACCTTGATGATGTGGCAGCAACAAAATTTCCGGCGATGACATCGGAAGAGGTGGCGGCCTACGGCTACAAGGCGATGGAAAGAGGGAAACCGGTGGCCGTTCCCGGCCTTATCAATCGTTTTCTGGCCCATTTTTTGATCAAGTTTTCGCCGCGGTTTTTAAACACCGCTATTTCCAATCAATTCATGCGCAAAAAATAATGGGGACCCATGCAAGGGAGGACGCCGTCGGATGAGCGTCTGCAACTCATTGACGGTTAGAGGTTCACTCGATCATTCGCTCCAAATAGCGCGATTTAGGATAATGAAGGGAACAGGAGGTTTCCTGATGTTGTACTGGGCTTTAATTTTTTTCATTGTTGCGCTGGTCGCTGCGCTTTTCGGATTTACCGGAATTGCAGCGGGAGCGGCTATGGTTGCGCGCTTTTTATTCTTTATCTTTGTCGTCTTGTTGGTACTGGCTTTAATCTTCCACTTTCTGGGAGTTCCCTTTCCACCTGGCGGCGGAGGAGTGTGACGTCCCCTAAGACTTGAGAAATTCACGTATGCTTTTGATATTTTCGTTGTAACAGTCTACGACAGCCTTTTTCCCGTAGGTCATAAGTTCTGCGTTGATTGCGCGCAAGCGTATGCCCGACGGGGAAAAGATCATTTTCCCATGGGCGTAAATCTCTCCAATTGTGAGCCTCTCCACAAATTCGCTCACACTTTTGCGCCCCATTTTCTCCTGGAACTGCCGAGTGAACTCATCGAGTTTTGCTTGGTCGAGCTCTTCGATGCTCTCTTTATGCAGTTGTTTCAGTATGGGGCCTGCCAGCTCTTGCTTCGTCGGTGCAAACGAAAGTTCTGAATTTTTTTTGACAAAGAGCTTGGCGAGATCGCGACGATTGTTAAGGGTATCGAGCACCGTCAAATTCAACTCAACGAGGGCGTAGTCTTGAGACGAGACCAACATCATGTTCATGACTGCGGGAATGTCGAGGTAGGAAAGAACATGGACACGGAGTTCTTTCGGCAGCTCCGCCCAATAGCCGTTTAATGGAAATATTTGAATAGAATTCATAATTTATCTCTTTTTTTCTTAATTTACAATAATATGGTTAATTAATCAAGTTATAAAATAATTTTTATTCATGTATAATTGAATCATAATAGGAGTTTATTATGGAACCTCATCGAATTGACGATAGAAATCCGTTTGACCCCCCTTCAAACGAGAGGTTGACCCCCTTACGCCCTGATTTAGAAGCTCTTAGTACGAGTGCAAAGAAAACCATGAAGAAATTAACCGGGAGGATGGAAGCCATAAGGGCCGCAGGAGAAATCTTGACAAAAGTCTCCAGAAATCCGACCCGGGTGGTTTTGCAGGGTTTAGGGGCGCTTGGGGGTG
>CAZVSU010000013.1:0-37105 GCA_964629645.1 uncultured bacterium | reverse complement strand
TGAGCCGATCTTAATCGGCTCAATATTAACAATATAGAGCAGATTGAGATCGGCTCATCGCGGCGCTTATAATGCCGAATTTGATCAAAAACTTTGTTCACTAAGGACTAAATCCCCGATTGTAGGATGTCGTGCATGCGGACGATGCCGACAACTTTTTCCTGATTGACGACGGGAAGAACTGTGATCGGATTTTTTTGGTCCGATTCCATCAGCTTCATGGCGTTGAAGGCGAGCTCCTCTCCTTGGACCCAGCGCGGGGATTTTGTCATTCCCTCTTCGATGGTACAGGACAAAGCTTTTTCCCCTTGCGTCTGGAGCATGCGGCGCAGATCGCCATCGGTAAAGATCCCTTTTAATTTGTGGTGATCATCAACGATCATCAAACAGCCGCATTGCTTTGTCGACAGCTCCACTAAAATATCCATGACGCGCGTCTCGCCCCGCGCGACGGGCATCTTTTCGCCTTGAAGCATTAAGTCTTTAACCTTCAGTGTCATGCGTTTACCTATACGGCCGGCAGGGTGGTTTTTGCGATAGTCGTCTAATTTGACTTGCTTAAGCTTCATGAGCGCTGTTGCCACCACATCGCCAAACATCATCTGCACGGCAGCTGAAGTTGTCGGCATCAGTCCGAAAGGACAGAGCTCTTTGCGAATGGGCAGCACCATCTCAAAATCACATGCTTTGGCCAGCGAGCTCCCCATCTCACACACCAAGGCGATAAGGGTCACCCCTTTGTTTCTCAGGAAAGGAACAAGGTGAAGCAGCTCTTCGGTCTCTCCGCTTCGACTGATCAAAATGAAGAGATCCTTTTCTGTCAGGATCCCGATATCGCCGTGAAGGGCGTCT
This sequence comes from uncultured bacterium, assembly GCA_964629645.1. Taxonomy (GTDB): domain Bacteria; phylum Chlamydiota; class Chlamydiia; order Chlamydiales; family SLFE01; genus JAAKFL01. The sequence goes on along the minus strand of CAZVSU010000013.1, from coordinate 36,253 downwards.
ACAGAGGAGAGAAAAAGCGAACGGATATTGACAGAGGCCATCGTTGTCGCCATTTTTTTGGCCACGAAACTGCTTTTGCCGATCCCTGTTATGATGATGGTCCCCGCGCACTCTTTGAGAAGGGTGAGAAATTGCTCCGCTTTACCGAGATCGACCGAGTCAAAGAAGTAATTGACCTCATCCCTTTGATCCTGAAAGAGTGTTTTGAGCATGAGCCTCCCTATCGAGTTGCACAAAAAAAAGTGATACGGCACGATGATCACTTTCGAAGCTTATTATATATCAGGACATCAAATATGGCTAAAGCTAAAGTCGCCGTCGCAAAAGGTGATGGCATCGGCCCCGAAATTATGGGGGCTGCACTCAATATTTTGGATGCAGCCGGCGCCGAGCTGGAGATTCACGATGTGAAAATCGGCGAAGAGGTCTACCTCAACGGCCACATGGCGGGCATTGAACCCCACACCTGGGACGTTCTCCGGGAGACTGAAGCCTTTTTGAAAGCGCCGATCACAACGCCTCAAGGAGGGGGATTCAAAAGCCTTAATGTCATGATAAGGGGCGCCTTCAGCCTTTTTGCCAATGTCCGCCCGAGCATTTCGTACTCGCCTATCGTCAAAACCAATCATCCCGACATGGATGTCGTGATTGTGAGAGAAAACGAAGAGGATCTCTACGCCGGAATCGAATATCAACAAACGAGCGAAGTTTGCGAATCGTTAAAACTCATCACAAAGAGCGGATGCGAGCGGATCATCCGCTACGCGTTCGAATATGCCGTGGCGAACGAGCGTAAAAAAGTGACCTGTTTCACAAAAGACAACATCTTGAAGCTGAGCGACGGCCTCTTTCATCAAACATTTGAAGAGGTCGCCAAAGAGTACCCGCAGGTTGAAAACGAACATTGGATCATCGACATCGGCGCCGCAAAACTTGCCGACACCCCTGAACGATTCGATGTGATCGTGATGCCCAACCTCTATGGGGATATTCTTTCCGACGTCGCCGCGCAGATTGCGGGGTCTGTCGGGCTCGCAGGATCTGCCAATATCGGCTACCACCAGGCTATGTTTGAAGCGATTCACGGATCGGCGCCGAGACGGGCGGGGCAGAATTTGGCCAACCCTTCCGGCATTATCTTAGCCGCAATCATGATGCTCGGCCACCTCAATCAAGGGGAAACGGCTTCATTGATTCAAAACGCCTGGCTCAAGACGCTTGAAGAGGGTGTTCACACCTACGATATCTATGTCGAAGGAGCAAGTCGAGAGAAGGTCGGGACGAAAGAATTTGGAGACGCGGTCGTCGACAGGCTCGGTCAAATACCTGAGGTCTTAAAAGCGGCCAAGCCGCAAAAACCGTTTCAGTTGAAAGAGCCAAAGCCGGTTCCCCGAGCGGCCAAGCAGCTGATCGGTGTCGATATCTACTTCGATTGGAATAACGGTCTTGACAAACTCAAAAATATCCTAGCAACACAATCAGAACACGCGTTCACCCTCACTCTCATCACCAACCGCGGCGCAAAAGTTTGGCCCGATCCTATGGAAGAAACGCTCACATGCGACCATTGGCGCGCTCGTTTTATCGGAAAAGATGGTTCGGCCACCCACCAAAGCATCGCCTCGCTTCAAACCAAACTTGCCGAGGCCGGCCTCGATTTTGTCCAAACAGTCCACCTTCAAAGCTTCGACGGGGCCAAAAGATATTCATCAAGCGGCGACTGAGGCACACTTTCAAAATGGTCGTTGATTCTGTTTTTCAATCTTGAGGGTCTGATTTTCACTGGATCTATTGGCCATCCTATGACTGTGGATCGACCTCTTGTCTTTTGAAACTTCCTGATGCAGAAGAAATTTGTGTTTATTATGCGATGATGCTTTGTTTTTCTCCCACTCGCCATGAATCACGACCTGACTATTTTCGAAGGAGGTCGAGATGCTTCTTGACCGCCTTCGCCTCTTCTTTTCATCGGTGAGTTTTGTCTTGCCTAAGGACACGTTTTCTGACTCTTGTGTCTTCTCATCCGAGACGTAGGAAGAGCTCCGGATTTTGCTTCTGACTCGGTCAATTTGATATTTTTTGATTTCTTTGCCAATCGTTGTTTTTGCCTTGTGATCGAGTGCTTTTGAAGGAATCTTGATTTGACTGAGAAAGAGCCTTTGCCCCCTTTGCCCTTTGATGGCAAAGTCTCCTTGGAAAGGAAACTGTTCAAGAAAGAACGGAAAAATTAAGCCATGCCCCTTTTTTTTCAAAAAATCCTTTTCTAGAATCCCACACTCTCTTCCCGCGAGTTTGTCTAAGCGATCGAACCGCTCCTTCCACTCCTCATCGTTTTCGTAATCGCTTTTATGAGCGGCAACCTTCCGCCAGAGAAGAACAAAAATAAAGAGATTATTCCCTGTGTACACTCGTTCTGCTAGACTCAAAAGATTTTCTAATATGAATTTAGCCTTCCCGGATGATTCTGCGTGCTCGAAGCAATCAGTGAGATACGCCTGCAGAGCATTTGCAAAAGAATTCATAAAGATCAGAATTTTTCTCATCTGGCTGTCATCCGGATTCTTCGTCCCCTTCAAAAAAAGACTGAAGATAGACGCCGTTTCCCGGTTTAAATCGTCTGCGACGTTGTCGATCAACTCATCTGTTTGACTAAATTGCAGCCTCATAAAAACGGGAAGCGGACTCGCTTTGGACGGCTGTATAAGAAAAGAGGCATCATAAAATTGTTCTTCCGCCAGCTGGTGGTAATCCTCGTCCAACTGTCCATAGATTTCATCAATGATAGACGTTTGTGGATCGGGATCTTCTCTTAATACGTCGGGACAATACTTGAAATAGATCCGATCGAGGTTGAATATAGGCTCAAAACTTCGAAACGATCCATCGCATTGTTCTAAACAGCGATCCACTTGGCCAAAATAGTGGCGGAGGAGGGGAACAGCATTTTTGGATGACTCGTTTAATAAACACTGATACGCATACTCGACATTTCCGTCGAAAAAATTCAGAAGTTCAGATCCAAAGCGAGAGTCTGAAGATAAAAATTGCTTTGCCATATCAAGCCTTGTGACAATATGGCCGTTCAAACCGCTGAGCCAAGCGCTCCAAAGCTCAAAGTTTTCATCGACTTTAAACGCTTTGCCCAGCTCCCACATATTCCTCAGAAATATCCGTCTGAATTTGTCATTAAGAGAAAATAAGACCCCTTTTGTGACGTAGTAAGTGAATTGATTGGAAAATTCGATCAGAGGTTTGTAGACAGATTTGTTCATGATCAGCTTAACTTCATATTGAGAAATAGACAGCGCATCCACCAGCTGATTCGCCGATGTTTTTAGCTCCTCGGCTTTTTTGCGAAGGCGTTCTTCCTCCTTGTCAGGATCAACTTTTTCAATTGAGTCGCCGCTCTTGAACTTAGTGGCTTTCTTAAAAAGACTCTGCATTTTCATGCTCTCACCCAATCGAAACGAACCGCTCGACGATCCGCTTGACGAGTCGCTTGAAAGAGATGATAGTGTTTTGTTGCGTTGACGCCCCGCGTTAAGAATGAGACTCTCGCTTTCATTTCTTGCTTTCAGATACGTCAGATAAACATCGAGACCCACGTCTCCAAAAAACCCTTCCGTCTGCAAGGCGGCAATGAGGTGAATGATAGGGTCAAGATCGTTGGACGATTCAGGAAGAACAATCGTTTTCGCTCCCCCCTTTTCTGAGGGATCAAGGACTTGGGGACTTCTCAACTTGGGATTGATCGCGATATTGTAATGGATTTTGATCCGCTCTTCCGGAATTTGTCCATCGCCCCCTTTTTTCTCGACCGATGGTTCAAAGACATCACTTGTCTCATCAGTTGACTGCCCGTATTCATCGCATAACTTAAGATGGGATTCCGAGGTGCTTTCGCATCCGTCTTCTGTCACTAAAGACAGCGTGTCTTGAGACGGAGGAAGTTTCAGCTGAAGCCGGTAGAGGTCTCCTTTTTTTCTCGCGGCTAAAAGATCTTGTCTCAGCCATAAATATCTGTTTCGCAAATCTTGAGCGACGCACTTTATCTGCTCTTTTGTGGCTTTCTTTCTCTGAAGCTCAGCCGATGTCAGACTATGCTTTTGCATTGGCCTTGGAGACTCGTGAAATCGATCAAGAAGATTTTTTTCGGAATTGTGGAGTTTCAAAAAATTCAACGCAACTGATTTGTTGGCCCAAACTTCGAGCCGCTCAACGACCTTGGCCTTGTTGAAGACGAGGGAAACCTTATCAAGTCCGGCGTAATCGACGTTCTCCATAATCAGCTGGTCAAAAGCATCGTTGTTGGACGAAATAAGAGACACAACCTCGCTCCAAGAAGGTGCCGGCAGTCGCTTCCTTTTTTTATCAAGAAAATCTTCCAAACGTTTCCACGAATGGGGATAGGATGTGCTGATTTTTTTTTGTTTGGCGGAGATCATCCCGTCATAGACAGTTTTTAGGTCAACCGATTCGTCCTCCCCTTTCCACTTTCTCAAGTAGAAATGGTTGAGAAAATAGATCGCTTGCAAAATGTCGAAAAGACCCGCCTTCGAAGGCGCTTTTTCTTTTAAAATCTGGTCGACAAATTCGTTGAGCAGCATGATGATTTGGCGGAAAATACTGTCGCCAAATTTTCTTCGAACGCGATTCATTTGCAATTTTGAATTTTTTATGACGTGAAAGTAGGTCAGACATGTCATAAATCTTTCTTCTAAATTTTCGTGAGAGATCAAAAAATGGGCGCTCTCGTCTTCAAATCGATCAATTAATGGAGCTTCGACCCTCAAGGGGATAAAGGGAAATGTTTTGACTTTGTCGTCAGAGTCTTCAAGACGCTTCACGCATTCTCTTAAATTTCTGACTCTCACTTCGTCAATACTGAGCCGATTGCCCTTGCCGCCCGTTAAGGCATCTGCACTGACTTGGGATGAACTCAATAATTGGTCTTGAAGATGCCTTTGATAGATCAAATGGCAAATTTGAACCGCGCGATAGTCTCTTGCGAAAGGAGCCTGTCTTTTTTGCTTTGTGAACCACTCGTTTGCAATGCGTCCGACCTTCAATTGCAGCCGTTCCAAAAAACCGTAGTGGTGGGCTTTTAAAAATTTTTCCGCAGTTTGACAAAATGCGTCTTCGCTCAGTTTTTTGTTGTATTCATAGGCGGCAAGGGTCCAAAAAGTGTCGGGGCGCCTCATACATTGAAAAAATCCGGCATCGCTGCCATCGTCGAGCATAAAGCCGCGAACAAGATGGGATAATTGACTGGCTGTGTTCAGATGCTCGAAGCTCTTTTCGAAAAAACCGTAAATCGCAAGATTTTCAATTCTTTCGATAAGGCTTTCTTTGAGAAGTTGACAGTGTTGGTCGTTCAAGTCCTCTATGGCGTACCCAATCGGACATAATGACCGAAATTTTAATAAATTATCTCCGTCGGATCCTTGAAAAAACATGCAAAACACCCCCAAGGGCTTTTATTTGCACGTTACTATAGGGCCGACTTTAATTAATCGCAAGACTGAATCAATTTTTCATCTTTGATTCTCAGTGACTTCAGCTTTCGTGATGTGGGCGGCATCCATGTGGTTTTCGACCCCGACCTGCGCCAGGCAAAAACCCTTCTGCTGCTTTGAAACCACTGCGACACCCGGAGCTTTCAATGCACTCAAAGGAGCAAAAATAAGTCACTCCCATATTTTAAAGGCGAACAGAACGTGCTTTTTTTAAAAAAGAGAAAGCCGCTGAAGGGCCCCTTAAGTCGGTTAAGCCTCAGACTCTTCCAGCTCAGCCACCTGAACATCGTAGTATTGAAGCTCGTCAAGCTCCCCTTCTTGCTTCGCGATTGTGACGGCGACAACGGCATCGCCCATACTGTTGACAACAGCGGAGATCATTTCACGAATCCGGTCGATACCCAAGAGCAAACCAATTCCCTCAATAGGGAGTCCTGCCGACGCTAAAACAGCCGAGAGCATCAAAATGCCGGACCCCGGTATTCCCGCCGCACCGACCGCGGAAAGGACTGCTGTGATCACAACAGTGATGATGGAGAAAAAGTCGAGATAAACCCCATAGGCATTTGAGATAAAGATCGCAGCCATCCCCTGAAAAATCGCAGCACCGGACATGTTGATCGTTGAGCCGAGAGGGAGAACAAAACTGGAAATATTTTTGGACACACCAAGATTTTCCTGAACACACTGCATGGAAACCGGCAATGTCGCTGAACTGCTGCATGTCCCGAAAGCCACTGTCATCGCTTCCCACATGCCTTTGAAGAAAGGTCCCGGACTCAAACGGGCGCAAAAGACCAGCATCCCCCCGAACACTAAAAATAGCTGAATCAAACAGGCGGCATAATAGATGGTCAAGAACTTTGCCAGTGAGATCAGAACACCGATTTCAAATTTGCCGGCCACCCAAGCCATGATAGCAAAGACGCCTATGGGAGAAAATTCCATCACAATGTGAGTGAGAGAGTACATGACTTCAGACAAAGACTCCATCACTTCGAGAAGCGGCTTCCCCTTTTCACCGGCGAAATTAATCGCAACACCAAGAAATAAGGCAAAAACAATCACCTGTAAAACATGACTGTTGCTCACCAATGATGCAAAAGGGTTTACGGGGATAATATTCGAAAAAATTTGCGACAACGTCATCGGTTCGACTTCTGCAACCGGCACTCCCCCGGTAATTTCGATGCCGGTTCCCACCTTGAAAATAAAGGCAAAGCTCAAACCAATACCAATGCTGATCACAGTCGTGATGAGGTAAAGTCCCAGTGTTTTCAGCCCGACCCGCCCCAGTTTTTTTGGGTCGTGTATGCTGGTGATCCCCACTGTCATAGACGCTAACACCAAGGGAACAATGATCATTCCAATCAGCTTGAGGAACATATCGCCAAGAGGATAGAGAAGCTCCGCTTGCGGGCCGACCACCCAGCCCGTGAGCATGCCCAGCAGCATGGCAATAATAATTTTGACCCAAAGCTTCATCGATTAAGCCTCGCTTCCTTCTAATTCCGGAGACCCGAGAGCGTAAAGCAGCTCATCGAGTTCTCCCTCCTGTTTGGCCACGACGACGGCGACGACAGCGTCGCCCATGACATTGAGGACCGTGCCGATCATGTCCCTTAGCCTGTCGACGGCGGCCAGCATAAATAAGCCCTCGTAAGGCAATCCCACAGATGTTAACACAACAGCCAACATAATGAAACCTTGCCCCGGTATTCCCGCTGTGCCGACAGCCGACAGCGTCGCCGTCAAAACGATTGTGACAAGGCTTTGAAAGTCGAGGTCCACTCCATAGGCGTTTGCCACAAAAAGGGCGGCCATCCCCTGAAAAAGAGCGGTTCCGTTCATATTGATGGTGGAGCCGAGCGGGAGGACGAATCCACTAATATTTTTTGAGACCCCTAAGTGATCCTGGACGCATTTCATGGAAACCGGGAGGCTCGCAGAACTGCTGCCCGTACTGAACGCCATCACAATAGCCGGCCACATCCCTTGGACAAATCTTAATGGATTGAGTCCTGCAAGCAAAGAGAGCATCGCCGAAAAGAGAATTGAGGCAAAGAGAAGGCATGCGACGTAATAAACCACAACAAACTGCGCCAGTTTCAAAAGCGAACGATTTCCGAGAGTGCCGCTCACCCAGGCCATAATACCGAAGACGCCGATGGGGGCGAATTTCATAACAAGGGTCGTCAACTGCACCATGACATCGGAAAGAGATTCGATCGCATCGCGCACAGGGCGCCCTCTCTCTCCTGCCATATTGATGGCAATTCCGAGGAATATCGAAAACACAATGATCTGAAGGGCGTTGCCGGAAACGAGTGCGGCAAAAGGATTCGAAGGGATGATCGAGACAAAAAGGTCGGTCAGACTCTGAGGCTCGGTTAAGGTCACGGCAGCCTGAGTCAAGTCGCTTGAAAACCCCACTCCAAGGGAAAAATAACGGGCAAAGGCGATTCCGACAAAAATACTTGCCACCGTGGTCATGAAATAAAAGAAGAGGGTTTTCGAGCCGAGACGTCCCAGCTTTTTTGGATCGTGAATGCCTGTCACCCCGAGCGTCATGGAGGCAAAAATCAGGAGGACAACAAGCATCCTGACAAGTTCTAAAAAAGTCGTTCCCAGGATTTGAAGATATTCGGCATTATAGCCGAGAGCCCGCATCGTGGATCCCACGATAATCCCTGCGCACATCGCAATCATAATTTGCAGCCAAAGTTTCATTTCGTTGTCACTCTCTTTTTGATGTTGTCGATGAGTTGATTCCATTCGGTCGAACCAGAGATAATCTTGAGCCTGATGTTGAGGCTCGCAATGGGCAAAGCGCACTCGAATTCGGTTTCCACTTTGACCCGATCTTTTTCGGTGCAGAGCAAAAACTTAGCGCCCCGCTTTTGGGCGTGGAGGGCAAAATTTTTCAAGGCTTTCACTGAAGGGAGCGTATGATCGGGGCTATTGAGTTCTGCCACGATCCGGGCTCCTTGCTGCTCGGCGAGCGCCTTGAATCGCTTGGGATTTGCGATCCCTGAGAAGAGTCCCACCTTGGCGCCGCTTAAAGTCGGCACACCCAAACCGCAGCTGCTTTCAATGGAGGAGACCTCAGGAGCTGTCGCCACAATGGGGGCGGACGTATACGAGCGCAATTGTTGTTTCACAGAGTCTAGATGCTCGATCGAGGCGACATTGTTCACAACGACCACATCACCCTTATTGAGGGCTGTCGGACATTCCCGAAGCAAGCCTCTTGGCAAAAAATCTCCCTTGCCGAAAGGGTCGTGAGCATCGACAACGACAATTTCAAAGTCGCGCGCCAGTTTACGATGCTGCATGCCGTCGTCCAAAAGGATGATCTCCGCTCCATGCTGCGCAGCGAGAACGGAGGCTCTAATGCGGTTTTTTCCGACAAAAACAGCCGCTTTCTTCACCCTTTTTGCCAAAAGATAGGGTTCGTCTCCGCAATAGGCGGCGCTGTACTCGGGGCCGTCGCCTCGGGATAAGATCAGCGGGATATCCCTTTTTTCTGCCGGACTTCTATAGCCGCGGCAAAGAAGGGCTACGGAATACTTTTCAGCAAGCTCCTCGGCCAAAAGCAAAGTCACAGGGGTCTTGCCGGTCCCGCCGGCGACAATATTTCCGATGCTGACAACAACAGGGACAGGAGGGGTAAAGGTGGTCAGCAGGCCGCGGTCATGAGCAAAATTGCGCACAGAGACGCCGGTGCGATACCCGTAGCTGAGAAGCTTCAGGCCGCCTCTGAGAGAACGCGAAAAAAGGCCTGCCGGCTCTTTTTCCATAGCGTCTAACACAACTTTTTCCCACCAAAGTTTCATCTCCACTCCACGCTGTGATCAGGGAATGATTTAAAGTGTTCATCTTGAACAGAATAAAGGTTTAACCAATAATTTAGCGCTATTATATCATAAAAAATTGTTTAAGTAAATAGTTGACGCTCAAGCAATTCGATAATGAGATGAATCGCTGTCATATGAGCCTCTTGTATCCTGTCGGACGTCTTAAATCCTTCGATTATAAGCTCAAAATCGGCTTTTCCGCGCAACTTTCCCCCGCATTTGCCCAAAAATGCCACGGTTGTCAGACCTTCATTTTGCGCCGTTTCAATGGCGTTGATGATATTGGGTGAGTTGCCGCTTGTCGTCAATCCAACAAAAACGTCTCCGGGGCGCCCATAGGCCTCGACTCCTCGGGAGAAAATATATTCAAAACCCAGATCATTTCCGGTGCAGGTGATGTGACCCGGCTCTGAAAGAGCGATTGCGGGCAACGCCTTTCTTTGCCCGCGAAAAAAGCCGGTCAGCTCTTCGGCGAAATGCATCGCGTCGCAAAGGCTGCCGCCATTGCCAGCGATGATCACTTTGTTCCCTTTTTTAAATCGATCGGCAAGTAAATGGGCGACGTTCACCATAAAATCTCGCCCATGGGGCGTTTTGAGCTGCAAAAGCGCGCGGATTGAGTCTTCAACCCCTTCCATTAACAATTCAGGCATGATTACCCCCACGTTTTTTGAGAGAGCATAATGCATCTGAAAAAAAGCCGAAAGACATTAATCTTCGGCATTTTCCTCTTTTGGGCCCTTGACTGAAGTCCTTATCTTCCTAAAGATTTTTTAAGCTGGAGGGATTCGCTCGTAGTCAGGAGTCCGAATAGCCGGGGATATTGGGGACCGATTTCAACACGCTTTCAAGGGCTTGAAATTCGACGAGGATACGCTCGAGATCCGAGGTAATGGCCGCGGCGTCAGCCGGTGGAGAGTCGTGGGACTCGATCATTGTTTTTATTTCTTTAAATGGATCAGTCAAAATAAACATGGGAATATTTTTATCCTCTCGGAATGTCTCTTTCGCTGCCTTTTCCATCTGTTCTGTCAGGCCCATGAGAAGAGGCGCCATTTCCTTACCCTTCAATTGATCATCTTCGAGAGCTGATTTCGCAATTTCGGATAGGACAATGGAACTGTTTACCACAACTTCATGAAGTTCATAATCATCGGCGGCGTCAAGAAATTTTTCGAGAAAATGGAGGGGAAGACTCGTCATCTCCATGTCGGTACGACCGACGTAGAGAGCTATTTTCCCGGTCGAAAGAATGATTTGGCTCGCGAGCGGTTCCAAACGATCCTCGACCGCTTGGTCAAAAACCATTTTCAGCCGGTGAAGAAGAAAGCCGAGCATGGTGCTCGCGCTGCCGCTTTCCCCAAGCGGCTTTTTTTGAAAGTAGTCGTCGGCAAGCCGCTCCAACCCTTTGACCCCTTCAGCTGACAAGGGGAGGCTTTTTTGATAGACGGCTTTTAAAGAGATCTCCCCGATACTGTCGATTGACTCGCAAAGTTCTGTCAGGCGATCGTCCGCATAGGCTTTTTTTCCTTGGGATTGAAACGTCCGCAGCAATTGATAAGGATCGGCATACCCCGTCACAGTGATCCCGTGCAAATAGAGCGCATCGATAGACAATCCCAGCCAGACGAACCAAAGAGCAAAAAGCCAGTTTGCTCCATAGAGCGCCACGAAGAATGAAAAAAGGGCAAAGGAAATCCAGATCAAACTGAAAACAACAGCTTTGACATCTCGCCTCATCAAATGAAAGGCGCGCGACGACGTTTCAACGCTGGCCGCTTGAAGAGGGAGAAGTGTCAGTCCTTTAACAAGCGGAGTGATCAAAATCATCAAAGCGCCGACCACGAGAGCGAGAATGGGAAGGAATCCCAAGGTCGTCGATGCCTGAAAAAAAAACGTGAAGATAATCAGCAAAAGAATAGATAGCAGCGTCGCCAAAATGCGCCTCCCTTTTGTCTCTCATCATAACGATTTTTACTCGAAATGACACGAACTTCACTAAAGCACACAGTCTGAGTGAATAACAATGGACTTCTTCGTGATCGGATGGGGAAATGACACCTCTGCATGGCACAATGAAATGCCGTCGCGACTCATTAAGCTGCCATATTTTTGATCACCGACAATCGGATGGCCGATTTCAGAAAACTGCGCGCGGATTTGGTGGTAGCGGCCCGACTCGAGATGGACCTCAACTGTTGTGGTGCGATCATTCCGATCCAAAACCTTGTAGTGCAAAATAGCCCTTTTGCCTTCGGGATCTATCAACGCTTTGAATTTGTCGTGACGTAAGAAATGATCCATTGTTCCCGCATCATGATCCATTCGCCCTTCTACTTCTGCGCGGTAGATTTTTCGAAACAACTTGTTTCTCTGCGCGGCATTCAAACGGGAAAGCGCTTTACTCGTCTTGGCAAAAACGACAATGCCTGAGACAGGGCGGTCCAAACGGTGTACGGCCTCTAAAAAAACATTCCCTTTTTTTTGCTCCCGCTTTTTCAGGAAATGTTTTGCGCGGGATTCAAGGGAGTCTTCATCGGTTCCGCTTGGCTGGGTGAGCAGTCCGGCAGGTTTGTCTAAGACAAAAAGATGGTTGTCTTCGTACAAAATGTTCACTGAGCGGACCTCTGGCGCAAAACCTCATAGAGAAGCACTCCGGTCGACATCGCGACATTGAGAGAGTCTGCCTTCCCCCGCATCGGAATCGTGACTTTAAAATCGGCTTTGTCCATCCAATAATCGGAGAGGCCGTACTGTTCGGTGCCAAAGGCAATCGCGAGCGGACCTGTCATGTCCGCCTCCGTATAAAGGCGCTCGCCTGAAGGGGTGGCCGCGAGAAGAGCCATTTCTTTTTGCTTGAGCCAACCGTGAGTTTCCTCTGATGAAGCCTCCACGACAGGCACTGTAAAGAGCGTTCCGACGCTGGCCCTGACAACATTGGGGTTGTGAATGTCTGTGCAGCGGTCGCAGACTATCAAAGCGTCGGCGCCGACGGCATCGCATGTCCGAAGAATCGTTCCCAAGTTTCCCGGCTTTTCTATGGATTCTGCCAAAACAACAAAAGGAACATCAGACAAAGGAATTTCTTTTAAACTGCGGGTCATTTGAGGGGCCACTGCGAGCAGGCCATCGGGCCGATCTCTGTACGACATTTTTTGAAACACAGCAGGGTCACACTCGATCACTTCCCCTGCTTTCAGCGAGGCAATAAGGGCGTCTTCATTGTCTCCGAGATACAGCTTTGGACAGACAAATAGAGTCTCTATGGGGAGCGCCGCCTCGGAAGCGCGGAGGAGCTCTCGATACCCCTCGATCAAAAATAAGCCTGACTGATCGCGCCCTTTACGCCCTTTGAGCTTCACGGCATCTTTGACACGGCTGTTTTGCATGCTTGTGATGATCATCGCCGCCACCTCGCGTAGCAGCCGCTCGGGATGGAAAGCACGTCCTCCCCCTCTAAAACCATCTCCCCCCATTCCATTTTCCTTTCCGAGAACCGCCTCTTCAAAAGGTGATGCAAAACGAGCGGTGTAAAACCGGGACTGTGGCAAGAGAGAAGAAAAAATTCGGGCGTCTCCGACAAAAGGGCGAAGCAGGCACCCAGTATGTCGTTTAAATCAGACTCAATTTTGAACACCTCTCCCTTCGATCCACGACCAAAACTCGGAGGATCTAAAATAATACCGTCGTAGCGGCGCTCTCTTTTGATCTCTCGTTTCAAAAATTTTCTGACGTCGTCGACAATCCATCTGATGGTGCTTAAGCCATTCAATTCGGCGTTCTCTTTAGCCCAGCCGACCATTTTTTTCGATGCGTCGAGATGTGTCACCTGCGCGCCGCCTTTCGCCGCAGCCAATGTAGACCCTCCTGAATAAGCGAAAAGGTTAAGCACGTTGAGAGGGCGCCCTGCCAGGGCGCATCTTTTTTGGATCCATTGCCACGATTCTCTTTGCTCAGGAAAAATGCCAAGGTGGCCAAAGTCCGTGCATGAGAGTTTGAAACGGATGCCGTCGATCTCAATCACCCATTGCTCGGGCAAGAGCTTTTCAAAGGTCCACTTTCCATCCGGATTTCGGGTAAACAGCGCGTCCGAACGCCATTTATCGTCTTCTTTCGGCCACACAGCCTGCAAGCAGGGGCGGTCAATAAGGTAGGGTCCAAAGCGTTCCAGCTTTCTTCCTTCGCCGCTTTTTCTTAATTCGTAGTCAGTCATGGGATCTATCATACCGTCAAGGCATAAAAAAAGGCACGAATGATCGTGCCTTCAATTTATGGGTGAACTTATTGTTAATCGTCTTCTTTAAACCGGTACCCAACTCCTCTCACGGTCTCGATCCAGTCAAAATTCGGGCCGAGCTTCTTTCGAAGGGAGGCAACATGGACGTCTATATTGCGGTCGACAACAAACGCATCATCTCCATGCAGATCATCGAGAAGGGAATTTCTCGTCATCACCTTGCCGGGATGCGTTGCGAGACGCTTCAAGATCCCGAATTCCGAAAGTGTCAAAGGAATCAGCTTGCTTCCCTTGCGAAGCTGATAGCTGTCGGCATCGAGAGTGAATTTACCAAAGGCAACAATTTTGGCTTCTGTTTTGGGCTCTTCTTTGCGTCTTAGGACAGCTTTCACACGCGATAGAAGAACTTTTGGGGAGAAGGGCTTTGTGACATAATCGTCTGCGCCAAGCTCAAGGCCTAACACGACATCAAGCTCTTCGCTTTTCGCTGAAATCATGATGATCGGAATCCGAGACAAGTCGGGATGATTTTTTAGTTTTCGGCAGACATCCAGCCCGTTCATTCCGGGGAGCATAATGTCGAGTACGATGAGATCGGGCTTTTCCCTTTCCGCAGCGAGAAATCCTTCTAAGCCGTCATAAACATCGACGACGCTGTAGCCGGCTGCTTCTAGGTTGATTGTGACGAGATCCGAAATATCCTGCTCGTCCTCGATCAGCAAAATCTTTTCTTTGTCCATGGTTTACCTCTTAATGTAGCCATATTATATGAAAAATTGAATTACAAATCAAATTAATCTTTGCTTATTTTAACATGTTATTTATAACTTTTTGATAAAAATTAGGTAAAGAAATTATTAAATAACGATCAACTCGACCCAGAAATTGGAATTTTTTCTTTATTTTTATCCCCATAATCCGTAAAATGGAACAAATTCATAAACCTGAGTGACTTATGCATCTTATTCTTCTTCTTTACGCGTTTTTTGCAAGTATTTTTACCATAGGAAAATATACTCTGAGTTTTTCACAACCCTTCTTTCTGATCGGGACGCGGATGTTGACGGCTGGGGCGCTTATGATTGCCTATCAATGGTTTAAAAATCCGGACCAACTGACAGTCAGGAAAAAAGATCTCTGGGGGCTCTTATTTTTAGGCATCATCGCCATCTACCTCACAAATGTCTGTGAATTTTGGGGATTGCAGTACCTCACATCGTTTAAAACGTGCTTCATCTACAGCTTATCCCCTTTTGCTTCAGCACTCCTTTGTTACCTTTTGTTCAAGGACAAGCTGACAAGCAGGAAATGGCTGGGCCTTGCCATAGGGTGCGCCGGATTTATTCCGATCCTTCTCAGTCAAGGAGGCAGCGAAGAGCTTTCCGGACAATTGTTCATCTTTTCATGGGCAGAGATCGCAGTTTTGGTTGCCGCGCTCGCAAGTGTCTATGGCTGGATTTTACT
This sequence comes from uncultured bacterium, assembly GCA_964629645.1. Lineage (GTDB taxonomy): Bacteria > Chlamydiota > Chlamydiia > Chlamydiales > SLFE01 > JAAKFL01. The sequence goes on along the minus strand of CAZVSU010000013.1, from coordinate 21,179 downwards.
CGGTCAGCTCGTCAAAGGGGGATACTCTTTCATCACAATTAATGGCTTCAGCATGATTTTGGGTGGGGCTCTCGCCCTTTTGCACTCTTATCTGGTCGAGGAGTGGTCACCTATTCCGGTCGATCAGGGGATGTTTTTACCCTTTCTTGGCTGTACGGCTTTGCTTATGATCGTGTCGAACCTTCTCGCCTATAACTTATACGGCCACTTACTCAAACGATACAGCCCACCTTATCTTTCTTTCGCCGGCTTCACAACGCCTATGTTCACTGTTTTATTCGGCTGGCTTTTCTTGGGCGAAATTGCCTCATGGGAATTTTACCTGTCCGCAGCAGTTGTTTTTGTCGGGCTTGCTTTGTTCCATCAAGAAGAACTCAAGGTGGAATTCCAACCGGAATAAGTACAGGAGGGCCCCTGGACGCGTTTGTGTTTTCGTCGAAAAGACAGAATTTATTGGTCGAGTTCGGAAGACTCGTTCAGACGCTTTTGTAGCAGCTCTTGGGCATATTCGGCGCTCCGACTTTTAAGCCAATAAATACCCCATCCTAGCAAACTGGCAGCCGTATTGGACGCAGCGAATGGAGCCCAATCTCTCATCCAATCAATGCCGAGATGAGTTTTGGTCATGATGCAACCCAATGCGACCACCGTTGTGGCAATCGCGGTCATTTTCCAAGCCGCAGCTGATACCCCAATGGTGTCAAGTTAAGGGAGTTTCTGACGTAAGCGAGAACTTATAGGTCGTGTTTTTTCGACAAGGTCATGGCCTTTTCGCCATTTCCCAGGAGAAAACACTACGAGACTGAAGTCCGTTGCCAGCCAAAAATTTTCTTAACTTGACACCATTGGCTGATACCCCTTTTGCATTCGCATTCTTTTCTAGCTCATTTAAAGTTAGATATAAATTGCTTTCACAACGAAAAATATTCATATTAAGCATTTTAAAAGAAACGAAAATAATAATCTATGTATTAAATTTTATAATTTTTTATGGGTAAATAATTTTAAATTTGTTATTTAAGACAGATCCCCTCAAGCACTATCAAGGGAAAAAGGCGTGGTGGTTTCAATTGGAAAAAAACTGCCGTCATGCTTATGGTTAAAGGTTCAGGAGACTCATAATCATGACCTTATCGGACATCCAAGATTCCCTTCTTTCTCCGGCGGAGTCTTCGATTGAAATAACACAACCGGCAAAACCAAAGCTGCGCACCCCCATTTTGACCCGTTTTATCAGGATGACTCGGTTCGATCTCATTGTGAACCTTCTCTTTGTGAGTTTGATTGCTGTCGAATGTCTTCTTCTTGTTCTTTTTTTCACCTTTCTGATGACGTCGGCGCTTTTGGCCGTCGATGTCGGTATGATTTTTGCAACAGGTTTTTCATTTTTTATCTGGCGGCTCCATCAACAGGCGCAAAAACCCGAGAAAATGCTCGATATCTGCCAGGCATTTGAGGAAGAATTCGAAAGAAATGCAGAATACCCCCCTGAAACCCTCGAATACCACATTGCTTTGGCGAACGGATACGCCCGCATGGCCGGTGCTCTACACGGAAAGGAGTATCGCTATTATCCGCTCCCCGGACGTCTGCAATTTTTGAAATCCAAGATTTCGAAATTAAGCGCTTGGTGCCATTGGTATGACGTCCACAAAATGAAAGAGCTGCTTCTCCATCGCTCTGTCGAAGAATACATCGAGATGATCAAAACAGAGCCGACGAATCTCGAGTTTCACGCTGCTCTTGCCAACGCCTATGTCATGCTCTCCGGACTCTACCACCCGCCGGCCCATGCAAGAGACGGTCTATTCGGCCTGAGTCAAGAGATGGTGAGTCTTCTGCAAGATAAATTCAAACAGGTGTCCGAAAAGGCCATCGAAGAATTCAAAATTTTGAACGAATACTCTCCAAACGACCCATGGGTTCATCAACAGCTCGCTTACAGCTACCACGATCTTCAGATGCCCCAACAGGAAATCAATGAATACGAAAATCTTTTGGACCTGCTTCCCGAAGATGACGAAATTTTGTACAAGCTCGGAACCCTCTATTTCAAGCAGGGAGAAAATGCCAAAGGACTCTCGATCTATGAAACTTTAAGAGATCGCGACCCTTCAAAAGCAGACGCTCTTGTGCAGCATTATGGCGCTCCCTTCGACTTGTGATCCGCTCGAAGGTTGCAAATTTATTGCTGCTTCGGCATGTATTCAAATACACACGATAAACTGAATAACAAGCATAACCCCCCAAGTAGAATTATGCAAAAAAAGAACGCTTCAAAAATTGCTATCGGCTTGATCCTCATTGCCATTGTCGGATTAGCAGCCGGTTATTTTTTCATGCAAGAAAAGAAAGCCCCTTTATCCGAGCTTGCTCGAGAACAGATGGAGGCGCTTAAAATAGGCAACCTCACCAGGGCCTATTACCTCTTCACTTCGGATCAGTACCAGGAAAATACCGGGATTGATCAGTTTCGCGAATGGGTCAAATCCAATCCTATTATCTCTGAAAATGATCAACTTGAGATCTACGGCGAAAAAATTCAAGGCGATTACGCAACTGTCTCGGGAGGGCTGAAATCCGAAAACGCCCCTGACATGCCCGTTGTCTACCACCTCGTCAACGAATATGGGGGATGGAAGATCGATCAAATCCAACTCTTGGAAGGAGGGCAGCTTGCAAGCACAGACCAAAAGCCTTTTTCACAAAATGAAAGCATCGCACAAATTGTACAGAGCCATCTCCTTGCTCTTAAAATGCACGATTACCGAAAGGCCTATGACCAGCACCTAGCGCCTGAGTTTAAAAAGACAGTTCCTTATGATGAATACCAGACGATACTTCGGGAAAATCCCGAACTGACAGAGTACGACCTGATTAAGTTTGGACCTGTCAATGAAGAAAACGGTCTTCAACGGATTCACGTCACCTTAATTTCGGATGAAGAAAATCAACATGTCCGCTTTTGGCTTGCGAAAGTCAAAGGGGATTGGATGATCTGGGCCATGGAAGTGAACGGTCCAACAGCACAGCAAGTCTATGAGCTTGGCGATGATGTGGCAATGGAGAACGACAAACCGGTCACTGGCGATGAAAAAAAAGACCAGGCCATCGCCCTGATAAAACAACAGCTCGACTTGATCCGGGAGGGAAATGTTAAAGAAGCCTACGAAAACTTCACATCGGATGAATTTAAAGAGGCCACGTCAGCAGAGGACTTCAATCAATTCATCAACAACTATCCGGAATTCAAAGAATATAAGTCTGTAAGATTCGGGAATAAAACGGAAACCAACGGAATCTTGCTGCAACAAGTGGTTCTTGCAAGCGACAAAGGGAACAGCGATATTGACTTCTGGCTCGCCAAACAGAACGGAGACTATAAGGTATGGGGAATTAGAGTCGAAGAATCAGCTTTCTACCCTCCGATTTCTGAAGAAGAGAAAGAGGCGCTCGTCAAGGTCATACAGGGACAGCTAGCCTCGCTGCGAAACGGGGATCTCTCAAAAAGCTACTACGCTTTTGTTTCCCAAGATTTTGAAAACAACACGTCTTTCGATGATTTTAAGGCCTTTCTCGATGAGTATCCCATTTTCACGAAACAAGAAGGGATGACTGTTGGGAACGGGGTGCAAGAAGGCGATCTCAGGTTAGTGAGAGTCGCGCTGCAATCCGAAGAGGAAACAGCAGAAGTGGACTACCGCCTGATCAAGCAGGATGACCAATGGAAAATTTGGGGGATTCAAATCCTGACAAATGTCCAGGATACTCCCGAAAATGAAGAAGAGGTGAAGCAAGTCATTCAAGATCAGCTGGCCGCCTTGAAAGAAGGAGATTTTTCGAGGGCCTATTACGCCTTTTCTTCCAAGCAATTCCAAGAAGCGGCCTCGTTCGACGTCTTTGAAAAATATGTCAAACGGCACAGCGAACTCGGAGAAAATGAGAAGGCCTCGATTCAAGAGATTGACTTCAAACCGAGTTATACGACGGTCGCTGTCGTCCTCACATCAAAGGGGGGCAGTGAGGAATCGTATCAGTATCGCTTGATCTTCGAAAATGACAAGTGGAAGATCCTCAGCATAAAAATTTTGAGAGAGGACGAGGAACAGACCCAGGCAGCCGGCAGTCTGACGATTTCAAAAATTCAGATGGGAACGGAGATTGACTTAAGCGGTTTGGTCACAAATCCTGCCACGACATTCTCCACCGAAGATGAAGAACTGACAGTCAATGTCTTCATTAAAGAAGGGCAGATCGGTGATCAAATAGAAGCGGTCCTCGAACATGTGAAGTCGAAATCCTCCATTCCCCCTGTTACAGCCAAGCTTGACAGAGCAGGAGAGTCAGTCGTGAACTATGTGTTCACCGCGCCGACACAAGGATGGCCCGTGGGCGCCTACCAGCTCCATGTGACCTCTTCAACAGGAGCCAAGGACACCTTCGAGTTCGACGTGACAAAGTAGATTCTGTAAAAAATAGCTCGTTATTCAAAAAAATAACGGGCTTTTTTCTATTTTTATTTAAAAAAAATAAATTAATTATTCATATGATAATTTAAACTAAGTTGTTGATATATAATTACTTATTAAATATTATAAAAGTATAAGGCATTTCTTAACCTTCTTTAATTTTTTATGTAGGACATAATATGTGGTATCAAATTCTTCCATTGGAAGAGCGCATTGTGCTGGATGCCGCCGTGGGCGACGCGATAGTGCCCGATTCAGTCGATGCACAAGATCCGGCTCTGGATCTCTCTTCCGCAAATCTCTCTGTAACGCCGGATCTGTTGATTGAAACAGAGAGCGACATCACCTATTTCGGTCAAACTCCCTTATATGTGGATGCAACCGATACTTTTTTAGGCATCAACGGCAATGAGCCGGATAACCCAATCCCCATCCCCGGGGTCAATCCGATCGATGGTCTCACCATCACAATACTTGATCCTGAGGCCGGGGATCAGCTCGTCCTTACAAACCCCGACTTACTTTCGATTTTCGGAATCACACAGCTGCCTATTACATTCTCTACAGAATCGCAGTATCTCGGCGTTTACGAGTCAAACCCGGGATTAGCCGGCACCGAGCTCATTGGCCTCAACCAGTATACACAGACACTTTTGTTAGAAACGGTAAGCCCACCCCCTTTTGGGATCGGAATTGATACCGTTCTCAATACTGAAATTGTATGGACCTCATCAACGGGAATGAATGGCGAGTTGATTTATGACATCACTTTCGAAAGCGCAACAGATGGGACGCCATTATCTCTCCGTCAAGCAGATGTTGTCGACGTGCTCGGAAGGATTTACTATGAATCCACTGTTGATGGACTCCGCCATATTGACTTTGCAGCGACAGACACAGCAGGAGTGACGACAAGTTTTTCTCTCATCGGAATTGAGTTTCAGTCACCAAACTCTCCTCCTAATGCCCAAGACGACAGTTTATCAACAGGCGAGGATCTCCCTGTCGCGTTCTCTGCTGCTGATCTATTGGGTAATGACAGCGACCCCGATGGCGATGACCTTCAAATCATCAAATTGACAAATAACGACCCGGTAGGTTCAGACCCCTTAATGCCGATTGGCGGAGGTGGCGATGACAATCTCTTCCTATCAGACGGCGGAAACGGCTTCATCACCGTCAATGGCGACGGTACGTTTGTCTATACGCCCTTCCAAGGTTTCGAAGGAACCGACTTTTTTGTCTACACGGTATCTGACGGCAATGGAGGCGAAGCCACTGCCACAGTCACTGTTGACGTGGCTCCAGACGATGTGCCCGCTGCCATCGACGTCGACACAGTGGATGCCGGCAACCCTGTCGGAGGTAACGACCTTGTGACGATTTCTCTTGTAAGCGGCGAAGAGGCAACAGCCCTCGGCAATCTGGACCTGAGCGCGGAAGATCAGGAGAAGTTAGGCATTTTGGGAATCAACAATCCCGAAAATGTTCTGACCATCTTCAGCGATCGACCTCAAAACAACATCAAATCGATCACGATTGTGAATCCAAACCCCGAGGCAGGCGACAGCCTTGGTTTCCTTGATCTTGATTTGATTTCCGACACACCCGTTGAAAACGTCCAAGGAATCCAAGCTTTAGCTCAAGCGCTCAACGCTCCGGGAAATTTATTTGGCTCCCAAGTCAATCTCACCGAATCTGTGGGTCCTCAAGGCGAAATTATCTATACGATCGACTTTACATTTTTACTAGCGGGGGTTCCCTCAGGACCTACTGTCGTCACCCCTGAGCAAGCCTCAGACATTCTATCGCTTGTTGCCTTCACACCAGAGGCCAACAGCGGCGGAAGAGCTCTAGAGGTGTTTGTCACTGACGACGATAATCTCGACTCGGAAATCAATATCATTAACATTCTCCCTCCCAACAGCGCGCCGGATGCCCAAGACGATCAGCTGGTCTTGAATGAAGACGGGGCAGCTTCGATCGATCTACTGGCGAACGACAACGATCCGGATTTAGACGATTTAGCTGTCACGATTGTGAGCGGCCCCGCCAATGGTCAAGCGGTCCTCGATGCGATGGGCAATTTGACCTACACTCCTGACGCCAACTATAATGGGTCCGATCAGATACTCTACGAAATCAGCGATGGAGAATTGACCGATCAAGCGACTCTCGCTATCACAGTCAATCCCGTTAATGACGCCCCAATTGCTGTTGCAGATGCGTTGACAGTGAGTGCAGGGCTTGAAGGAAGCGGCAATGTCCTTGAAAACGACGTCGATGTCGATCTGCCAAATGATAGTCTCGTTGCGGAGCTTGTCTCCGGACCACAAAACGGGTCTCTTGTCTTCAACGCAGACGGATCTTTCGTTTATCAACACGACGGGTCTCCTAACATGACAGACAGCTTTACCTACCGCGTTGTCGATGCGGCGGGCGCCTCTGACGAAGCCGTCGTGAGCCTCACAATCGAAGAGCAAAGCGATGGCCCGAAACTGAAACTCCTCGGCTTTGATAAGAGACTCTACTTCGAAAACCAGGGAGCGAAGATTCTCTCGCCCGCAGTTTTCTTAAGAGACGCCGACTCGCGGGACTTTGACGGCGGCCGCTTAACCGTTGATATCTCTGAAAATGGCACAATAAATGATCAGCTGCTCATCAAAGAAAACAACAAAGTCTGGGTCGACAACGCCGGCCAGGTGCTTTACCGGGGCGAGGTGATCGGCCAAGTTGAAGGCGGTCAAAACGGCGAGGCGCTGATCGTCGACTTCAACGCCAACGCCAGCGCATGGGATGTTGCCAGAGTGATTAGCCGGATCGCCTACCAGAACGACTCCGACAATCCCGATACAGCTGTCAGGAACATCGCCTTTACTGTAAGTGACGGTGACGGAGGCATCAGCAATCTAGAATCCAAGCAGATTTGGTTCATTGACATCAATGATGACCCGGAAATCCTGTCAGAGAATGATTCGGCAACTGTTGAAGCTGGAGAACTCCTCAATATCGGTGAAGAGCTTGGCATCCAAGTGACAGACGCCGACCTTGACGAAGATGGCAACGTACTCGTTACGCTCAGAGTCGGCAAAGGGCTTTTGGGCTTTACGGATGTCGAAGATCTCGAAACAGTCGTCTTCACAGATGAACTCGACAGCGATGGCATGAGACGAATCACGTTCACCGCCAACCTCGACGAAGCGAATACCTTACTCTCGCGGCTGACTTACCAAGCGCGTGACAACTTCACCGGTACCGACACTCTCTTTGTCAAAGTCAATGACCTCGGCGGCGACGGCCTTCTCGGAGGTACGGGGGTCGATTGGGAGCGATTCGAGATTCATGTTTGCTGAGGCTCTTTACACCCCGAGGTAATACCTCAGAGCGTACCAAGGCTTGCGGAACAAAAAATAAAACAAGCTGACTCGACGGCCATATAAAATGGCCGTTCCTTTAAGGCCCATTTTCACGTCAATTTCAGGGTCGACCCACTCCGCCTCGGCAATAAAGCTGGGGATATTTTGGTCATTGATCGTGGAAACATTCGCAATATAGATCAGCTTAGCTTCCTCAGCCTGTCCCGGTCTGACATTGAGAATAATCTTGACCGGTTTTTCAGGGTCAATGGCAATATTGTCGCTTTCCGAAATCCATATTTTCACTTTCGTTCGATCGGGATTAGTGACTTGCATAATCGCTTCGCCGACTTGCACGGAGCGGCCCCGCCACTGATCTGGGTTGTCGAGCACGACGATGCCCTCTTCAGGTGAGACAACAGTGAGCTGGCTCACTTCGTATTCTGCTAAGTTTAAGGCGAGCAGATCTTTTTCGAGTCGAAGACGCAAAATTGCCACCTCTGCGCGGCTTTCAGGATCCTCAAGCCCTTGCTTAAGCGTCCGGTTGAGCTCTGACCGGGCGATATCGACCTGCTTTTTGGCAATATTCAATTCTTGCAAGGGAACGTTTTTGTCATATTCGAAAAGAGTCTCACCTTCTTTGACTTGCTGCCCGGGATCAACGACCACCTCTTCGATGATGCCGTCAAGAGGAGCCGCAATCACATAAGGGTCATCGGGGACCACTTCGCAAGGCGCGACGATGCGGAGGGGAACCTGCACGGCAAAGAGAAGAAACAAAAGGGCTGCCGCACCCAACACCCCTTGCTTTTTGGTGATCTGGAAGAGTCTCGAGGTGGAGTACTTCGGCTGCAGCTTCGTCCACGATGCCGCGATAACGGGAATGAGAAAAGAATTTAAGAGGTTGAGCGACTCTTCTTGAGAAGGAGGCGGCTCAGGACGATAGTGCCACAGTTCGAGCCAAAGCCCTAAAATAAGTTTGTTTTCCTGCATGACAGGGAGCCAAAGAACAGTCGTGTTGGATTTACCTTGCAGTTCATGCCAAAGTTTATCTTCATGAGCGAAATTCCATCGCTGCAAAATTTGCGGCTGAGTCGGATCGGATATGAGCTGCATGAGCTTGGTCCAGTTTCTCGCCAGCTCAGATTTTTTGTCATATTTGCTCTGACCTGAAATGCCAATGAGCTCAGGTTGTCTCTTTTCGAAATTCCAAAGCAGGGCGCGGTCGTAACGGACCAAATTAATGGTGTCATTCAGGGTAATGAAAGCCACAGACGCTTGCGACTCTGCCTGATAAATCTTTTGATTCAAGCTATTGATCAGGTAGAGGAGCTGAACTTTCTTTTTATCGCTCTTTTTCTTCTCTTCGGCCATTGTCGCCTTGCCTGCTTGTGTAAAAAGACGCTGTACCGCTCATTCCCGGCAGAAATTTTCGCGCCATGTTGTCGATTTCTGCTTCCACTTTTATCGTCCCGCTGGATGGGTCGATTTCCGGACTGATCCTAGTGATGGTCGCTTCGATCGTTTCCCCTGTTTCATTCAATGTGAAATAGACGGGCATGCCGAGAACGAGCTTTTCATCGGACGAGACCAAAAATTTCGCAACTAAGATATCGTCGCGAAGAATTTCTAAAAGCTCGGTCCCTGCCTGAGGCAGCTCGTGTTCTTCGATAAAAACTGACACCACCTTGCCCCGGTAAGGAGCTCTGAGGGTGGTTTCATCATAGGTTTCTCTGGCCGTGACCACATCGGCCTTAGCAACCGCAAGCTCAGCTTCGGCCTCTTTTAACTCGAAAAGAGAGGCTGCGTTGTCTTGATAAAGCGACCGTTTGGCATCCACATCGGTTTGGGCTTTTTCAAGAAGCGCCTTTGTTTTGAGATATTCGGCCTGATAAATTTCATTGTCGAGCTCCAGCAAGAGGTCGCCACGCTCAAAGGCATCGCCCATTCGTTTGTTGATTTTCTCAACTGGAGAGGTGATCCGCGTTGAGAGCATCGTCCTCTCTTTGGGGTCCAAGATGATGTAATACTCTCGCTTGGGCCCATCGAATGGCTCGGCTTGCGCGACGGGCTGGGCGGGTCCCAATAAAGCTGAGATCGTTAATAAGATGGTGAACATGCTTCGCACTCCTGGGCTGCATCATATTCATTAGTGATTTGATAATAAAGGGGCAGCCCTATGGCATTATTCAGCTGCTCGAGTGTCGACTGGATGGCGGTGTAGGACTCTAAGACTCTAATCTCGGCAAAATAAGCGTCGGAGTCGTAGATCAATGTTTCCGCTTCGCTGAAAATGCCTTTGTCCCTCCTTTTTTGGTAGGCCGACGCAAGCTCTGTTTTGATGCGGAGCGCCTCTTTGGCGACTTCGTACTCGCGAATATAATCTTTGAGCATGAGCTGCGCTAGATTCACTTGCGTCAAAACGCCAAGAGCGGTTGCCAGCCGCTCCACTTTCACTTTTTTGGTCCCCTCGATGGCCGCCTGCCTGGCTTTATAACGCGCGGGCATCGCAAGCAGGTTCCATGCGGTTTGAAGGCCGATCTCGAACCAGGTGTTGAACAAAAGGAAGGTGTTGCTGTCATAATTGGGCGTCGCAAAAAGGCGTAAATTGGGAAAAATTTCAAGTGTGGTTGCGTTAATTTCGTCCAGCGTGACCAGCTCTTCAACATCTTTTTCGTAAAGTTCGGGACGATTCAGCAGCGCGGTCTCTTGTAAGGTCTTTAGATCGGCGATATCGACCTCTTTATAGGCAATGTCGGGTATTTCGATCTCAAAGGAGGGAGTCGGCGGAATTCCCATTCTTTCTGCTAATTCCATGAGCGCTTCGTGGTAAAGGCGCTCATAACGCACCAGATCTAACTCGACGTCGACCAGCCGATTTTCGGCCGCAAGGCCCACAAGATCAGAGATAATCCTTAATCCCCGTTTTGTGCGGTAAAGCTCTTTTTGCGAGTAGACTCTCCCTAAAACCGCCTTGGCTCCCTCAAACGCCTTTCTCGCGGCCACAGCATTCCAATAAAAGCGGACGATATCCAGAATCAAGTTTTGTTGAAGTCTCTCATATTGGATCTTGAGCATCAACGTTCGGTTCGCCTCTTGGTGCCATCTGAAGTAGGCCAGCCCAAAATCGAGCAAAGTCCAGGAAAACTCAAAACTCCAGGTGTTGATGAAACGGTCTCTGGAGATGCTAAGAGGAGCGGGGGGAACGCCGGGGACAAGAGATTGGGAAAACGAGGCGGTATTGCGGTCTCGTTCCGTATAACGGTAGTTCGCGCCCAAATTCGGCAGCATCTTCAAGTGTTCCTGACTGGCCAGCTCTGCATTGATCGCAACTTCCTGAGCTTGAACCATCAGCTCTAAATTATTGCACACTGCGATGGTGATGATTTCATTCAAGCTTAACGGATGATCAAAAACTAAATCGCTGCCTAAGAAAAAATACTCTTCTTCTTGGAGATTTTCTTCCCGCATGGGGCCGAGATCCACCTTCTGAAGAGTGCACGATGTCGCGACCAAACAGATCAAAATAAAAAGAGAAAAAAATTGACGCGTCAAGGTCATAAATTTCATGGTCTTATTCTTCTTATTTACAGTTTGAAAGAAATAAAATAAATTACAATTCAAGCTTATGGGTGATCAACAGGACAAAAAAAAGGTGCTCCCCCCTTTCAGGCCGGAGCTGAAATTATTCCGCGGACCGGACGAGCCCACAGGTGCGCCAACGTTCAATCTTTTTGATCCCATTAAAAGCCAGTATTACAAAATCAATTGGACCCAGTCGCTCGTTTTTCAGTTTTTCCGCCCCGGCATGACAATTGAAGAAGTCACAAACGAAATCAACAGCAACACGACCGTCAAAGTGACAGCTGAGGAAGTGACCGCTTTTTTTAATTGGGCCCACCACTTTGGCCTCTTACGCGTCTTGAAAGAGTCCGACAAATTAATGGAAGAAGTGGAAAAAGGGAGAGTCAACCCCTTTAAATGGCTCATTTTCCACTATCTTTTTTTTCGGATCCCTCTGATTAATCCCGACAAGTTTCTTTCGAGCACCCTTCACTATGTGACCTTCTTGGGATCGACCATCGCTTTCGCTGTTTACGGAATTGTGACTCTATCGGCGATCCTGTTACTTTTGCCGCAGTTTGATTTGTTCATCGCCACATTTCCTTATTTTTTCACCCTTGAAGGGGCCCTTTTTTTTGGGCTTGGCATTATCGCTGTCAAGATTATCCACGAATTTGCTCATGCTTATACGGCAAAACACTACGGGATTTACGTTCCCACAATGGGTGTGGCGTTTTTGATCCTCTGGCCGGTTCTCTACACTGACGTCACCCACGGCTGGCAGCTTCGGAACAGAACCCACAGGCTTGCCATTTCTGCAGCAGGGGTGATGTCTGAGCTGATTCTCGCCGGATTCGCCACGATCGGGTGGCTGCTGACGAGCCCCGGCATTTTGAACAGCATCCTTTTTGTCATTGCCTCGTCTTCGTGGATCACCTCTCTTTTTGTGAACTTAAACCCTGCGCTCAAATTCGACGGCTACTATTTGCTGCAAGACACCTGGGGCATCGACAACATGCAGCCGCGTTCGTTTGCGATGGCCCGTTGGAAGTTTCGTCAAGTGCTCCTCGGCCTGAACGCCCCTCCTCCGGAAGAAAACTTGAGCGAGAGAACTATATTTTGGATGTGCGTCTATTCTCTGTATACGTGGATTTACAGAATTTTTCTTTATACAGCGATCGCACTGCTTGTTTATTACAAATTCACCAAAGCTCTCGGCGTTTTTCTGTTTCTCACTGAAATCCTTGTGTTCTTCATATGGCCGCTCATCTCTGAAATCAAGGCATTGAAAGAACTAAGAAAATACTTCACGACGAATCCACGCCTTCTCCTTACCGCCACCAGCATCACACTGCTTTTGCTTTGGATTGTCGTTCCCCTCCCCCACACTCAAACGTTTCCTGCAACGATCGCCGCCGTTGAGCAGCAGACCCTCTACGCCCCCGTGAGCGGGAAAATTGAAGACCTTAGCGTCGCAAGGGGCGATCTCGTCGAGCCGGGGCAGCTTCTCTTTAAAATTCGATCGTACCCCCTAGAAAATGCTCTGGAGAATCAAAAAGTAGAGTCTAAGATTTTGCAGACTCAAGTCAATATATTGAGTCAAAAAGATGAAGGGAGGCGCTTCGTCGGCCAGAAAAGAGCAGAGCTTGCGCAATCGGAAGAGCGTGCCAAAACCCTCGAAACGCAGAAAAGAGAGATGGAAATTTATGCCGAAGTCTCCGGAAAAATTGTCGATTGGGATCAGACTCTGAAGCCCAATCAATACGTCAGACAAAACCAAGAATTCGGCTTGATCGTGGACGATAGCCAAATCAAAGTCGTGTTTTACGTCGCAGAGCGGTACTGGACCTATCTGTATCAGGGGCAGTCCATCACGTTCACCTTGCCGGGTCCTTACCAGGTTTTTGAAGGAGTCGTCACCAAAATTGGCCAAGCGCGTGTTGAAAATCTTGAATACCCCCAGCTGGCGTCACAAAATTACGGAGATCTCCCCACCATTGAAGGAGAGGGCGGGGCCTTCCGGGTCGTCGACAGCTATTATCCTGTCGAGGCGATTTTCGAGCGCCCCGATTTAGGGAAGGAAAAAATTCTCAAGTATGGCAATATGGGCGACGTCACAATTGTCGGCCCCTGGCGATCGCTGCTTGTCGAGTTTTTACGCACAGTGCAAGGGGTCCTTTACAGAGAAAGCGGGACTTAAAGGGTGAAGATTACAGCGGGAAAATGGCGGGGGCAGTCGATCTTGACACCGAAAGGCGAGCATACCCGTCCGACCCCCTCTAGACTCCGCGAAGCAATCTTTAACAGCATCCAATCAAAAATTGAAGGGGCGGACATACTCGATCTCTTCGCCGGTTCGGGGATCATGACACTCGAAGCGATGAGTCGGGGAGCACGCTCATCTCTCCTTGTTGAAAATCATTCCCCGGCGCGAAGGTGCATTGAAAAAAACCTCGAAAATTTTGGTCTTCAAGACGAGGCCGCTCTCTTCTACGGCGATGTGTTTAAAATGCTGAGAAAAATCAACAAATCCTTTGACTTCATTTATGCCGACCCTCCTTACAAAAAAGGATATGGCAAAACTTTGATGGAGCTTGTCGATACACTGTCTCTCTTAAAAGAAGACGGGGTGTTCTTTCTGGAAGAAGGGGAAGTGGTCGAGCCCAAACTGAGCACTCTTAAGATTGTCGACATGCGCTCCTACGGCTCGACACGCCTACACCGACTTGTGCGACATGACGAGCCCCTCTAAAAAGGCTTTCATCGAGTCAAGAGCTTTGCGCCTGTGAGACACCCGATTTTTTACATCGTCAGAAAGCTCACCGAAGGTTTTGTCGTAGTCATGCTTCATAAATACAGGGTCATAGCCAAAGCCGTTGCGCCCTTTTTCCTGATCCACGATCATCCCTTCGCAATGACCGCGGCTCACTTTGAGTACTTCGTCTGGCGATGCCAGTACGAGAACGCATTCGTAATAAGCGTTGCGCTCAAGCCCAGTTTTTCCATCGAGCTCTTGCAGAAGCTTTTTATTGTTTTCCCTATCAGTGGCGTTTTCACCGGCGTAGCGGGCCGAGTGAACACCCGGGGCGCCTCCGAGGGCCGGGACAACAAGCCCCGAGTCGTCGGCGAGAACAAACTGCTTCAGTCCCCGCGCTGCTTCCAGGGCTTTAATCGTGGCATTCTCCTCAAAGGTTGATCCTGTCTCTTCCGGGGATGGAAAGTCGGGATAGGCGAGAAGAGAGTCAATGTCTAAGCCGACAATATCGCTGAGCATCGTCCTGAATTCACGGATTTTCCCTAAGTTGCGACTCGCGATCAGTATTTCCATGGACCACCTATTGAAGAAAGCTGCGGATATTCGCAACTTTATAAGACTCGTGTCTAAAAGTAAATGACTCCCCTTCCTTTTTACCCAGCATCGCGGCTGCTAATTTAGACTGGAAAGAGAGCAGGTGGGAATCGGGATCGGCATCCCAGGGGCCGAGGATGGTATAGGTCACAGTGTCGCCTTGCGAGTTAATGAGATCCACCACTGTCCCAATTCCAACTTCATTCACATTAATGTCGTGTTTGGTCATGATGCGCGCCTTGGCGAGCTGGTCGGACAGCAATTTTAATTCGCTTTGCAAACGGGATCTTTTTTCAAGAGCGTACTTATACTCGGAATTTTCCTTTAGATCTCCCAGCTCGCGCGCCGCTTCGATTTCTTTTGCATTCTTGACAATTTCAACTGTGCCGAGATGTTCGATCCGCTTCTGTGTTTTGACGTACCCCTCATGGGTCGTCCAGATGACATCCATTTCATCGTCGCGTGACGACTCCCTTCCATCCCCAAGTGAGGGATGGACCACTTCCGCGAGCGAGCGCATAATCTTGAGATCGTGGTTGCTAAATGATTGACATTTGGTCACCAGAAGCAAAAATTCACGAGCAAAAGCGAGGTCGGAGCCCTCGAGAATGTCGCGGATAATTTGGTACCGCTTTTTTGTCAAAAGCTGCACCATTTTTTTGACAAGATCCCGATGCTGAGGGTCGATTTCAATTTTGTTGATAAGAATCAAAAAACTTTCAAGGAACTCGCATTGGCCATCCTTATCGCTGAAAAGAGCGCTCGAATCTGTCGTGACCTTCTGAAAGTACCAAACGAATGTTTCGGGATAGGATTCGGGATGGTGCAACAACTTTTCCAGCTGGTGTTCGAGTTTGGTTAAGGTTTCGGGCTGGTTCAGCTCTTTGAGCAGATAGTCGCGAAGCGGATTTTGCTCTGTGGTCAACAGAAACTCCAAAAAAAGATCGACCCAATCGTCGCGCGATTCTCTCGCAACGGCAAGAAACCGTTTTTTGAAGGCTAGGATCGGCATCTCATTGAGGACTCTTTCGACATTCTCCAGAGACTGAACTTCAATCTTAAGACTGACGCCATCAACCTCTGACTCCAGAAAGTGCTCGATAAAGATCAAAATTTCGATTTTTTTGGCTATGGGCAAATGATCGCGTTTGAGAAGCTCTCTTAATTTATCGATGATCGACTGTTTGACCTCTTCTTTTTTGACCATATTCGGAAAGTCGCGCACAAAATTATAGGTCGCCAGTATGGTTTCATCGAGACCGCTGGCACGAGACATCATGGTCATCAGGCGGTCTTCATGAGTGACCTCTGTTTCCCTCAAAACAAAGGGATCTTTGATATTAGACGGCATTTCGACAAATGTATCTTTTTTCAATTTTGCGCGGGCATTCTGCCACCACTTCGTCCAGTCTTCTTCCGGAATCACCCATTCGCACAGCTCATCTTTAATTTCAGGCGCCGATTTTGGACCAAGGTCGCTAAGCAGCATCCGCACAATGCTTGTCGGATCTCGTCTGGCCTCTTCTTCTAATTTGTCGGGATTCCCGAAGCGCCTTGCAAGAAAATGTTTTGAGGCGAGAGGTTTCAGCATTTTAAACGCATTTTGAAAAGAAAAATCTCTTTTGCCGAGAACCATTTCAAACTCGATCACAAGCTGCTCTCGAATCAGTGATAGGTCCATGATTTCTCCGACGCCCCATCCCCCTGTATGGAAAACAAACGCCCCTTTTTCCATGTGGCTCAGCAAATCATAATTAGAAAGGGCGCCTTGAAAATTGCCGACTCCTCTTAAACCGACTAGGCGCGTCTTGAGCTCGAATTGGCTGTCGTCAGGGTACCGCTGTTGAACTGCCTTGATGGCAAGCTCCTGCAGTTCAGGAGATTGAGTTGTTTGCAGGTCCATCAGCCAGCGTAAAATACGGTAGGAATCATCGGCATCCTCGATTTGCGACCACAGATCCAAAGCACTTTCGATACGCGCTCCAAACCTAGGGGCAAATTGGGAGTCTTTGACCATTTCTAATATTCGTTCAAGCTCGTCGACTCTGATGGTATCGCCCTTCGCATACTCTTCCCAGAGCTGCAAAAAGCGGGGGTAATCTTCGCTTTGAATTCGGGTTCGGAACTCCTCTAGATAGGGCATTCAATTAACCTCTCTTGGAAAAATCGTCATGTTGATACGCTGATGAGCATAAACGGCTAAGGGGTTTAATTCAATTAAAACGACAATTGTGCGCCCATCGTTTTAAAATATCGCTAATTATTTTTTGAGCGCGTCTGTTGAGTAAAAACAATGGAGCTGGCATGATCGATTAAGCTTATGTTAAAAAAATGGTTTGAACAACACAAAAGAGAGTTTCCTTGGAGGCGCCAGCTTTCGCCCTACCACGTGTGGGTTTCGGAGGTCATGCTGCAGCAAACGCTAGCCAAGGTTGTTGTCCCCTATTTCAACCGCTGGGTCTCTCTGTTTCCAACGGTGCAAGATCTGGCAAGCGCCCCGCTCGACTCTGTCATTAAAGCGTGGGAAGGTCTCGGCTACTACTCCCGGGCCCGCAATCTGCACGTAGGGGCGCAGCAAATTGTTCAGACATTCGACGGGCAAATGCCAAGCACGCGCGAGGAGCTCCTTTCAATCAAAGGCATCGGATCCTACACTGCCGGCGCCATCTTGAGTTTTGCCTTCCATCAAAAAGCGGCCGCTGTCGACGGCAATGTCATGAGAGTCATGTCCAGGCTTCACAATATCGAAGACGACATCAGCAAACCCAAGACTGTCAAAATGATTCACGAGCGGGTGGAAGCCTTTCTTCCCGACGATGAACCGTGGGTCACGATGGAAGCTTTGATTGAGCTTGGCGCCACTGTATGCAAAAAAGATCCCCTTTGCCGCAAGTGCCCGATGCGGGCGGAATGCCAAGCCTATCAACTGGGACTTGAAAAAGAGCTCCCCTACAAATCAAAAAAGCTCCAAATCGTCAAGCTGATCCGCTCCGTTTTTGTTCTGATGCATCACGATAAAGTGCTGCTCAAGCTGCCCGAAGAGGGCAAAGTGATGCAGGATCTTTTTGAGTTTCCCTACAGCGAAGCGGCCAAAGAATGGACTCTCGGAATGGCGCATCAATTTGTCAGGGAATATTTCGGCACCAAGGAAAAGGAGACTCAAAAACTCTCTCCTGTCACTCATACATTCACAAAGTATCGCGTACGTCTTTACCCATTTATGATGACAGTGGATCATCAACCGGAGATCGAGGGGTGCCGCTGGGTGAAGCTGGAGACTGTGCAACACCTTTCTTTTTCCTCCGGCCATCGGCGCGTTCTTGAGCAAGTGATCGATTCGCTTCAGCTAGTTTGAGGTATTTGTAAAAGGTCGTATTCGCGTTGTAAACTGCGATGACAAACCCTTCCGCCCCGCAGAAAACGCCTCTTTGTAGAAGATAATTCTTAAAAAACGTGTAAGCGCCGCGAAGGAGCGCTTTGAAAACCCCCGCTTTTCTCTTGCCCCGGTTCTGCTTGGCGAAAAGCGTCGAGTAACTTTGCATTTTTCTGAGAAAATCTTCCGTAGTTTCGTAAGGGTAATGTTGAACCGCATGTTGCAGATCAATACGGCGCTTTCCCTCTATGATCACCTTTTCGTGCACCTTGTCGTTTGTGAAGCGCGTCTCTTTGCGATGATAAAGCCGGAATACGCGGTCCGGATGCCATCCGCACCCGCGGATCCATTTTCCATGATAGGTGTTTTGCCTCGGGAAAGAGTAAACAGATCCCGGATCGAGAGTTAATGCCTCAATCTCTTCTCTGAGGGCATCTGTCATCACTTCATCGCTGTCGATCGACAAAATCCAGTCATGACGCGCCAATGCCGACGCTCGATTATGGGTCGGCCCGAACCCTTCAAAAGGTCCTTGATACAACGACACATTCTGAAAGCGCGACGCAAATTCCATTGTGCGATCGGTCGATCCCGTATCATAGATCAAGACCTCGTCAAATGCGCGGAGCGCCTCCAGCACCTCGCCGATCCACTTTTCACTATCTTTTGTCAAGATCGTCACACTAATCATAGCATGGAATTATATGAAAAACGTATTAACTATCAACGAGCAAAGCATCGGCAACTCGAGAAGCGGCGCGCAAAAAATCATCTTGTATGTTATGATTCCGCTCTAGGAGAACTTATGATTGAAACACCAGAGTATCTTACGAGACGACCAAGACGAAACCGCAGAACCGATGCGATTCGCTCTTTAGTTCAAGAAACCCGGCTCTCCCCCGCCAACTTTGTCGCCCCTCTTTTTGTTGTCGAGGGAGAAGAGGTCAAAGACTCTCTCCCATCGCTTCCCGGCGTGTTTCAATTTTCTGTCGATCAGCTGATTCATGAAGCGCGCGATCTCTATGCATTGGGCATACGTGCTGTGAACCTCTTTCCCATCGTCTCTCAAGACAAAAAAAGTGCCGATGGAGCTGAAGCGTTGAAACCGGGCAGCATCATCGAGCAAGCCATTGACGAATTAAAAGAGGACGTGCCCGATCTTTGCGTTATGGTAGACATCGCCCTCGACCCCTACACCGATCATGGCCACGACGGCGTCCTCAGCGAAGACAGAGACGTCGACAACGACGCAACACTTGAGATTCTAGCGGAAATGGCCCTCATCGCTGCAGAAGCGGGTGCCGATATGGTCGCCCCAAGCGATATGATGGACGGGCGCGTGGCCCACATCCGCCAGCATCTCGACGCACACGGCTACTCCCACGTCGGCATCATTTCTTACGCGGCTAAATTTGCCTCTTCTCTTTACGGACCTTTTCGAAAGGCGCTCAAGTCGGGGGTCAAGGAGGGGCACAAAAAGACCTACCAGCTCAACCCGGCGAATTTGCGGGAGGCGCTTAACGAGTGCACCCTCGACGAACTGGAAGGGGCCGATATGCTCCTGATCAAACCGGCCCTCACCTCTTTAGATGTCATCGCAAAAGTGCGCGAGCAAACCTCTCTGCCGCTCGGCGCTTATCACGTCAGCGGCGAATACGCCATGGTTATGGCTGCTGAAGAAAAGGGGTGGTGCTGCTCGCAAGAGGTCTTTTTAGAGCAGCTCACCGCCATCAAAAGAGCGGGGGCCGATTTTATTTTGACTTACGCGGCGAAAACGGTCTCATCGAGGCTGATTTTTTAGCGTGGCCCATCTTAAGCGTTGTTCGGACCTGTTCATCTTTGGCCATATCGAGGGGATACCGTTTTTTCATCGGATGAGACTCCCAAACGGCATTGCCGTCAGCTCCGATTAATAAAAGCTGCACGGCCAAGTCGTTGTTGCCCTCGCGAACAGCATAGTGAAGGGCTGTTTTATGGCGAAGGTTGCATCTTTTATCGGGCAGAGCACCCAAACCGTGCAACTGAACCACCAACTCGATAAAACCGTGGCGGGCTGCAGCGGTCAAAAGGGTTTCTTGAGGATCCTCAACTGGAAAAAAAGCATTGATCTGTTCGACATATTGAGTGGCCAGGACCATAATTTTTTTTATGTGCGTGTTCCTTATCATGTTTGACTTGCGGCAGAGTGCGACCGTCGTTTCATCGCAGAGCATTTTATAGGCGTCGTCTAAGGTAAACACTTGAATCTTCCGATCGGCAAGGGTCTTTAAAAGAGCCGGCGGACACGAACTCAAACCTTGAGTTTTGAGAACGTCCAGTGGGGTCATCTGATGCCTCTTATCTCGAACGACAAGGTTCGCTCCGTGATCGAGTAGGACTGAAAAGGCCTGGGGCTGCTTGATCGATTTAATCAAGGGGAGACAGCCGCTCGGTCCTTGTTTGTTGGGATCGGCCTTATGCTCGAGTAAACGTTTGATCGAAGATATTTGATTATATTGAATGGCTCTTTCGAGCAGGCGCGTCTCGTTGACATCGAATTGAGATTGACGCAAAAAAAAGGCGATTTTCTTTTCTTGCCTCGACCCTGAACCCATGACCGCCATCCCGGCGAGTTCCAAAAAGTTAAGGGCAACACCGAACTCCTGAAACTTTTTAAAAGGCATGACTCCTACCTGACTCTCTCTTGCGAGTGTTTTGAGTGTCTGCTGATTAGGAAATATCCCCCTCGAAAGCACAGCTTTCAGGTACTTCGTTCTCTTGGGCAGTGCCGCAGCAGCGAACACATTGTCATGATTAAATCGATCCACTCGGCTGTTTTTAAAAATAAACTGAAAAATTTCCCATTCTTTTCTGTGGATCACATCAATGACGAGTTCTTCATTCACTTTTGAGCGATTCCCCTTGATGAACTTTAAAAATAAAGACTCATCCGGTGGCATGTTTTCGTTGTGTCTCCTAGCTGACATTGGTTCCATAGCGGTGTCCTCTTAGGCTTTAATTTTAACCCTGGGGGACGTCTTCAAATTTGGAATCAACTTAATTTGATTCCAAATTTGAAGACGTCCCGC